>DASZUI010000001.1:0-2318 GCA_035547675.1 Devosia sp.
GCGGCAAGGGCAGGCCCGGTCGCGACGAGTCCGAGCACGGCGCTGGAACACCCCAGGAGCCTGATGTCGCTCAGGAATCGTCGATCGTCCCGGAAGCGATCCGGCCGCATGCACCCACCCCTTTTAGCCAAATAGACGCCACTTCTGGCACAAGCCCGCGGGCGCCATCCTGGCGCCCCGATACGCGCGGGCTCCGACGCGGGCAATGCCCCGCCGGAACGGGCGCCGCCGGCCAGCAGGGCTGCTGCCATCGGCACCGTGATCGGGGAGCCCCCAGGCACCCGAATCACCCAACAATACCGACCGCGGAATCCGCAAAAAAGAGTCTAGTTGATTGTGCAGAGCGGGCAAAAGGGCGAGATAGGCCCTTGACCGGCGCGCGACGCAAAGAGCCCCGAAGCGATGCTCCGGGGCTCGTGATTCTTTCCGATGGGTTAACGCCTCGGCGCTTCCCGCAGAATTAAATCAGTACCGATATTGCTCGGACTTGAACGGGCCGTTCTGCGGCACGCCGATATAGTCGGCCTGGGCCTTGGTGAGCTGGGTCAGCTTGGCGCCGAGCTTGGGCAGGTGGAGCGCGGCGACCTTTTCGTCGAGATGCTTGGGCAGCACGAAAACCTTGTTTTCGAGGCCCTTGCCATTGGTCCAGAGCTCGATCTGCGCCAGCGTCTGGTTGGAGAAGGAGGCGGACATGACGAAGCTCGGATGGCCGGTGGCGTTGCCGAGATTGACCAGTCGCCCCTCGGACAGAAGCACGATGCGCCGGTTGGGCCCGAGCTCGACGATATCGACCTGCGGCTTCACATTCGTCCACTTGAAATTGCGCAGCGCCGAAACCTGAATCTCATTATCGAAATGGCCGATATTGCAGACGATGGCCATGTCCTTCATCTGCCGCATATTCTCGAGCGTGATGATATCCTTGTTGCCGGTGGCGGAGACCACGATGTCGGCGCGGTGCGCCGCGTCTTCCAGGGTCACCACTTCGAAGCCGTCCATGGCCGCCTGCAGGGCGCAGATCGGATCGACCTCGGTCACCAGCACGCGGGCGCCGGCGCCCGAGAGCGACTGGGCCGAGCCCTTGCCGACATCGCCATAGCCGCAGACGATCGCCACCTTGCCGGCCAGCATCACGTCCGTGCCGCGGCGGATGGCGTCCACCAGCGATTCGCGCGTGCCGTATTTATTGTCGAATTTCGACTTGGTGACCGAGTCGTTGACGTTGATCGCCGGGAAGGGCAGCTCGCCGCGCTCCTGGAGCTGGTAGAGCCGCATGACGCCCGTCGTCGTCTCCTCGGAGACGCCGCGGATATTGGCGCGGACCTTGGAATAGAAGCCGGGCTCGCGGGCGAGGCGCTTCTTGATGGTGGCGAAGAAGATTTCCTCTTCCTCATTGCCGGGATTGTCGAGGATCGAGGGATCGCTCTCCGCCTTGGCGCCGGTCAAAACCAGCATGGTGGCGTCGCCGCCATCGTCGAGGATCATATTGGCGGTCTCGCCATTGCCCCAGTCGATGATGCGGTCGGTAAAGGCCCAGTAGTCCTCGAGCGTTTCGCCCTTATGGGCGAAGACCGGAATGCCGGCGGCGGCGATGGCGGCGGCGGCATGGTCCTGGGTCGAGAAGATGTTGCACGAGGCCCAGCGCACATCGGCGCCCAGCGCCTTCAGCGTCTCGATGAGCACGGCGGTCTGGATGGTCATGTGGAGCGAACCGGCAATGCGGGCGCCCTTGAGCGGCTGGGCGGCGGCATATTCCTCGCGGATCGCCATCAGGCCGGGCATCTCGATCTCGGCCATGCCGATTTCCTTGCGGCCATAATCGGCCAGGCCGATGTCCTTGACTGAATATTCGGTGGGCATGGTCCGTGTCCTTGGGGTCTTGGATTGGGGTCTTGGATTGGGGGTCTGGGTGTCTGGATCGCCGGCCTTATAGACGCCCCTCCGCCCCGGATCAACGGGACATAAAGAAAACCTTATATCCCCCCGGCCATTCGGCTGGACCGGATTGTTTCGACGCGGGCAGGTAGGGAGCGCGTTGCTCATGGTTCGACAGGCTCACCATGAGGTCGGTGGAATTAGATGCCCGCATACTGCGACCTCATCCTGAGCCTGTCGAAGGATGGGCAGCGCGCGCTGCTGCCCAGTTCACCATGAGGTCCTAGAAGTGAAGACGGCACAGCACCCCCGAACCTCATGGTGAGGTGCGAGGCGAAGCCGAGCCTCGAACCATGGGCAGCGCGCGCCGTGCCCGCTGCTGGATTCCGGCCTTCGCCGGAATGACGGCGGGGCGGGGGCAAGGCGGTGCCCTGTTCCCGTGG
>DASZUI010000002.1:0-8917 GCA_035547675.1 Devosia sp.
CCTTCCTCGACGAACCACATGCAGAAATGGTGCGCGCTCATCAGCTCGAACCATTCCGCCTTGCGGTTGTAGAAGCGCTTGTGGACCGTGTTCCAGACGAACTGCTCGAGATCTTCGACCGTCTCCCACACGCTCAGATTCACCGCCATCATCGGGTCGGGAAACGGCCTCAAATCGAGCGCGCCGTCATTGCTGCCGTCCCCGGTGAGCCGCCAGACGAAACCCGGCATGCGCTCGGCCATCCCGTTGACGCGCCCGAGATTGTTCACGAAATCGGCGATGCGCGGATCGCCGATCTCGTATTTCAGCCGGCCGATATTGAGTTCGGCGAGGTGCATCAATGCGCCTCCGACAAATCGAGGCGTCTTTCGATCCGGAGCACGCGGTCTTCCATGCGATCCATCCGCCGGTCGAGGCTGCTCATGCGCTCCTCGCTCGTCATTCGGATCTTCACCTCGTGCACGTCGAACTCGATCCGATCGAGGCGCTCGTCCAGCCGCACCAGACGGTCATCGATGCGCCTGAGCATCACGAGCACGATGTTCTCCGGCTCCTCTGCCATCGCCCTACTCCGCCGCGATCGAGGGCACGGCGCCCTCGGAATCGGAATTGTAGGTGTAGGCGTCGATCCGCGCCTCGATCACATCGCGGAAATTGCGGATCAGCCCCTGGATCGGCCAGGCCGCCGCGTCGCCGAGCGCGCATATGGTATGGCCTTCGATCTGCTTGGTGACCTCGAAGAGCATGTCGATCTCGCGCTTCTGCGCGCGGCCTTCGACCATGCGCGCCATGACCCGCATCATCCAGCCCGTGCCCTCTCGGCAGGGCGTGCACTGGCCGCAGCTCTCGTGCTTGAAGAACGACGCGATGCGCCAGATCGCCTTGATGATATCGGTCGACTTGTCCATGACGATCATGCCGCCCGTGCCGAAGGACGATTTCTTTTCGCGCAGGCCATCGAAATCCATGATGGCGGTCATCATGTCCTCGCCGCGCACCACGGGACACGAGGCGCCGCCGGGGATCACGGCCAGAAGATTGTCCCAGCCGCCGCGTATGCCGCCGCAATGCTTTTCAATGATATCCTTGAAGGACTCGCCCATCGCCTCTTCGAAGGTCGCGGGCTTGTTGACGTGGCCCGAAACCATGAAGAGCTTGGTGCCGGTATTGTTCGGCCGGCCGATGCCGGCAAACCAGGCGCCGCCCCGGCGCAGGATTTCCGGCACCACGGCGATCGATTCCACATTGTTGACCGTGGTCGGATTGCCATAGACGCCCATCGCCGCCGGGAAAGGCGGCTTCAGCCGCGGCTGGCCCTTCTTGCCCTCGAAGGATTCCATGAGCGCGGTTTCTTCGCCGCAGATATAGGCGCCGGCGCCATGATGGACGACGATGTCGAAGTCCCAGCCATGGACATTGTTCTTGCCGATCAGGCGGGCGTCATAGGCCTGCTGGACGGCTGCCTCGAAATGCTGCCGCTCGCGGATGAATTCGCCACGGATATAGACATAGGCGATATGCGCGCCCATGGCGCGGCCGGCGAGGAGGCACCCCTCCACCAGATGGTGCGGATCGTGCCGGAGGATTTCTCGGTCCTTGCAGGTACCGGGCTCCGACTCGTCGGCATTGATGAGAAGCTGGCTCGGCCGTCCGTCGCCCGCCCCTTCCTTGGGCATGAAGGTCCATTTGAGCGCCGTGGGGAAGCCGGCCCCGCCGCGGCCGCGCAGGCCCGAGCCCTTGACCTCGTTCACGATCCAGTCGCGGCCATTGTCGATGAAGCCCTTGGTGCCGCTCCAGGCGCCGCGTGCGCGCGCGCCCTCGAGGCCCCAGTCGCGCTGGCCGTAGAGATTGGTGAAGATGCGGTCCTTGTCCTCGAGCATGGCGACCTCAACGTGGCTTTCTGCCAAAGACGCGTTCATATTCCTCGGCGCCGCCGCGGGCCAGCACCTCGGCCTGCTGCAGCCAATTGTCGCGGCGCACCCGGCCGCGGAAGCCGAGTTCGCCCTCAACCACCGCGATCTGCGCCTCGGTCAGCCGGGCGACCTGCGCCCAGGTCGTGATGCCAATGGCGTTCAGCGCCCGCTCCAGCCCGGGGCCGATGCCGACGATGAGCTTCAGGTCGTCGCCCGGCCCTTCGGGCGCCTTGAACAGCGCTTCCGCCGGGCGCTCCTTGCCCGGCGCCATACCCGCATCGACCTTGCCGGCCGGCGACTCGGCGCCGGTGGCGTTCTCGCGCATGGCCCGGGCCGGCTTGCCGTCCGCCCCGGCGGACTTGTCGGCGGCAAGCTGCTCGGCCTCCGCCTTGGCCTGGGAAACCTTGCCCCGGCGCGACGGCCCCTTGAGGGCTGGCGCCGCCTCCTCGGAAACCTCGCGCTTGCGGCCCGGAACGGTCGGAGCGGGCTCCGCCACCTGGGCCGGCGGATTTGCGGGCGCAGCGGGCTTGGCCGCCGCCGGCGCCGCCGTTGCGGGCGCAGCCGGAGCGGCCCCCGCCGCATTGGCCGGCGCCGGCGCCGGCGGGAACGGCTTGTAGCTGCGTTGGGCCGTCGGCTCCTCCAAGAGCGTCGTTGCGCCGCCCTGCGCGGCGCCGAACTGACGCTCGACCTGCGGGCCGGGCCTGACGCTGGCCCCCTCGCCGCGCTCGAAGGCGTCGAGAATCTGCTCGAAACGTTCGACCGTCAAATCCTCATAGGTATCGTTGCCGATCATCACCAGCGGCGCATTCACGCAGGCGCCCAGGCACTCGACCTCCTCCCAGGAAAGCGTGCCCGCCTCATTGGTCTCGAACGGTTCGTGGTTGATCCGCCGTTCGCAGACGCCGCGGATATCCTCGGCCCCGCGCAGCATGCACGGCGTCGTCCCGCACACCTGCACATGGGCATTGGTCCCCACCGGCCGCAGCAGGAATTGCGTGTAGAAAGTCGCAACCTCCAGCACCCGGATATAGGGCATGTCGAGGAGCTTCGCGACCGTTTCGATCGCCGCCCGGGTTACCCAGCCCTGCTGTTCCTGCGCGCGCCACAGCAGCGGAATGACCGCCGATTGCTGCCGGCCCGCCGGATATTCGGCGATCTTCCGTTCCGCCCAGCGTGCGTTCTCCGCCGAAAAGGCGAATTCGTCCGGCTGGAGCTGGGCTTCGGCGAGGCGGCGGACGCTCATTCAGGCACCTACCTTGGGACTGACGCTGGCGAGGAAACGCGCCCGGTCGCGCAGCAATCCGCTCTCGAGCACCTCGAAGACATGGCGCTCGAGGCGCGTGGCGAAATAGGCGCCGAACAGGGCCGGCAGCACCATCGCGACCGACAGCTCCAGATGGCTCATATGGTAGGCACTGACCACCGCCCCCTCGAGCGCCAGCGCGGGCACGAAGAACAGGCTGAAGATCGCGCTCCGCAGCAGCGAGGCGATCATTACCGCCCAGTAGAAGCGATTGGCGCCGCCCGGAAAGCTATCGGCCTTCCGGCGCCGAACCACGGCGAGCGCGAAATCCAGCGCCGCCCCCATGCCGAGGCAGATGAGCGGAAAGGAGAGCATCAGGAAGAGGTTGGGCATCGTGTTCATGTTTAGCGGTCGACCTCGCCGAAAACGATGTCGAGCGAGCCGAGAATGGCCGTGATGTCGGCCAGCATGTGACCGCGGCAAAGGAAATCCATGGCGCCGAGATGGGCGAAGCCGGGCGCCTTGATCTTGCAGCGATAGGGCTTGTTGGTGCCGTCCGAGACGAGATAGACGCCGAACTCGCCCTTGGGCGCCTCGACCGCCGCATAGACCTCGCCGGCGGGCACCTTGTAGCCCTCGGTGTAGAGCTTGAAGTGATGGATAAGCGCCTCCATCGACTTCTTCATCTCCGCCCGCTTCGGCGGCACCACCTTGCCGTCGGTCGCGGCCACCGGCCCCTTCCCTTCCGGCGAATTGAGCAGCCCGATCACCTGCTTCATGATGCGGATCGACTGCCGCATCTCGTCCATGCGCACCAGATAGCGGTCGTAGCAGTCGCCGTTCTTGCCGATCGGAATGTCGAAATCGAGCTGGTCGTAGCACTCATAGGGCTGGGCCTTGCGCAGATCCCACGCGGCGCCGGAGCCGCGCACCATCACGCCCGAAAAGCCCCACTTCCACGCATCCTCCAGCGACACCACGCCGATATCGGCGTTGCGCTGCATATAGATGCGGTTGCCCGTCATCAGCTTTTCGAGGTCGTCGAGCACCGTAAGGAACGGATCGCAGAAGGCCTCGATATCGTCGATCAGCTCCTGCGGCAGGTCCTGATGCACGCCGCCCGGCCGAAAATAGGCCGCATGCATGCGGCTACCCGAGGCGCGCTCGTAGAAGATCATGAGCTTTTCGCGCTCGTCGAAACCCCAGAGCGGCGGCGTGAGCGCGCCGACATCGAGCGCCTGCGTGGTGGTGTTGAGGATATGCGACAGCAGTCGCCCGATCTCGGCATAAAGCACGCGGATCAATTGCCCGCGGAACGGCACTTCGAGCCCCAGCAGCTTTTCGACGGCGAGGCAGAAGGCGTGCTCCTGGTTCATTGGCGCGACATAGTCGAGCCGGTCGAAATAGGGCACCGCCTGCAGATAGGTTTTGTATTCGATCAGCTTTTCGGTGCCGCGATGCAGCAGCCCGATATGCGGATCCACCCGCTCGACGATCTCGCCGTCGAGCTCCACGACCAGGCGCAGCACACCATGGGCCGACGGGTGCTGCGGCCCGAAATTGATCGTGAAATTGCGGACTTCGGCTTCGGCCATCAGCTCTTCGCCTTCTCATCGCCGGGCAGCACGTAATCGGTGCCTTCCCATGGCGACAAATAATCGAAATTGCGGAATTCCTGCGCGAGCTTGACCGGCTCGTAGACGACCCGCTTGCGTTCCTCGTCATAGCGGACTTCGACGAAGCCGGTCAGCGGGAAGTCCTTGCGCAGCGGATAGCCGTCGAACCCGTAATCGGTGAGGATGCGACGCAGGTCCGGGTGGCCGGAGAACAGGATGCCGTAAAGGTCGTAGGCCTCGCGCTCGTACCAGTCGGCGCCAGGAAAAATCCCGGCGATCGAGGGGACCGGATGGCTGTCGTCGGTTGTCACCTTGACCCGTATCCGGAGGTTCCGGGTCGGGCTGAGCAGATGATAGACCACGTCGAAGCGCTCGGCGCGCCCGGGATAATCAACCCCGCAGACATCGCTGATCGAGACGAACCCGCACTGGCTGTCGTCGTGAAGGAAGCGCACCACATCGAGGATCGCGTCGCGCCGGGCATTGAGCGTCAATTCGCCAAAGGCGACGACATGGCCCGTCAGCCGGTCGCCCAGCCTGTCTGCCAGATAGGCGCCCAGTTCGCCGAGCGCCACCCCCAGTTCGGATTGGTCCATTCGGGCCTATCTCTCAATCGTGCCGGTACGGCGGATTTTCTTCTGCAGCAGCAGGCAGCCATAAAGCAGCGCTTCCGCCGTGGGCGGACATCCGGGAACATAGATGTCGACCGGCACGATGCGGTCGCAGCCCCGCACCACCGAATAGGAATAATGGTAATAGCCGCCGCCATTGGCGCAGCTGCCCATTGAGATGACATAGCGCGGCTCAGGCATCTGGTCGTAGACCTTGCGCAGCGCCGGCGCCATCTTGTTGGTCAGCGTGCCGGCGACGATCATCACGTCCGACTGCCGCGGCGAAGCGCGGGGGGCGAGCCCGAAGCGCTCCATGTCGTAGCGCGGCATCGACACCTGGATCATCTCGACAGCGCAGCAGGCGAGCCCGAACTGCATCCACATCAGCGAGCCGGTACGGGCCCAGGTGATGAGGTCGTCGGTCGCGGTGACCAGGAAACCCTTGTCCGCGAGCTCGTTGTTGATCTCGGTGAAGAACGGATCATCCGACCCGACCGGCTTGTTCGTCCGCGGGTCGATAACACCTCGCGGCCGCGGCGCAACCAAGGTCCCGGGGCTCTCGCTCAATCCCATTCGAGCGCTCCCTTCTTCCATTCATAGATGAAGCCGACGGTCAGCACGCCCAGGAAAATCATCATGGCCCAGAAGCCGAACCAGCCGACATCCTTGAAGGCGACCGCCCACGGGAACAGGAACGCGACCTCGAGGTCGAAGATGATGAACAGGATCGAGACCAGGTAGAAGCGGACATCGAACTTCATGCGCGCATCGTCGAAGGCGTCGAAGCCGCATTCATAGGCCGAGACCTTCTCCGGGTCCGGCCGGCGCACCGCGACGACGAAGGGGGCAACCAGAAGCGCAAGGCCAATGATGGCAGCCAATCCGATGAACAGCACGATCGGCAGGTAATTGCTTAGCAAATCGGTCATTAGGCAGCCTATTGCTTGGCCGGCATGGCGCGCCGGCCGGGAGCGTAGTCGGCGGCTGCGGCCACCGGCGAACGGCATGGGCTTAGCCCGTCCACTCGCTAGATTCAAGAAAAAGAAAAGCTGATTGCAAGTATCAGCAAAGCTGCCGGTTACCGCCCGCCGACGGAGCCGAAAATTCGAATGGTGGCAGCAATTTAGCCCCGCTCGGCGGCAAGACGGCGACGTCGTCTTTGGTCACACCAATAACGACTATTGCATATGAAACAGAACGCCGCCCAGCACCCTGGTGCCGAAGGGGCTGGAGCCCCAATTCCCGATTCCCTGCAGCTCGCCCTTCACGCTCACCGCATTGGTCAGCGCATATTCGCCGCCGCCGCCGAACAGATAGCCGAAATTGCCGCGCGACCAGCCCGGGCCGACCTCGCCATAGGCCATGAAATCGCTGGTGATCACGACCCCGGCGCGGCCCAGGGCGTAAAAGTCGAAATCCCTGCTGCTGCTGCTGGTGAGCAGCATGTCGCTTTGAAACTCGAGACCGGCGACGACCGGGTCTGCCACCGCGAAATTCGCTCCGGCCACCAGCCCCAGTTCGGCTGCGGCCGGCGTGCCGAACTGGCCGCCCCCCTGGGCCCCGAGATAGAAGCCGTCGAAATTGAACGAGGTCGGGCTGTAGGCCGACCCGTAATCCGCCGCGCGTGCCGCCCCTAGGGTTGCGCACAAGGCCACGGCGGCGACGAACAGAAAACGGATAGGCATCGGCAAGCTCCACGGAAGGCGTGGCGCATTGTCCAGTCCGGGCACCATCGAGACAAGGGAACCGCTGAAAATTTTAGTCAATTCGGCTAACAGCCGGTAACCACGCGACCGATGCGGTAACGATTAGAAGTGGAACTGCGCGCCCAGCGTGACCTGGTCCTTCGGATTGCTGCCCGTAATCGGGAAGCCGTGCAGATATTGCGCCCGCAGCGATACGTCGCCCGATAGCGCATATTCGATGCCGCCGCCCGCCAGCAGATCGCTTTCGTCGGCCGGCCCGGTGTCGAGCCCGTAGCCCGCGGCGCCGTAGAGCAGCGCGCTGTCACCGATCAGCAGCCCCGTCCGCCCGGTCAGCTGGGCATAGGTCGTGCCCCCCGCCGGCCCGCCGATCCCCTGCACTGCGACCTCGGCGCCGGCGAGGACGAAGTTGAAGGTCGTATCGATGCCCGCGTCGATCCCCAGGCCCGCGCGCTCGCCGCCGCTCGCGGCGCCGCGCTGATAGCTGCCGAAGACGCCGGCATAGAATCCGTCCCAGTCGAACTTGGCCGCCGAATCGCTGACCGGCACTTGTCCGCGGGCGCTGGTGGAATAGCTGATCAAGTCCGCCGCATGGGCGGCAGGCAGCAGCACGGTCCAGACGAGGACACCGGCAATGATGGAACGCATTGGGGCCTCCTTCGCCGCCTCGCGAAACCGCGATCCCCCCGCCCCGGTTCCGCCGCGGGAGACAGGAAAGACATGGGGCGGCCACGCGGCACAAACAAGGCGACAGCACCACAGCGGTAAACGCTGCGCCAAGCGGCAGGCCTAATTGCTTCTTGCTGAATTCAGGATGAATGCAAATGGCGCGAGAGACGGGGCTCGAACCCGCGACCTTCGGCGTGACAGGCCGACGCTCTAACCAACTGAGCTACTCCCGCATCCGAACGGGCCGCGCCCGCTCAATGCAGGCGTCCGTGTACCGACCGCCCCCCGCCAAGTCAAGCGCCTGTCCTCCGTATCCGGCAACGATTTTCTCGGCACCCGGAGCGCTTGGGAGATTTGGTGGGCGATGACGGACTCGAACCGCCGACATCCTCGGTGTAAACGAGGCGCTCTACCAACTGAGCTAATCGCCCGCCGGCCGGGAGGGCCCGCAAACAGGCCCTGATTAGGGGGCGCTGCTGCGTCCGTCAACGGCCCGGAAATGCAAAGGGCTCCGGCGCTGTCCCGCACGGAGCCTCTATGCCTGCGCACGTCCCGCGACTGCGTCGCGCAGTATGCTTAGTTCAGCGAATCCTTGAGAACCTTGCCAGGCTTGAACTTCGCCTGCTTGGACGCCGGAATCTTGATCTCGGCGCCGGTCGCCGGGTTGCGGCCCGTGGTCGCCTTGCGCTGTGAGACGGTGAAGGTGCCGAAACCCACCAGCCGAACCTCATCGCCGCCCTTGAGCGAAGCGGTGATGGCGTCGAAGACCGCATCGACGGCCTCGCCGGCCTGCGCTTTGGTAACCTTCGCCTTGTCGGCGACCACGCCGATCAGATCGTTCTTGTTCATTGGTTTCCTCATAGTGAAAGCGACCGCCGTCCCCCGGCGCGCCAAAACGGCGCCACCCTTTGACGATTCTGGCGGAAACGCAAGGATTTCAGGGCCTTTCGCCCACCGAGGCCAGTCATTCTTGTTAACGAAGTCCAAATGTCCACCGAAATCGGTGGATATCCGCCACATCCGGCCGGGAACCGGCGCCATCAACGCCCGATGCGCAGCCATCCGGCCATGAACGAACCAGGGCGGCCCTTTCAGGCCGCCCTACGTCATCACGTCGAAAATCCGGTCCAGCCGAATGGCTGGCTGGCTAGTGCGGCAGGCC
>DASZUI010000003.1:0-16080 GCA_035547675.1 Devosia sp.
AACACGAACTCGAAATCCTGCTGCTCAATCCGGCGCAGGGCAATTAGGGGCCGTCTGGATTCGTTTCAGCCGCCGTCAGTTCACCACCGTCATTCCCGCTTTCCGCGGGAATGACGGCGCAACGGGCCGAACGCCAATGACCCTCAACACATCCTGGGGCAAGATCTATTGAGCTTGACGATAAGGCCGGCGACCGCTGGCGATGCGGCATTGATCGTGCGCTTCATTGGCGATCTGGCTGCCTATGAGCATCTGGAGCACGAGGCCAGGGCGACGGAAGCGGACATAATGCGCGACCTCTTCGGCGCCGCGCCGAAGGTGTTCTGCGACATTGCCGAATGGGAGGGGCGGCCGGTGGGTTTCGCCCTCTGGTTCTATACCTATTCGACCTTCCAGGGGCGGCTGGGGCTCTATCTCGAGGACCTGTTCGTCGAACCGGCCGAGCGCGGCAAGGGCATCGGCAAGGCGCTGCTCAAGCACCTCGCCCGGCGCTGCGTGCGCGAGGAGCTCGGCCGCTTCGAGTGGTCGGTGCTCGACTGGAACACGCCCTCGATCGATTTCTATAAGTCGCAGGGGGCGGTGCTGCTGGAGGAATGGACGAAGTGCCGCGTCTCGGGCGAGGCGCTGGCGAGGCTTGGCGCGTCATGAGCGTTCGCCTCGCCATGATCGCGGCGGTGGCCGAGAACGGCGTCATCGGCGCGGGCAGCCGCATCCCGTGGCGCATTCCGTCGGACATGGCGCATTTCAAGCGCGTCACGATGGGCAAGCCGATCATCATGGGCCGCAGGCAGTTCGAGATTTTCAACCGGCCGCTGCCGGGGCGGACCAATCTCGTGGTGTCGCGGCAGCCGGGCTACCAGCCCGAGGGCGTCATCGTCATCAACGATCTCATGGCCGCGATCGACCACGCGAAGACTATCGCCGAAGCCGAAGGAGCGGATGAGGCGGTGGTGATCGGCGGCGGCGAGATTTACGCCGAGGCGATGCCGCTCGCGGACCGGCTCTATATCAGCCATGTGGCGCTGCGGCCGGAGGGGGACGTGTTTTTTCCGGCGATCGATCCGGCGGTGTGGAAGGTGGTGGCGGAGCCGGCCGTAGAGCCTTCGCCCAAGGACGAGGCGGGATATGCCGTCCGGGTGTATGAGCGACGGTAGTGCGCGCTGCCCATCCTTCGAGGGTCCCCCGGATCAAGTCCGGGGTCCCACCTCAGGATGAGGTGGTGGAATTTCTACGACCTCATGGTGAGGTGCGACCGAAGGGAGCCTCGAACCATGGGCAGCGCGCTCGCTACGTAGCCATATCGGAAAGGCCGGTCCAGCCGAATGCCTGGCCGGATTGATCACCCCCCGGCCGTTCCCTATATAGGGCGGCACTCGCAACGACCGACAGGTACGACATGCCCTGGGACAACAATACGGGTGGCGGCGGCCGCAACAATAGTGGCGGGCCGTGGGGACAGCCATCCGGTGGAGGGCCCAGGCGCGGCGGCAATACGCCCAATCTCGAAGACCTGCTGAACCGCGGCCGCCAGCAATTCGGCGGCAACCTGCCGGGCGGACGCTGGGCGCTCATCGGCGTCGTCGTGGTGGTCGTGGCGTTCTGGCTGCTGCAATGCGTCTATACCATCGCGCCGCAGGAAGAGGGCGTGGAATTGCTCTTCGGCAAGCCGCAGCCGACATTGAGCGAGCCGGGCCTACATTTCCTGTTCTGGCCGTTCGAGACCGTCGAGCGGGTGGTGACGACCGAGAACCAGACCGAGATCGGCTCGGTCAACGCCTCGAGTTCGCGGCGTAATAATGAGGGCCTGATGCTCTCGGCTGACCAGAACATCGTCGATGTGAAGTTCTCCGTCCTCTGGTCGGTGGCCGATCCCGAGAAATTCCTGTTCGACGTGCGCGATCCCGAGGACATGGTGCGCGGGGCGGGCGAAAGCGCCATGCGCGAGGTGGTGGGCCGGCGGCCGGCGCAGGACATTTTCCGCGATGCGCGGGCCGCGATCGCCATCGAGGTGCAGCAGATCACCCAGGGCATCCTCGACAGCTACGACACCGGCGTGAAGATCAGCCAGATCGCCATCGAGAACGTCGCCCCGCCGGCCGAGGTCGCGGACGCCTTCGACGAGGTGCAGCGCGCCGAACAGGACGAGGACCGCTTCCAGGAAGAGGCGCGGCGCGACGCCAATACCGTGCTCGGCAATGCGCGCGGGCAGGCGTCGCAGATCCGCGAGGATGCCGCCGCCTATAAGGATCGGGTGGTCAAGGAAGCGCAGGGCGAGGCCGCCCGCTTCACCTCGATCTACCAGCAATATGTGAAAGCGCCCGACGTCACGCGCGAGCGGCTCTATCTGGAGACGATGGAGGAGGTGTTCGGGGGCGCCAACAAGGTGGTGGTCGACAAATCCGCCAATGGCGTCGTGCCCTACCTGCCGCTGCCGCAACTCGCGCCCAAGGCAGCCCCGCCGCCGAGCCCGAACACATCGGCGCCAACGACGGGTGGCGCGGCCAATACGGGCGGCGCGACGCTGTCGACGCCCGCAACCACGACGACGGGGAACTGAGCCATGAATCGCTGGATCGCCCTTGTCATCGCGGCCATCGTGGTCGTCTATCTGCTGTTTTCCTCACTCTACATCGTCAATCCGCGCCAGCAGGCGATCGTCACCCGCTTCGGGCAGATCACCGCGGTAAGGACCGAGCCGGGGCTCTATTTCAAGCTGCCGACCTCGCTGGTCGACGACGTGCAGATCATCGACAACAGGCTGCTGCGTTATGACGCGGCCAACATGACGCTGCAGGTCAAGGACGGCAAATTCTACGTCGTGGATGCCTTCGCGACCTACCGCATTTCGGATGCGCGCAAGTTCCGCGAGCGGGCGCTGGGCAGCCTTGACGTGGTCGAGGCGCGGCTCGGCGCGCGGTTCGATGCCGCGCTGCGGCAGGTCTACGGCCTCAGGGAATTCCAGGCCGCGCTTTCGGCGGAGCGCACCGAAATGATGCGCGAGGCGCGCGACCTGATCAAGCCGGACATGGCCGATCTCGGCGTCGACGTGGTCGATGTGCGCATCCTCAGGACCGACCTCACCGACCAGGTGTCGCAGCAGACCTATGACCGCATGAAGGCCGAGCGGCTGGCCCAGGCGGCGCTGCTCCGGGCCAATGGCCAGCAGGCGGCCCAGTCGATCCGCGCCATCGCCAACCGCCAGTCGATCGAGATCGTCGCCGACGCCACCAAGGATTCCGAAATCCTGCGCGGGCAGGGCGATGCGCAGCGCGCCCAGATCTATGCCGGCGCCTATAATATCGATCCGGGCTTCTACGATTTCTACCGCTCGCTCCAGGCCTACCGGGCGGGGCTGCAGGGGAACGGCACGACCATGGTGCTGTCGCCCGATTCCGAGTTCTTCAAGTTCTTCGGCAATCCGGGATCGTCGGCCCTGCCGCCGGGCGCAGCCGCGGCCGCGGCCGCGACGCAGGCGCCGCAGCCTTCGGTGCCCGTGGTGCCGGATGTCATTCCGCCGACCGATGTGACGACGCCCGAACCCGACCTCGTGCCGCCCGTCGGATTAACGCCGGCACCAACGACGACGCCGGCTCCGGCCGCTCCGGCGACGGCTCCGGCCCAGCCCGCGCCTGCCGCTCCGCCTGCCGTTCCACCTGCGCCGCCGGCGACTTCGCCATAGGCGCCGCAGCGGCCGGTGCCTCCACGATCACTTTGTTCGTGAGCAGTACCGGCGCCGGGAAGCGGACACACTTCGTACCCAATCGCGCACTAGCGCCGTGCGGGCGGGCGCGTATGTTGTTCCGTGTTCCATTGGAGTGACCGAAGATGCGGATGCTTGCGGCGGTGGCGGCGGTGCTGGCGCTCTCGCTTTGCGAGCCGGCGCTGTGCCGGCAGGCCTGGGCGGGGCCATCAGGGCCGCAATCCGTAGCCGCGCTGGCGAGCCAGCTGTCGCCGGCGGTGGTCAATATCAGCTCGTCGCACCGGCTCAACAATGGCGCCGGCCAGCCCTTTCCGCGGGCGCCGAAGGGGACGACGCTCGACCAGGATCTCGGCCGCCTCAATCCCAACAATCCCGATGGCGACCCGATCGAGGCGGAAAGCCTCGGCTCGGGCTTCATCATCAGCGCGGATGGGCTGGTGGTGACCAATGAGCATGTGATCGATGGCGCCGATACCGTTTCGGTCTATATGACCGACGGCACGCGCTATACCGCCAAGGTGGTCGGCTCCGACACGCAGATGGACCTCGCCGTGCTCAGGATCAGCGCGCCGAAAAGCCTGCCCTTCGTCGATTTCGGCGACAGCGATACGGCGCAGGTCGGCGACTGGGTGATGGCGATCGGCAATCCGTTCGGCCTGGGCGGGACGGTGACGCTGGGCATCGTTTCGGCGCGCAACCGCGACATCATGGCGGGCCCCTATGACAGCTACATCCAGACCGATGCCTCGATCAACCAGGGCAATTCGGGCGGCCCGCTGTTCGACATGAACGGCAAGGTGATCGGCATCAACACCGCCATCATCGCGCAGGGCGGGGCTTCGCTCGGCATAGGCTTCGCGGTCCCTTCGGACATGGCCAAGCCCGTGGTCGAGCAGCTAGCCCAATATGGTGAAGCGCGGCGCGGCTGGCTCGGCGTCGGCATCCAGGACGTGACCGACGACATCGCGGCGAGCCTCGGCCGCCCGGATTCCCATGGCGCGATGGTCACCGATGTCAGCCGGTCCGGTCCCGCCTATGGCATCCTCAAGGACGGGGATATCATCCTCACCTTCGACGGCAAGCCGATCGGCAAGATGCGCGACCTGCCGCGGCTCGTCGCCGAGGCGCCGATCGGCAAGCCGGTGACGCTCGACGTCTATCGCGACGGCAAGGAGCAGTCGCTGACCCTGACGCTGGGCGAACTCAAGACCGCCGAGGCCGCGCCCAAGCCCGCAGCCGCCAAGCCGCCGCCCCCGGCCAAGCATTCGGACAAGCTCGGCGACATCATCGGCCTGGAGCTGGCGCCGCTCGACGCGGCCCGGCGCAAGACCTACGACCTGCCCGGCGATTTGACGGGCCTCGTCATCACCTCGGTCAAGGCGGGGAGCGATGCCGACCAGAAGGGCTTCATCCCCGGCCTCGTGGTGACCGAAGTCAACCAGCAGAAGGTGGAGACGGTAGCCGACGTGCAGGCGGCCGTGGGCCAGGCGACGGAAGCCAAGAAGCCGGCCGTGCTGTTCAAGCTGGTGGATGGAAGCGGGCAGGACAGGTTCATAGCGGTGAGGATCAGCGGATAGCCAGCCATTCGGCTGGACCTGACTTCCGATGTGGGCAGGGAGGGAGCGCGTTGCCCATGGTTCGAGGGTCGCTGCGCCTGCCCTTCGAGCATAGCTCTCCGGGCCTTTTCCGCTCAAATCGCTCCACAGGAGCGATTTGCCCTTCGGGCCGCTCCAAAGCCTCACCATGAGGTCGTTGTAATTTCTACGACCTCATCCTGAGGTGCGACCGAAGGGAACCTCGAAGGATGGGCAGCGCGCCCTACCGCTTCATCCGATAGAGCACGTGCCGGCGCAGCGGGCTGCCCTCGGGCACCCGCGGATGGTCGAAATCGTCGGCGGGATCGCGGGTCATGCCGAGCTTTTCCATGACGCGGCGACTCGGCTGGTTGATCGCCGCGGTGAAGGCGACGATTTCGGGCAGGCGCAGCGTGCCGAAGCCAAATTCGAGCCAGGCGCGGGCGCCCTCCGGGGCAAGGCCGCGGCCCCAAACCGCCTTGTCGAGCTGCCAGCCGATTTCGACTCGCGGGTGGCCATTGATCGCCGCTCGGGTCGCGTCGGGAATGACGCCGATACCGATAAGGCCGACAAGCCTGCCGGTCTCGCGCAGCTCCGCCGCCTGCATGTGGAAGCCGTTTTCCGCCGCCCGGGCGATGGCGTTGTCGATCTGGGCGCCGGTTTCCTCGGGCGTCGCGACGGCCGGGTAGAAGCGCCGCACGACGGGGTCGCCCAGGATCGCGGCGAGCGGTACGCGATCCGCATCCGCCCAGGGGCGGAGAATCAGCCGCTCCGTTTCGAGGATCACCGGACGAACTCGTCTTCGGCATAGCCCTGCAGATAAAGCAGGGCCGTGAGGTCGCCATGATCGATGCGCACGGCCGCCGCGGCGGCGACCGCCGGCTTGGCGCGGAAGGCGACGCCGAGGCCCGAGGCGCGGATCATATCGAGGTCGTTGGCGCCGTCGCCCACGGCCATGGTCTCGTCCGGCTTGAGACCGCGCTCGGCGATGAGCTGCTGCAGGCGCCGCAGCTTGATCGCCTTGTCGACAATGGGGAAGGCGACGGTGCCGGTCAGGGTTTCGCCGTCGAACTCCAGCGTGTTGGCGGTCGCCTCGTCGAAACCGATGCGCTTGGCGAAATAATCGGCGAAAAAGGTGAAACCGCCCGAGATCAGCGCGGTATAGGCGCCATAGGCGCGCATGGTTTGGACCAGCGCGCGGCCGCCCGGCGTAAGCGTGATGTGCTGGCGCCGCACTTCTTCTATGGCGGCGCGTGCGAGCCCCTTGAGCAGGGCGACGCGGGTCTTGAGCGCCGCTTCGAAATCGAGCT
The DNA here is from genome assembly GCA_035547675.1 of Devosia sp. Taxonomy (GTDB): domain Bacteria; phylum Pseudomonadota; class Alphaproteobacteria; order Rhizobiales; family Devosiaceae; genus DASZTU01. Next base: position 6,585 of record DASZUI010000003.1, read on the forward strand.
CGCCGCGCATGGCCTGCTCGGTGATCGCCGCGATCTCCGGCTTGATGCCGATGGCGTCGGCCAGTTCGTCGATGCATTCCTGCTCGATCATGGTGGAATCCATGTCGGCGATGAGCAGCTTCTTGCGGCGGTTTTCCGAGGGCACAAGGGCGACATCGACCGGGGCGTCGCCGAGCAGGGCGCGGGCAATGGCCGCGGGGTCGGAGACGCGCGGCCCGATGATCTCGGCGGCGACCTCCGGATTGAGCCAGTTGAATTCGCCGCCGATTTCGCGATGGATGGCCGTGGCCAGGCTGACATCGAGCGCGGAATCGGCCGGGTTGGCGATGAGGCAGAGAACCGACATTGGGAACGGACCGGAGAGGGAGTTTGCGCCCGGAAAAGCGAGCGGTGTTGATAGCGGGTCCGACCGCGAGCGGCAAGTCGGCGCTGGCGCTGGCGCGCGCCCGGCAGATGGGTGCGGTGATCGTCAATGCCGATGCGCTGCAGGTCTATGCGGGGCTGCAGGTGGTGACGGCGCGACCGGGCGAGGCCGAGCTGTCGCAGGCGCCGCATCTTCTCTACGGCTTCGTGGACCCGTCGGTGCGGTTTTCGACGGGCGCGTGGCGGGCGGCGGCGGCGCGCGCCTTGCGCGAGACGGATAGCCGGCCGGTGATCTTCGTCGGCGGCACGGGCCTTTACTTCGAGGCTTTGACGAAGGGGTTCGCCGAAGTGCCGGCGGTGCCGCCCGAAGTGGTTGCCGAAGCCGAGGCGGAGATCGCCGGGCTCGATGCCGCGGCGCGGGGCCGGCTGATCGCGGCGCGCGATCCGGAGATGGCGGCGCGGCTCAGGGCGCCCGATCCGCAGCGCGTCGTTCGGGCGCTGGCCGTGCTCAAGGCGACCGGACGCTCGCTGGCCACCTTCCAGGACGGGGCACAGGCGGGGCTGCTCGACGGCTTCGAGGTGGAGCGCATCGTGCTCAACCCGGACCGCGAGGTGCTGCGGCAGCGCATCGCCGAGCGCTTTGCCGGTATGTTCGAGAACGGCGCCGTCGAGGAAGTATCGGCGCTGCTTGCCCTTGGGCTCGATCCCTCGCTGCCGGCGATGAAGGCGATCGGCGTGCCGGAAATCGCCGGCTGGCTCAGAGGCGAATTGTCGCAGGAGGCCGCGATCGAGCTCGCCGTGACCGCCACGCGGCAATATGCCAAGCGGCAGCGCACCTGGTTTCGCGGCCGCATGGCCGACTGGCTCTGGGTCGATCCGGCAAGGCGGCCACAATGAGGCGGGATTCCGACAGGGCTCGGGCCTGGCAGGGAACCTTCGGCTGTGCAGGACATTTAGCCGCAAACGTAAGCGGAGGTAGTCTGATGAAAAAGTTGCTCATTATCGCGGCGGCGACGCTGTCGCTCACGGCCTGCACCACCACGCAGCAGGGCGCCGGGATCGGTGCGGTGGCGGGCGGCGTCGTCGGCGCGGCAACGACGGGCACGGTGCTCGGTGCGGCGGTCGGGGCCGGTGTCGGCGCGGCGGCTGGCGCGGTGATCGGCCATGTCGCGGGCCGCGAGGGCTATTGCTATTACCAGCCGGATCGTCGGCACCACCGCCGGTGGGAAGCCACCTGCCCGTCAGGCTACTGAGCCACGAGTTACCGAGGGAGTGCTGTTCGCCGGCGCGGCAATGCTGCGCCGGCGAACGGCTGTTTCGGCAAATGCGCTAAATTGCAGCGATGTCGCTAAGGAAGGGCAGAGTTCTTTGCGGCATCATGGCAGCATCGAACCTTCTTAAGGCGACGGGCGATGCCGGCCTATCTAGATGCTCTGCTCAGATATTTCGAATTCTCGGGCCGCTCGACGCGCCGGCAATATTGGAGCTACGGCTTCATGGTGGGCGTGGTCTATGCCGTGGCGAGCGTGATCGACGCCGTCGTCGGCACGTCGCCGGAGCCGCACCGGCCGGGCTTCTTCGTCGTCTTCGTCGGTATCTTCCATGTCGTGCCGAGCCTGACCGTCGCCGTGCGGCGCCTGCACGATGTCGGCCGCTCGGGCTGGTGGTACCTGCTCACGTTCATCCCCATCGCGAACCTGTTCCTGTTCTATTGGCTGGGGTTCCAGAAGTCGGAGCCGGGCTCCAATGATTATGGCGACGCTGAGGGGCAGCCGCTGCGCCGCGCTGGCGCCCTCGACTACGAGCGGGCCTTGCGGCGGCCCGCCGCGGCACCGGCGAGCAGCCTCGCCGTCGACAGTCCGCAGCGCTTCATTTAGGGCGGCAGAGCGGTCTTTGCCTTTCTCACGGGTTCGTGCCGGGCTGTGCCCGGGGCGGCGGCTGTGCTAGTCGCTTGCCGGAACCAGCGATAAAGGCCGCGCGTGACGACCGAAGCCGCCATGTCCTCCACCGTCCGGGCGACAGCCGCCGAGCCGAGGGGCCGGCTGGCTTATCTCGACGGCTGGCGTGCGGTTGCGGTTGCCGTGGTGATCACCAGCCACGTCACCGGCTTCCGGCACGAGCCGCTGCTGCTCAAGCAGGTGGCGCGCTGGCTGCCGGTGGGCGAGATCGGCGTGCTGATCTTCTTTTTCATTTCCGGCTATGTCATCAGCCGCTCGGCGCTGGCGGAAATCGAGGCGAAGGGCAGCTTTTCGCAGCGCGCCTTCTATATCCGGCGTGCCTTCCGCATCATTCCGCCGCTGGTGCTCTATCTCGCGACCTGCCTGCTGCTGGGGGCCTTCGGCCTGGTCGATTTCCATATCGGCAACGCCGCGCCGGCCTTCCTCTATGTCTGCAATGTCGAGCTGTTCAACAATTGCGTCTGGCTCGGCGGACATACCTGGAGCCTCGCCTATGAGGAGCAGTTCTATATGCTGTTCCCGATCCTGCTCGGCTTCTTCCTGCTCGGGCGGATGCCCTTCATCCCGCACCTGGTCTTCGCGGTGGTCTTTGCCGCGCTGCCGCTGTTCTTTCCCCTGAGCTATGCCAGCCGGCTCGATTTTCCGCTGATCTACTGCCTGTTCGGCATGGGATTTCTCGCGGCGCGCCACCAGGCGGCGGTCGAGCGGCTGCTGCGGCCGGTGGCGGGGTGGCTATTCGTCGTCGCGGCGGCGGTGGTGCTGGCGGCGCCGGGCTTCATGCCTTGGCCGGTCCTCTACAATAATTATCCGCTGCTTTTCGTGCCGGCCATTCCGGTGATGGTGCTTTGCGCCGGCTGGAGCTTCGCTTCCAGCTTCTTCACGCTGGGCTGGCTGCGCTATCTCGGCCGCATCTCCTACGGCATCTATCTCTGGCAGGAGCTGGCGACGAGCGATCTGTTCCGCACGCGCCCGCTCGCTGTCGAGCTTGCGGCCGTGGCCGGGATCGTCGTGCTCTGCGCGGTGCTGTTCGAGGTAATGGAAACGCCGCTCATCCGGCTGGGGCGGCGGCTGGCGGAGGGAGAGCCTGCGGGTGCGCCGGCCTCCGCGCGGGGCACCTGAATCGGCGACAGCAGCAAGTTTAGCCTCGCCGGTCGGGCAATTTTAACCTTCAATTTCCATGCCATCTCAAGCAATTGCGCGCAAAGCTCGGGCGATTGGTTGAGGACGGCCGATGTTCGGATTGTGGCGCAGCGAGAACGAGGAGCTACCCCCCTGGGTGGAGCGCCAACTGACCCAGGCGCTCTTCGCCTCGCTGCCGACCGTCGGCCTGATGACGGCGGCGGCGGCGATTGCCGGCGGCGTTTCCTTCTATCGCACGCATGACCTGCTCCTCGGGCTCGCCGCGATCGGCGCCGCCGCCTTCGGCGCTTTGCGCGTGCTGTTCTGCTGGCTGTTCGCGCGGGCGCAGCAGGCCGGGCCGGTCCTCGGCAACCGGAGCTGGACGGCGCTATATGCCGGCATCGGGGCGGCCTTTTCGCTCTGCCTCGGCATGATGGGTGGCCGCGCGCTGTTTTTCGACGACATGCTGCCCAACCTGCTGATGACGACGACGGGCACGGCCTATGTGTTCGCCGTGATCGTCCGGGCCTCGGTGCCGCGGGTCGCGCTGTGGATGATCGTTTTCGTCTTCGTGCCGCTGGTCGTTGCCGGCGCTTTGGTGACGGATCGCGCCTATCTCGGCTTTTCGGCGCTGATGGCGCTGTTCTGCGTCGCCAGCCTCGAACTCGCCGGCCATGTCGGCTCGACCGTACGGGCGCGCCTCATGGCCGAGCACAAGCTCTGGAGGGAGGTCCGCACCGACCATTTGACCGGGCTCGCCAACCGCGCCGGCGTCCAGACGCATGGCGAAGAGATATTCGGCCAGACGGATCGGGGCGAGGTCATCGTGGCGCTGGTCGACCTCGACGGCTTCAAGCAGGTCAACGACACCCATGGGCACGCGGCGGGCGACGAATTGCTGCGGCAGGTGGGCGAGCGGCTCAAGGCGCTGCTGGGCGGCCGGCACTTCGCGGCCCGGCTGGGCGGCGACGAGTTCCTGGTGATCTTCGAGGCCGATCTGTCTTATGAGGATGCCATCGAGACCGCCGACCGCATCGTCTACAGCATCAGACGGCCATTCGAGATCGACGGAACCGAAATAACAGTGTCGGCCAGCATCGGACTGGCGCCCTCGCTCAAGACCGACGGCGCCCTGTCGGCCGTGCTGGGCCGGGCCGACGAGGCGCTTTACCGCGCCAAGACCGACGGCAAGGACCAGGCGAAAGCCTATTGCCCGCGGTACGCTGCTTGACAGGCTTGCGCGCCTGCGCCTATGAATCCCGGATCGAATTCAGGAGAGGTCCCGTGCGGGCACTCGTCATCGTACTTAGCAGGCGCATCGGGCACGTGGGATCATAGCAATCCCGCGAAGGTCGGTGCGCGCCAAGGTCCCTCACGGGGCCTTTTTTATTGCCCGAAATTCTGCCGCTCGCGGCAGGCGAACAAAACTCGAAGACCGGATAGGGGAAGAGAAATGGCCGAGCAGATGACCGGCGCGGAAATGGTGATCCAGGCGCTCACCGACCAGGGGGTGGAGCATATCTTCGGCTATCCCGGCGGGGCGGCGCTGCCGATTTACGACGCGCTGTTCCAGCAGGACAAGGTCAAGCACATCCTCGTCCGGCACGAGCAGGGCGCCGGGCACATGGCCGAGGGCTATGCCCGCTCGACCGGCAAGGTCGGGGTGGTGCTGGTGACCTCGGGGCCGGGCGCGACTAATACGGTGACGCCGCTCACCGACGCGCTGATGGATTCGATTCCCCTGGTGGTCATCACCGCGCAGGTCGCGACGACGCTCATCGGCTCGGACGCCTTTCAGGAATGCGACACGGTCGGCATCACCCGCTCCTGCACCAAGCACAATTATCTGGTGAAGTCGGTCAACGATCTGAGCCGGATCCTGCACGAGGCCTTCTACATCGCCGCCTCGGGCCGGCCGGGGCCGGTGCTCGTCGATATCCCGAAGGATGTGCAGTTCGCGCTCGGCACCTATAGGAGCCCCGAGGAAGTGCAGGTCGAGCGGCACAAGAGCTACCGTCCGCGCATCGAGGGCGATACCGGCGCGATCGGGGCGGCGGTCGAGCTGATGCTCAAGGCCGAGCGGCCGATCTTCTATACCGGCGGCGGCGTGATCAATGGCGGACCGGAGGCCAGCGAGCACCTGCGCGAACTGGCGCAGCTCACAGGCTTCCCGGTCACCTCGACGCTGATGGGACTCGGTGCCTTCCCGGCCTCCAATCCGCAGTGGATGGGGATGCTGGGCATGCACGGCACCTATGAGTCCAATATGGCGATGCACGACGCCGATCTCATCATCTGCATCGGCGCGCGCTTCGACGACCGGATCACCGGGCGCATCGACGCCTTCTCGCCCAACAGCAAGAAGATCCATGTCGACATCGATGCGTCCTCGATCAACAAGAACGTCATCATCGACCTGCCGATCGTGGGCGACAGCGCGCATGTGATGGAGGAGATGATCCGCATCTGGCGCAGCCGGACCAACGAATCCCGCGCCGAGGCGATCCGGCCGTGGTGGGAGCAGATCAATGTCTGGCGGCAGAAGAATTCGCTCGGCTTCAAGAACTCCTCGAGCATCATCAAGCCGCAGCACGCCATTAGGCGGCTCTACGAGGCAGTGAAGGGCAGGGACGTCTATGTGACGACCGAGGTCGGCCAGCACCAGATGTGGGCGGCCCAGCATTTCCCGTTCGACCTGCCCAACAGGTGGATGACGTCGGGGGGCCTCGGCACCATGGGCTACGGCCTGCCGGCCGCGGTGGGCGTGCAGGTGGCGCACCCGGACGCGCTGGTCATCGACATCGCGGGCGAAGCCAGCGTGCAGATGACGATGCAGGAAATGTCCACGGCCATGCAATATGAGCTGCCGATCAAGGTGTTCATCCTCAACAATGAGCGGATGGGCATGGTGCGCCAGTGGCAGGACCTGCTGCATGGCGGGCGCTATGCGCACTCCTACAGCGAGAGCCTGCCGGATTTCGTCAAGCTGGCCGAGGCGTTCGGGGCCAAGGGCATCCGCTGTTCGGACCCGGCCGAGCTCGACGATGCCATTGCCGAAATGGTCGACTACAAAGGGCCGGTGCTGTTCGATTGCCTGGTCGAAAAGCATGAAAACTGCCTGCCGATGATCCCCTCGGGCAAGCCGCATAACGAGATGATCCTGCCCGATTTCGAAGGCGACGTCGGCGCGGTGATCGACGCCAAGGGACGGGAACTGGTGTGAGGCGGGGTAGGCCCTCGCCCGGCGCTTCGCGCTACCCTCTACCGCGAGCGGGCGAGGGGAAGGCCTGATCCCACACGAATTGAAGGGAAGAGAAAGAGATGAACGCACAGCTTCGGCCGACCGGGTCGGTCTATTTCCTGACGAACGAAACCGATCCGAGCGAGCGCCATACGCTCTCGGTGCTGGTCGACAACGAGCCGGGCATTCTCGCCCGGGTGGTGGGGCTGTTCTCCGCGCGGGGCTTCAACATCGAGAGCCTGACGGTCTCCGAGGTGGAACACGACAAGGGGCTGTCGCGCATCACCGTGGTGACGGTGGCGACGCCCAAGGTGCTGACGCAGATCAAGCTGCAGCTCGAAAGGCTGGTGCCAGTGCATCGCGTGCATGACCTGACGCTCGAGGGCAAGGCGCTGGAGCGCGAGCTGGCCCTCATCAAAGTCGGCGGCACGGGCGAGCAGCGGGCCGAGACGCTGCGCCTTGCCGATGCCTTCCGGGCGCAGATCGTCGACGCGACGGTGGAGAGCTTCGTGTTCGAGGTGACCGGCAAGCCGTCCAAGATCGACAGCTTCATCGCGCTCATGGTGCCCCTCGGGCTGATCGAGGTGGTGCGCACCGGGCTTGCCGCAATTTCGCGCGGACCGGAAGGCATGTAGGGCGCATGACGGCGCTCTCGGTCAATCTCAATGCGGTGGCGCAGTTGCGGAACCGGCGGAACCTGCCGTGGCCCAGCGTTACCGGCATAGCGCGGCTCGTTCTGGAAGCGGGCGCGGCCGGCATCACGGTTCATCCGCGGCCGGACGAGCGCCATATCCGGCGGCAGGACGTATTCGATCTCGCCGCCCTGCTGCGGGACGAGTTCCCGGCGGCCGAATTCAACATCGAGGGCTATCCGAGCGAAGCCTTTCTGCAGCTCGTCGAGGCCGTCCATCCGCAGCAGGTGACCTTCGTGCCGGACGATCCGGCACAGGCGACCTCGGACCATGGCTGGGACATCGAGGCCAATAGCGAGCTGCTGAAGCGTGCCATCGACATCATGAAGGCGCTGGCCATCCGCGTATCGCTGTTCGTCGATGCCGATCCATCGATTCCCGCCGGGGCATTTGCCGTGGGCGCCGACCGCATCGAACTGTTCACCGGACCCTATGGCGCGACCTATGGGACGCCGGCCGGCCCGGACGCGCTCAACCTGCTGAGCGAAACCGCCGAGGCGGCGCGGGCGCTGCCGACCGGCGACCGGCCGCCACTCGGCATCAATGCCGGGCATGACCTCACGCTCGCCAATCTGCCGGCGTTCGTCGCGGCGATCGGGCCGATCGAGGAGGTGTCGATCGGGCATGGCATCACGGCCGATGCGCTGCTGATGGGCTTTCCCGAGGCGGTACGGCGCTACAAGGCGGCCCTGGCGGGAGAGGACGCGCGTTGAAACTGGATTCCCGCCTGCGCGGGATGACGTCGGTGGTAGGGCGCGCTCCTGCTCCAGGCACATCGTCATTCCCGCGCAGGCGGGAAATCCAGTTTGGCCAGGTGAACCGCTTCAATCCGAAGCGGGCTGTCGTTCACTGATCGCGGACAATTCCGTAACTCTGCCATGCCAATCGATTTCGATCGGCGTTGCCGCCACGGGTTCGCCGCCGGAACCTCCGGCATTTCCTTAGCTTACATCCGTGTGCCTTGGCTGCTCAGCGGATGCTGGTGCAGTTCATGTGCTCACAAGACAGCTTGTTTCCTACTTGTGGATGACGGCGACAGGCACATATCTCCCCTCAGTTACGATTTGTGACTTAACAGGAAAGACCGATGTCCAAACCGAAGATTGCCGTCATCATCTCGAGCACGCGACCGACCCGCTTCGGCGACAAGCCGGCCAACTGGATCCTGGGCCACCTCAAGGCCCGTGGCGATGTCGAGGCCGAGCTGGTGGACCTGCGCGACTATAATCTGCCCCTGTTCGATGCCCCGGCGTCGGATGCGTGGATGCCGACGCCGAACCCGGAAGCGGCGCGCTGGCAGGCCAAGCTCAGGGAATTCGACGGCTATGTGATCGTGGTTGCCGAGTATAACCGCTCGATCACCGGCGCCCTCAAGAACGCCATCGACTGGGCCTACACGCCGTTCGGCAAGAAGGCCGTGGCCTTTGTCGGTTACGGCTCCGTGGGCGGTGCGCGTGCCATCGAGCACCTGCGCAATATCGTGGTCGAGCTGCAGGCCGTGCCGATTCGCCATGCCGTTCATATCGGCGGCTCGGACTTCGTGCCGATCATGATGGGCCAGAAGAGCTGGGACGAAGCCAAGACCGCTTTCGACCCCTTCGTTCCCGAAATGCTCGACAACCTAGTCTGGTGGACCAACGCCACCAAGGCCGCCCGCGAAGCCGACGCCAAGGCGGCTGCCGCGTAAGCTCCTCCCTCTCCAAAGTCACGCCTGGGTCCCGTTCCGGCTCGTCCGGGGCGGGACCTCGCTTTTTGGGGAGGCTTTGCAAAGGGCGACAGCCGCCCCATATGTCCGCACGAATATTCCGAGCGGGCGGCGTCGTTGGCGCCGCCCTTTCCATTGACCGGGGTAAATTGCGCCTGCCGTTTGCGCGGCGGCCGCAACCCAGCAAACCGCTCGGGGTTGAGTGTGGCAGGCGGGCGGTGTAGAGAGGCGCCCACCTCTTTCCGAGGTGAGCTGAAAGTTCATGACGCAGACGAATGCGGCCAGCATCGATGTTGGCCTCGATGCCGCGGAACAGGTAACGCACGCCAAGAAGAACTTTCCGGTGCTGGTCCTGGGTGCGATCGGCGTCGTCTATGGCGACATCGGAACAAGCCCGATCTATGCCTTTCGGCAGGCC
>DASZUI010000004.1:0-8403 GCA_035547675.1 Devosia sp.
TGGCGCATGAGGCCGGGAATATAGCTGAGCTGGAAGGTGCCCACCGGGGTGCCATCGAGCTCGGCGACGATCAGTTCCTGGTTCGGGTCGGCGTTTATGGCGGCGAGCGCCGCCTGATAGGCTTCGTCCTGCGCATCGGCAGGGTCGTCGGTCGGCGCCCCGACAGAGTCGATAGCGAGAAGCTCGATGATGAAGGGCAGGTCGGCGCTGGCCGCCGGGCGGAAGTGCAGCGTCATCAGCGGACCGCCGTCACGCGGCCGCGGTCGCAGCCGCCATTGGTGGGGCGCGAGGCGGCAATGAGGGTCGGCAAATCGGCCTGGCCCATGACGTCGCCATAAAGGCCGATGGTGATCTCGGTGATCAGCCGGTCGCCGCCTTGCCGCTCGCACGCCACGCGGATGCGCTGGCCGGCGTCGGCGCCAAAGGCCTTGTCGAAAGCCGCGCGGATGTCGTCGAGCGTGAGCGCGCTGCCGGTGGCGCCGGCGAAGAGCTGCTGCACCGGCGAGGCATTGATGGCGGCGAGAAAATCGAGCTCGCGACCGAAATAGGCGTCCGCTCCCGTGCCGGCACAAGTGCCGTGCTTGAGCCATTCATGCCGCTCGAGGTCCGATTGCGTGCCGGGCATGCCCTGGTCGAGCCGCGCGCGGGTCGCCGCCGAAAGCTGCGGGGCGGGCAGGCTGGCCCAATCGCCCGCCTTGTCGGCCTGCTGCTCGGCGCGGGAGGCGCCGCAATATTCGTTCGGATCGGGCCAGAGGCCGTGCAGCGTGAAATGCGAGGCTTCGAAGCTTGCAGGCGTTTCGGTCTGGCATTCGGGCTTGCCGGCATTGAGCGCGCAGAAGCCCGGCTCCCAGCTGATCGCCAGCACGAAATGCCTGGGCGAGAGCGATTTGGTGGTGGACGACCCCGGCGAGGTTGCGGCGAGCGTCGGGGCCGTGCCGGTGCCGAGCGTGCCGCAGCCGATGGCGACCCAGCGCTTGTCGGGCGAGGCGCCGGGAATGACGACCAGATAATGGGTAGGCGGCGTCCTGTTGGCGCCCGCAAGGGCGTATTGCTGCCCGGCGGCGACGGCGGTGCCGTCGTCCTTCGCATTATGGATGCGGGTGGTCGCGGGACAGGCCTTGGCCGCGGTGAAGGTGCCGGTCATGGCGACCTGGGCGCCGGCAGGCAGCGTGCCGCCCAACAGCAGGGCGAGGGCCAGCAGGATGACGCGCATGATCTTCTCCTCGATTGCGCCGCTACTTATCCGATCCGGGCGGGGGCGTGACAAGCCGGCGGAAGCGGATAAACTCGCTTCTTCCTTCCCTGATTTTCCGGTGCGTCATGTCCAACAACCCGTTGTCCTTTTCCGACCAGATCGATGCCGAGAAGCTCGACCGGCTCGCCGAAGTCGCCATCAAGGTCGGCCTGCAATTGCAGGAGGGGCAGGACCTGGTGATGACGGCGCCGATCGCGGCGCTGCCGCTGGTGCGCAGAATCGTCGAGCAGGCCTACAAGGCCGGCGCGGGGCTGGTGACGCCGATCTATTCGGACGAAGGCGTCACCCTGGCGCGCTATCGCAACGCCAGGGATGCGAGCTTCGACCGGGCGACGGGCTGGCTCTATGAGGGCATGGCCAAGGCGTTCGGCGCCAACGCGGCGCGGCTCGCCATTTCGGGCGACAATCCGATGATGCTTTCGGGCGAAGATCCGGCCAAGGTGGCGCGCGCCAATCGCGCCAATTCGACGGCGTATCGCCCGGCAATGGAGAAGATCGTCAATTTCGACATCAACTGGAACATCGTCTCCTATCCGAACCCGAGCTGGGCGAAGCAGGTCTTTCCGGATGAGGAGGAGGCGGTGGCGGTCAAAAAGCTGGCGGATGCCGTCTTCAAGGCGAGCCGGGTCGACGGTCTCGATCCGATCGGCGCCTGGAAAGAGCACAATGCCAGTCTCAGAAAGCGCTATAGCTGGCTCAACGACAAGCGCTTCGCCGCGCTGCGCTATAGCGGACCGGGCACGGCGCTGACCATCGGCCTCGCCGACGGGCACCAATGGTATGGCGGGGCCTCGCTCGCCAGAAACGGCATTACCTGCAACCCGAACATTCCGACCGAGGAAGTGTTCACCACGCCCCATGCGCGGCGAGTGGATGGGGTGGTGCGCTCGACCAAGCCGCTGGCGCATCAGGGCACGCTGATCGACAATATCGAGGTCAGGTTCGAGGAGGGGCGGATCGTCGAGGCTCACGCCAGCAAGGGCGAAGAGGTGCTCTTGAAGCTGCTCGATACCGATGAAGGCGCGCGGCGGCTGGGCGAAGTGGCGCTGGTGCCCCATTCCTCGCCGATCTCGCAATCGGGCATTCTCTTCTACAACACGCTGTACGATGAAAACGCTTCCTGCCACATCGCGCTGGGGCAGTGCTACGCCAAGTGCTTCACCGATTTTCCGAATATGAGCCCGGAGCAGATCGCGGCAGCCGGCGGCAATTCGAGCCTCATCCATGTGGACTGGATGATCGGGTCCGACCAGATCGACATCGACGGGGTGAACGCGGACGGGTCGACCGAGCCGGTGTTCCGGAAGGGGGAATGGGCCACGGTTTGAGGCGGGCCGAAGGCCCCCTCACCCCGGCCTTCGGCCGGACCTCTCCCCGACGGGGCGAGGAATAGGGCGCGGCCTTCAACAGGGGCTTCCTCTCCCCGTCGGGGAGAGGTCCCGGCAGGGGTGGGGGGCCCTCAGCCTACAGCGCGATCCTATAGTTCCCGAAGCCGTTCTCGCCGTCGCCTGCATAGGCGATCTTGACGCCTGAGACTTCTTCCACATGGTCCTTGGCCTTGGAGCCGGACTGGAACAGCACGGTCGTGCCCGGCAGCGGGGCGAGGGACCAGTTGCCGTCGGCCTTCGGGTTCACCGTGCCGAGTTCGTGGATGTAGCGGACGATGACGTCGCGATTGGTGTCGGGGGCCTGGTAGATGATGGTCGTGCCGTCGGCGCCGGGGAAGAAGCCGCCGCCGCCCGCACGGTAATTATTGGTGGCCACAACGAACTTGGCCGCCGGATCGATCGGCTTGCCGCCATACATCAGGTCGACGATCCGGTGTGCGTCGGGGTTCGCCACCTTGCCGTGCTGGTCGTAGCGGGAAGGCTGGCTGACGTCGATCTTGTAGGTCACCCCATCGATGACGTCGAAATTATAGCTCGGGAAGGTGATGTCGATGAGCGGCGCGTCCTGGGCGCCCGGCTTGATCTGGTTGTAGATGCCGGCGGACCGCTCGAGCCATTCCCGCACCTGCGCGCCCGTGACCAGCACGGCGCGGACGGTGTTGGGATAAAGATAGAGGTCGGCGACGTTCTTGATCGCCACCGGGCCCACCGGCACATCGGTATAATAGCCGGCGCCGGGCTGGCCGCCGGCCTTGAAGGGGGCGGCCGCCGAGAGCAGGGGCAGGCTTTCCCACTCAGTGCCCTTCAGCATCTGCTTCAGATACCAGGTCTGGGCGTCGGAGACGATCTGCACCGAAGGATCGTCGGCCACCAGCGAGAAATAGGAGAAGAGCGGCGCCGAGGTCTGGCCGACCGGGCGGCGGACATAGGCGAGGGTCGCGTCGTGGTCCTTCTGCACGGGCGCTTCGACCGCGGCCACGTCCTCGACGGTCGGCACGATCTTCTTGGTCGCGTCGTCGCGCTTCCAGATGGGACGCGCTTCCGAGGTATGGTCGACGATGCGCCAGTCCTTGCCGTCCTGTTCGAGCAGGAGGTCGATGAGGCCCATGTGCGAGCCCCAGAAGCCGGCCATGACGGCGGGCTTGCCCATGAGCGTGCCCTTGGTCAGGTCGGCCCCCTCGATGCCGGCGAAATCCTTGGAATTGGGGAAGACGAGGTGCTGATGGCCGGTCAGCACGATGTCGATGCCGGGGACCGCGGCGAGGAAGAGCGAGGCGTTCTCCATCATGTCGGCCTCTTTGCCGTCGATGCCGGAATGGGAGAGGGCGATGATCAGGTCGGCGCCCTGTTCCTTCATTACCGGCACATAGGCCTCGGCCGTCTTGACGATGTCGCGGACCGAAACCTTGCTGTCGAGATTGGCGCTGTCCCAGAGCATGATCTGGGGCGGCACGAAGCCGATGAAGCCGAGCTTGATGCTGCGCCTGTTGCCGGCGCCGTCGGTCAGCCTCTTCTCGACGATGCGGAAGGGCGGCAGATAGGTCCTGTCCTTGAGCGGATCGTCGCCGGCCAGCGTCGCGGCCTTGACGAGATTGGCGCAGACCAGCGGAAAATTCGCGCCGGCCAGCGATTTGTCGAGGAAATCGAGGCCGTAGTTGAACTCGTGGTTGCCGAGGGTCGAGACTTCGTAGCCGAGCGTGTTCATGGCGGCGAAGGTCGGGTGGACCATGCCGTCCTTGAAGCCGCGCTCATAGGCGACATAATCGCCCAGCGGGTTGCCCTGGATCAGGTCGCCGTTGTCGATGAGCATGGAATTGGTGGCCTCGGCGCGGATTTGATTGATCAGCGCGGCGGTGCGGCCCAGCCCCATCGTGTCGTTTGGCGCATCGGCGTAATAGTCATAGGGGAAGATCGCGACATGGATGTCGGTGGTTTCCATCAGGCGCAGATGGACTTGATTGTCGGCGGCTGCCGCGGCGAAAGGATGCATGACGACCAGGGCTGTGGCGCTCGCCGATCCGGCGAGGAAGGCACGGCGGGAAAGGCGGAACGAGCTCATCGGCAATTCTCCCGGGTAGCTGGAAGAGACCGCAACGTGCCGCCACCAGATTTCCCGCGACAGTCCGGTCTCGCATGTCCGTGACTAGGCCGGCGCTGTTACGCGCCGATGACAGGCTGGCGCGGGTTGGGCCATGCGTCAATCGCAATGAAGGTGCTTCGCGCAAGGAGGGTGGCTCGCCGGAATTGGCACGGCTATATTGCCGGCAAATCGACAGGAGAGGCCGCGATGAAGTGGGAAGGACGCGCTGAGAGCACCAATATCGAGGATGATCGCGGCGCCTCAGGCGGTTTCGGGGGCGGCGGCTTCGGGGGCGGTTTGGGCGGCGGCACGGCTTTCCCCACCGGCGGTGGCATCCCCATCCCGATCGGCGGCCGCGGCGGCATGAGCGGCATCGTCGGCATCATCATCCTCCTGGTGATCTGCTGGGCGCTCGGCATCAATCCGCTGACCCTGCTCGACGGCACCGCCGACACGGGCACATCGCTGCCGCAGACGCAAACCCAGCCGCAGAGCAGTGCGGGCGGCTACAGCCAGTCGCTGCCGGGTGCCAATGCCAGCCAGCAGGATCTGGTCGATTTCGTCAGCGTCGTGGTCAAGGACACCGAGGACTATTGGGGCGGCTACTTCAAGCAGCACGGCGCGACCTATGTGCCGACCAAGGTGGTGCTCTTCACCAATGCGATCCAGTCGGGCTGCGGGCTGGCGCAGACGGCGAGCGGCCCCTTCTATTGCCCCGAAGACAAGAAGGTTTATCTCGACCTCGCCTTCTACGACCAGCTGCGGCAGCAGTTCGGCGCGCCGGGCGACTTCGCGCAGGCCTATGTGATTGCCCATGAGGTGGGACATCATGTTCAGGATTTGATGGGGACGCTTGGGAAATACGACGCCCAGATGCAGTCCTCGGACCAGACCACCGCGAACGCCATTTCGGTCAGGATCGAGCTGCAGGCGGACTGCTATGCCGGCGTCTGGGCCAATTACGAGGGCAAGCAGAATTTTCTCGACAATGGCGATACCGACGAGGCGATCAATGCCGCCAACCAGATCGGCGACGATACGCTGCAGCGCGAATTCCAGGGCCGCGTGTCGCCGCGCGAATTCACGCATGGGACCTCGGCACAACGCATGAAATGGTTCAAGACCGGGCTGGCGAGCGGGGACCCGGCATCCTGCAACACGTTCTCGGGAAGCATCTGAAGCGAACCGGCGGCCAGGCGCGACGTTTAGTACGCGCAATGGAGTCCCTCATGGCCGCTGAACCCCGCCTCGAACATTTCGCCGATGACGGCACGTTTCCGAACAGCCAGCTGCCGCTCCTCATCTACGAGGCGGCGATGGCCCCCGACGAGGCGAGCCCCGAAGCGATGGAGGCGCTGTTCGCGCGCAATGGCTGGTCGCCGCAATGGCGCTCGAGCATCTATGATTTCCACCACTATCATTCGCGCTCGCATGAGGCGCTGGGGATTGCCCGCGGGCGGGCGACCGTCATGCTCGGCGGACCGGAAGGACGCGAATTCGACATCCAGATGGGCGACGTCGTGGTCATTCCGGGCGGCGTGGCCCACCGCCGGCTGACCGCGAGCGAAGACTTCCTCGTGGTGGGCGCCTATCCTCCAGGGCAGGAGGAGTGGGACCTGCTGCGCGGCGATCCGGGCGACCGCGACAAGGCGCAGAAGAACCTTGCCGAGCTCGAGCTGCCAAAAACAGACCCCGTCGGCGGAGCCGGCGGGGCGCTGATGAAAGTCTGGCGGGAGGCGGCGGCGGGCTGAGCGTCAGCCGGCGGTCGGTGCTTCCGGCTTGAGCGGCAGGCCCTTCTGCTCGCGCACCATGTTGAGGAAGCGCGTAAACAGATAATGCGCGTCATGCGGGCCGGGCGAGGCCTCGGGGTGGTATTGCACCGAGAAGATCGGCCTGCCGTCGACGCGCAGGCCCGCATTGGACCCGTCGAACAGCGATACGTGCGTTTCGACCACGCCCGCCGGCAGCGTCGTCTTGTCGACCGCGAAGCCGTGGTTCATCGAGGTGATCTCGACCTTCCCGGTGGTCAGGTCCTTGACCGGGTGGTTGGCGCCGTGATGGCCCTGGTGCATCTTGCTCGTGGTGCCGCCAAGGGCGATGCCGAGCATCTGGTGGCCGAGGCAGATGCCGAATATCGGCTTGCCGGTTTCCATGAGCTTACGGATGGTCGGGACAGCATATTTGCCGGTCGCCGCCGGATCGCCGGGGCCGTTGGAGAGGAAAATCCCGTCCGGGTTGTGCGCCATGACGTCGGCAGCCGTGGCGCTGGCCGGCACGACGGTCACGCGCGCGCCCTCGGAGGCGATCGAGCGCAGGATGTTGCGCTTGGCGCCGTAATCGATGGCGACGATGTGGAAGTCGGGCTTCTCGAGTGTCCCGTAGCCCTTGCCCCAGGCCCAGCGGGTCTGGTCCCAGCGGTAGGTCTGGGTGGTCGAGACTTCCCTGGCGAGGTCGAGGCCGACCAGGCCGGGGAAGGCGTTGAGTTCGGCCGTGATGGAAGGCTCGTGGAAGAAACCGTCCGGGGAATGGGCGATGACGCCGTCCGGCATGCCGTTCTCGCGGATGCGCGCGGTGAGCGCCCGCGTATCGATGCCGGTAATGCCGATGATGTTGCGCTTTTTCAGCCAGGCATCGAGCCGTTCGGCGGCGCGATAATTGGCCGGATTGGTGATGTCGGCCTTGAGCACGACGCCGCGGACGCCCGAGAGCGCGGCCATGTTGACCGTCTCGATGTCCTCGTCATTGGTGCCGACATTGCCGATATGCGGGAAGGTGAAGGTGATGATCTGCCCGGCATAGGAGGGGTCGGTCAGGATTTCCTGATAGCCCGTCATCGCCGTGTTGAAGCAGACTTCGCCGGCGGCGTGCCCGATGGCGCCGATGCCTCGGCCCTCGAGGCGCGTCCCGTCCCTCAGGATCAGGAGTGCGGTCGCGGGCGATGGCTGCCAGCCGGACATGGCGGGGTCTCCGAGTTCATAAATCTGGTGGTTGAGGCCTCCTCCTAGACGGGAGGCCGTTCCCGCGCAAGTGGCGGCGGGACGATAAGGGGTTATATGGAGAGTTCCAGGACCGGCACAAGAGGAGGCCCGAATGCGCGAACAGATCAGCGAAGGCCTGAAGGAAGCCCTCAAGGCACGCAACCAGCGGCGCACGCAGACGCTGCGCGCGATCAGCGCGGCAATCAAGGACCGCGATATCGCCAATCGCGGCGACGGCAAGGGGCCGGCGACCAATGACGAGATTGTCGGCATCATCCAGAAGATGGTGAAGCAGCGCGAGGAGAGTTTCGCCATCTATGCCGAGGCGGGCCGGCAGGACCTCGCGACCGTCGAGAAGGAAGAGATCGACATCCTCAACGAATTCCTGCCCAAGGGGCTGTCCGACGAGGAGGTCGAGGCGGCAATCCGCGCGGCGATCGACAAGACCGGGGCCCAGGGCGGCAAGGACATGGGCAGGGTGATCGCCAGCCTCAAGGCGGATTATCCGGGCCGCATCGATTTCGGCAAGGCGGCGGGGAAGGTGAAGGCCGCGCTGGGGGGCTAGGCTGAATCGACATTCAGCGCATCCAAAGCATGGCAGCGGCGAGATGGATGAAAGCCAGGAAGTGGATGGCTCTTCGGTCGTAGCGCGTGGCGAAGCGGCGGAAGTGCTTGAGCTTGTTGAAGCAGCGTTCGATCCGG
>DASZUI010000005.1:0-3088 GCA_035547675.1 Devosia sp.
CGGCAATCGGCAGTCGGCAGTCGATTGCTTCTGTTTCCGACTGCCTACTGCCGATTGCCGACTGCCTAAGAGGAGACAGCATGAAAGCCAAACTGGGCATGTCGCCCATCGCCTGGTGGAACGACGATCTGCCGGAATTGAGCGACGACGTGTCGCTCGAGGAATGCCTGCGCCAGTCGCGCTCGGCGGGGTTCACCGGCATGGAGATGGGGCGGCGGTTTCCGCGCGATCCGGAGGTCATGCTGCCGATCCTGCGCGCCGCCGACGTGACGCTCTGCGGCGGCTGGTTCTCCGGCACGCTCGTCGATGAGGAAATCGCGGCCAACCAAGACCGCATCCTGCCGATGATCGAGCTGTTCAAGGCGGTCGATGCGCCCTGCATCGTCTATGGCGAGGTCGGCCGCTCCATCCAGGGCGACCGCTCCAAGCCGCTCGCGACCAAGCCGAAACTCTCGGACGACGAGATGAAGGCCTATGCGAAAACGGTGACCGAATTCGGCGAGTGGTGCGCCGGGCAGGGCATGCCGCTCGCCTATCACCACCATATGGCGGCGGTGGTCGAGACCGAGCCGGAGCTCGACGCCTTCATGCGCTATTCGGGCGCCGGCATTCCGCTGCTCCTCGATGCGGGGCATCTGGCCTTTGCCGGGGGCGATGTGCTGCGGGCCATCGACAACCACCACGCCCGGATCAGCCATGTGCATGTGAAGGATATCAGGCGGAGCGTCGTCGACGCGCTGGACCGCAGCCGGCAATCCTTCCTCGATGCGGTGGCGCTCGGCGCCTTCACCGTGCCGGGCGACGGGTCGCTCGATTTCAGGGCCATCGTGCAGCGTTTTGCCGATTACGGCTATGAAGGCTGGTTCGTCGTCGAGGCCGAACAGGACCCGAAAAAGGCGCCGCCGCTCAAAATGGCGCAAATCGGCCATGCCGAGCTGATGAAGGATATGAACGCGGCGGGTTATACCGTGGAGACGCAGGGGTTTCCGGCGAAGTAGGCCCTCACCCGCCTCGCTGCGCTCGGCACCCTCGCCCGTTTGCGGGAGAGGGTGGCGCGAAGCGCCGGGTGAGGGCGGTTTGGAGAGAGCATGAAACAAAGCGACGTCAATTTCTTCCGCCCGCTCTGGCGCCGCATCGCGGTGGTCGTGGTGTGCGCGGTCTGGGCGGCGCTCGAGGCGTGGCATGGCGAGGCGACATGGATCGCCATTGCGGTGGGCTTTCTCGCTTATGCCGTCTGGGCTTTCCTGATCCGCTTCCCGAAGGAGGCAGCGGCCCTCGAGAAGAACGGAGGAGACGATGTCCCGCCTCAGGCTTAGGCCGGCCGAGGGCCGCCAAGCGCATAAAGTCACGCCGCAATCGGCGGGCTGGACCTATGTGGGCTTCGAGCTGTTGAAGCTCGCCGCCGGCGAAAGCGCCGCCGAGGCGACGGGCGGGCGCGAGGCCTGCCTGGTGCTGGTTTCCGGCAAGGGGCGCGTGCGCGCGGCGGGCACGGATTTCGGCGAGATCGGCGGGCGCATGAACCCGTTCGAGGGGCCGCCCTGGTCGGTCTATGTGCCGGCGGGCAGCGAATGGGTGTTCGAGGCGACAACGCCGGTGGAGCTCGCCGTCTGCACCGCGCCCGGCGTAGCCGGTGCGCGGCCGGCGCGGCTGATTGCGCCCGAAAGCCTCGAGCAGCTGACGCGCGGCAAGGGCTCCAATACGCGCTATGTGACGAATATCCTGCCGGAAACAGAGGCCGCGGATTCGCTGCTGGTCGTCGAGGTGATCACGCCCAATGGCAACACCTCCTCCTATCCGCCACATAAGCACGACACCGATGACCTGCCGCGCGAGTCGCTGCTGGAGGAGACTTACTATCATCGGGTGAGGCCGCCGCAGGGTTTCGGCTTCCAGCGCGTCTATACCGACGACCGCGCGCTCGACGAGGCCATGGCGGTCGAGGACGGCGACGTGGTGCTGGTGCCCAAGGGCTACCACCCCGTCGCGACGGTGCACGGCTACGACCTTTATTACCTCAACGTCATGGCAGGCCCGAAGCGGACATGGAAATTCCACAATGCCGCCGAGCATGAGTGGCTGTTGCGGTAGCCAGGCATTCGCCTGGACTGATTTTTCGATGTGGATGGGTAGGGGGCGCGCTGCCCATGGTTCGAGGCTCGGCTCCGCCTCGCACCTCACCATGAGGTCGGTGAAGTTCCTCCGCCTCATCCTGAGGTGCGACCGCAGGGAGCCTCGAAGGCTCGAGCCGTGCCGAAGGCCAAATCGATCCGGTGGATCGATTTGAGGCGAGAAGGCCATGAGAGTTGTGCTCGAATGGCAGTGGGCCACGCGCTCCCTACCTGGCGATATCGGAAAGTCCGGTCCAGCCGAATGGCTGGCTACGCGGCCAAGCCCAGAAACACCGCCAGCGATCGCGTAATAGAGAGCAGCATGTCATCCTCCAGCCGGCCGAATACCTCGCCGAGCCTGTCGCGCCGGACGGTCATTGCCTTGTCAACCATGACTTGCGACGGTTTGCGCAGGCCATTGCCGGGCGTGGGCTCCACTGTCTGGCGCAGCAGCGGCGCATAGACGAGCGTGCCCGAAATCAGCAATACTGTTACGGTGGCGGTTTGGTCGAACTGGTCGGACTGAATCACCAGCGCCGGGCGCGGCTTGCCGAAATCGCCCGGCATGGCGACGGTCACGAGGTCGCCACGTCTCACTCGGCTTTGTCCGGGAGGTCGGCGAGGACGGCGTCCAGAAACTCCTGCAGTTCATGATCGCCAGCATCCGCCGCGGCCACCAGCCGGGCCTGCCGGCGGCACTCGTCCGCAAAGCCCGGGCGGCGGGTGTCGGGCACCCAGATCTGTACCGGACGAAGTCCGGCCGCCCGCAATGCGTCGCGGCGCTTCTGTACTCTTTGATGGACGGGCGTGGACATGATAGCGTCTCCGTTACATGTAACAGATATGAAGTGCCGGTCGGTCCGTCAAGCCATCGGCTTGACCGGGATTTTGAATGGGCAGCGCGCGCGAATGAATTCCGGCCGTCGCCGGAACGACGTCGTGGTTGGGGCGCGCGTGCCGAATTCCACAGTGTCATTCCG
>DASZUI010000006.1:0-20094 GCA_035547675.1 Devosia sp.
GCCGTCGAGGTGGACGTTAGCGGACAACGGGAAACGCTGATCGCGCTGTGAGTGAAACCGGATTCCCGCCTTCGCGGGAATGACGAGGGATTTGGGGCAAGCCCATGCCTCCAACACGTCGTCATTCCCGCGAAGGCGGGACTCCAGTTTTTTCCCTATCGCTTCCAAAGAACCGCCTACCGCCCCGCCCGCCAGGGCCGGTTCAAATCCGCGACCGCCGGCCGCACATCGAACCGCCGCGCACCGGCGTCCCAATGCAGCCACTGAACACCGCCCTTGGCGAGGTCGCCGCGATCGATGACCGTCGTGGCCGCCCGGCAGCCGGGCGGCGCCACATCCGCCCTGATAATTACCAGGTCCGCCTCGCGGCAATCCTCGCCAAGTGAAGCCGGCGAACGGCTTACCGCCACGCGAAAGCCAGCCGGCGCCTGGCTGACGCAGCCCTCGGCGTCGCAGCGCGTCATGTTCGGCGGCGGCGTGCCGATCGCCTGCTTGAAGGTCTGCGACCACACATCGACGGCAAAGCTGTTCGCCTTGCCGGCGGCGAGCACCAATCCGCCGGCACCGCGGATCGCCAGCGCCTGCGTGGCGTCGGACACGAGAACGTCGGGCGGTTGGTCGAGCGCGAAGGCGATGATTGCCGGCACCGCGAGGGCCGGCCCGAGCAGGCGCCAGCGATTGGTGAAGAACGAAAACCAGGCCAGCGCCATGAGCGCAATGGCCAGCGCCAGGGGCGTCAGCAGCGGGCTTGCATTGAGCCCCTGGCTCCAGCCGGCCACCAGCGCGGCGAGATCGAGCATCCTGTCGATGGACCAGCCCATGACCCAGAGGAAGGGCCGCTCGAAGCCGAATGGCATGGCGATCACCGAGAGCATGGCTGCCGGCATCATCACGAAGCCGACCAGCGGCAGGGTGATGAGGTTGCCGATGACACCCAGCGGCGAGGTCTGCTGGAAGTAGTAGATCGAGAACACCGTCGTCGCCGCGCCGGCGATGAGGCTGGTGGTCAAAATCCCCGTGAAATGCGCAATGATGTGCCCGACTGGTCCCCTGCCCTTGGGACCGCCGCGCTTGAGGATTTCGTACATGCCGACGAGCCCGATCACCGCCGCGAAGGAGAGCTGGAAGCTCGGGCGGAAGACATTCGCCGGATCGGTAACAATGGTCACGAGGCCGGCCAGCGCCACATTGCGCATGGTGAGCGCCTTCCGGCCGGCGAGGATCGCGCCGAAGACCAGGATGATCATCACCGTCGAGCGCAGCGCGGCGATGTCGCCGCCCGAAATCGCGTAATAGACCAGCGCGGCGACAATCCCGCCGGCCGCCGCCAGCTTCTTGGCCGACACATGGCGCGCCAGCGGCAGGATCAGCGCGAACAGCAGCCGCAGCGCCGAAAACACGGTGCCCGCAACCAGCGTCAGATGCAGGCCCGAGATCGACAGCACATGCGCGAGCCCGGCGGTCGCCATGGTCTGCCGCGCCGCATCGGTCACGCCGGTCTGGTCGCCCGTGATCAGCGCCCGGGCGATGCCCTGGGCCGGTTCGGCAAGCGCCGCTTCTATGCGGGCGCCGATCGACTGCCGAACCGTGTCGATCAGCCGGTCCGGCGCCGAGAAATCCCCGGCGCGCACCAGGCCGATCGGCTTGGTCGTCGTGCCGAAGGCGCCGATCCCGTCGAAATAGGCGTGGAATTCGGAATCATAGGCATTGGGCAGCACCGGCCCCGGGACGGCGTAGAAACGGATCGGCCCTTCGATGATGTCGCCAGGGGCGAGCGGCGGGCCGGCCTTGACCAGGATGCGCGCCCGGCGGAAACGCGCCGGCTTGGCATTCCCGACCGGAGAGATGTCGGAAACGACGATGCGCCTGCCCTTGTCCGTTACCGCCGCGATACCGTCGACCCGCGCCTGATAGGTGCCGTAGAGCGAGCCGAAGAGCATCGGCGTGCCGAATAATGCGCCATGGATGGCCAGCAGGCTGAAGCCGACCCAGAACGCCGCGGTCAGGGTCAGCAGGCGCAACGCGACGAGACTCCGCCGCGCGAGCCAGAGCGCTGCCACGATCAGGACGGCGACCGCTGCCAATGCCAGCGGCTCGGGCGGCTCCGCCGCGACCAGCGAGGCGACCAGCCCCGCAATGATGGCGAAGGGGAGCAGGACGAAGAGCTGCCGCTGCTCCAGCGCATGGCTTGCGCTGGCCGCCAGGCCCTTGACCTTGGCCTTGCGCGGCCGGACGACGAATGCCGGCCGCCGCGGCAGCACAAATGCTCGCCGCGGCCGGCGCCCGGTCTCCGCGGCCCCTGCTTCGGCCTCCTCGATATGGCCAGCTTCGGTCACTGGCGACGCCCCGGCCTGACCCTTGCGCTCCCCCGGGGCTATGCTTACACACGGTTCTTCGTCCTCCAACACCCGCGCCCGGATCGCCGTTTCATGTCCAAGCCCGTTGTAACGCGTTTCGCCCCGTCCCCGACCGGATACCTCCATATCGGCGGCGCGCGGACGGCGCTCTTCAGCTGGGCCTATGCCAAGCACACCGGCGGGAAATTCCTGCTGCGCATCGAGGATACCGACCGGGAGCGTTCGACCGATGCGGCCGTCGCGGCCATCCTCGACGGTCTCGACTGGCTCGGGATCCATTGGGACGGCGAGCCGCTATTCCAGTTCGCCCGCGCCGCCCGCCACGCCGAAATCGCCCAGGAGCTGCTGCGGCGGGGCCAGGCCTATTACTGCTATTGCACGCCCGAGGAGCTGGAGACGATGCGCGAGGAGGCCCGGGCCGCGGGCAAGCCGCCACGCTACAACGGCTATTGGCGCGACCGCGACCCTGCAGAGGCCCCGCCCGGTGTCAGGCCGGTGATCCGCGTCAAGGCGCCGCTCTCGGGCGAGATCGTGGTCAACGATCATGTCCAGGGCAAGGTCGTGTTCAAGACCGAAAACCTCGACGACTTCATCATCCTGCGCTCGGACGGCACGCCGACCTACATGCTCGCCGTGGTGGTCGACGACCACGACATGGAGGTGACCCACATCATCCGCGGCGACGACCACCTGACCAACGCCGCCCGCCAGATCATCATCTACAACGGCATGGGATGGGACGTGCCGGAGATGGCGCATATCCCGCTGATCCACGGACCCGACGGGGCCAAGCTGTCGAAGCGGCACGGCGCGCTCGGCGTTGATGCCTACCGCAAGCTGGGCTACCTGCCCGAAGCGCTGCGCAACTACCTCGCCCGGCTCGGCTGGTCGCATGGCGACGACGAAGTGTTCTCCACCGAGCAGATGGTGGAGTGGTTCAGCCTCGATCAGCTCAACAAGGGGGCCGCGCGCTTCGATTTCGTCAAGCTCGAGAGCGTCAACGGGCATTATATCCGCGAGGCCGACCCTGAGCGGCTGTACGACGTCATGCTGGCGACGGCGCGGGAGAACGAGCGCGCCGCCGACGTCATGGGCCTGTCGGAGAACCGCGACACCGTGCTCGCCGCCCTGCCCGAATTGCAGCCCCGCGCCAAGACCGTGCTGGAGCTGATCGACCTCGCCCAGTTCATCTATGCCACCCGCCCGCTCATCATCGAGCCGGCGGCAGAGACCCAGCTCACGCCCCAGACGCGCACCCTGCTGAAGGGCTTCGGCGCGGTGCTCGACGGCCTCTCCGATTGGTCGGTGCCCGCGATCGATGCTGCCGCGCGCAGCTTTGCGGAAGCGCAGGGGCTGAAACTCGGCAAGCTGGCCCAGCCGCTGCGCGCCGCCCTGACGGGCCGCACCGTTTCGCCCGGAATCTTCGAGGTGATGGTGTTGATCGGCCGCGAGGAAAGCATGGCGCGGCTCGCCGACCAGACCGGCTGACGAGACCGCCCGCCGGGCCGCCGCCCTATGCGGCTTTCGCAATAACATACCCCCGTGTTCGCTCGGTTGCGTGGCCCTGCCGATTGGGTTAGGCAGATGCCCGTACTTGCCTCAGTCCCTTCAACTCCGGCCCGGCGGCGTTTGTCCCACAACTGCAAGGCGCAGGGCCGACAAGGAGCGCAAAAATATGGCCGATCCTGTCGCCAAGCTTACCATCGGTGACCAGACCTACGAGTTTCCAATCCTGTCGGGTACGGTCGGCCCGCAGGTCATCGACATAAGATCGCTCTACAACAAGACGGGACTGTTCACCTACGACCCGGGTTTCACCTCGACCGCCGCCTGCGACTCCTCGATCACCTATATCGACGGCGACAAGGGCGAGCTGATGTATCGCGGCTACCCGATCGAGCAGTTGGCCGAGAAGTCCAACTATCTCGAGGTCTGCTATCTGCTGCTCTATGGCGAACTGCCGACCGCCGCCCAGCTCGCCGACTTCAACGATCGCGTCACCCGGCACACCATGGTGCACGAGCAGCTGCACTATTTTTACCGCGGCTTCCGGCGCGATGCGCATCCCATGGCGATCGTCTGCGGCGTCGTCGGCGCCATGGCGTCTTTCTATCATGACTCCACCGACGTCAACGACGCCCAGCAGCGCGAGATCGCCTCGATCCGCATGATCGCCAAGATCCCGACGATCGTCGCCATGGCCTATAAATATTCGGTCGGCCAGCCCTTCGTTTACCCCCGCAACGATCTCGATTACGCCAGCAATTTCCTGCGCATGTGCTTCTCCGTGCCGGCCGAGGAATATGTGGTGAACCCGGTCGTGGCCCGCGCCATGGACCTGATTTTCACGCTCCACGCCGATCACGAGCAGAACGCCTCGACTTCGACGGTCCGTCTCGCCGGCTCCTCGGATGCCAACCCCTTCGCCTGCATCGCGGCGGGCGTCGCCTGTCTCTGGGGGCCGGCGCATGGCGGCGCCAACGAGGCCGCCCTCAACATGCTGCGCGAGATCGGCACCGTGGACCGCATCCCCGAGTTCGTCGCCAAGGCGAAGGACAAGAATTCCGGCTTCCGCCTGATGGGCTTCGGCCACCGCGTCTATAAGAACTACGACCCGCGCGCCAAGGTGATGCAGCAGGCCGCCAACGAGGTGCTGGAACAGCTCCATGCCGACAAGCTGACGCCGACACTCGCGGTCGCCAAGGAACTGGAGAAGATCGCGCTTTCCGATCCCTACTTCATCGAGCGCAAGCTCTACCCGAACGTGGATTTCTATTCGGGCATCATCCTCGATGCGATCGGCTTTCCCACCTCGATGTTCACCGCGATCTTCGCGCTGAGCCGCACCGTCGGCTGGATCGCCCAGTGGAAGGAAATGATCGGCGACCCGCAGAAGAAGATCGGCCGTCCGCGCCAGCTCTACGAAGGCGCGACTACCCGCGACTATACCCCGATTGCGGAGCGCTGAGCCGCCGGGCGAGCACTCAACACCGCCAGCACCCGCTCGGCGGGATCCTCAAGGGGCGCCTCGGGCGCCCCTTTTTCCATCAGCGCGCGAATTTCGGCAAAACCCTTGAGCTGCGCCGCCATGGCTCCGGGATCGTCGAGCAGAGCTGCCGCCGCCTCGGCCAGCTTCGCGGGCTGCGGCTCGGTGAACAGCATTTCGGGGATGACCTGCCGGTCGGCAATGATGTTCGGCAGACCGATGAACTTGACGTTGTAGCGCAGGAAGCCCCGCGCCTGGGCCGCGTCCGCCACATAGGTCAGGATCGTCGGCACGCCCGCGGCGGCGAGCTCGAGCGTGACGGTGCCGCTGACCGCCACCGCCGCCATTGCCTTTGCGAAGGCGTCGCGCACCGCTTCCTCGCCCGAAATCACCTCGACCGGAACCGGCCAGTCCGCCACCGCAGCCCGCATGCGCTCGAGCTGCGGCCTGGGCGTGGGAATCACGAAGCCGGCAAGCTTGCCGTGATCCCTGAGCCGCTCGGCGACCGCCCGCATCATCGGCAGGGTGCGATCGATTTCGCCGCGCCGGCTCCCCGGCAGCAGCAGCAGCGGCCCCTTGGCCGGCAGCTCTGGCCGGAAGGCGAAGCGGCGCAGCGCATTATGCCCCACATAATGCGCCGGCGGCCCGCCCATGCGCTGCATCGCCGCCGGCTCGAAGGGCAGCACGGCAAGCACCTCGTCAAAGAGCGGCTTGAGTTCCGCCGCCCGCTGCGGCCGCCACGCCCAGAAGGCCGGCGACACATAGAGCACGAGCGGCCCGGCATAGCCCTTGCGCCGCAGGCGCCGGGCGATGGTCGCCGAAAACACCTGCGAGTCCACCAGCACCACGATGTCGGGCTTGGCCCGCCGGATCGCCGCAACGGTCTGACGGAGCCGCCACAACAGCAGCGGCAGCCGCTTCAGCACATCCGAGACGCCCATCACCGACAAATCGCTCATCGGATAGAGGGAATTAAGCCCCTCGCCCTGCAGTTCGAGCCCCCCGACGCCGGTTACCTCCAGGGCCCGATGCTGGCGCAGCCGGCGGACCAGGTCGGCGGCGATGCGGTCGCCCGAGGCTTCGCCGGCCAGAACGAACAGCGAGAGCGGTTCAGTACTCATCGGCCCGGAGACCGAAGACGGAAATCCCTGCCTCATTGGCCGCCGCCTCGAACCCGGCGCGGTCGATAATGATCGCGCCCTCCGCCTCGACGATGATGGCCGCGATACGGGCGCGCGCGGCATTGCGTATGGTGTCGGGTCCGATCGCCGGGCGGTCGACGACACGCGCCTGGTGCGGCTTCAGCGCCTTGGCGAGCACCAGGTCGCTATCGAGCCCCTCGTCGCGATAGCCGGCGACCCGGGCGATCAACGCATCGGTGCCGGCAATGTCCTCGACGGCCACCACGCGGCCGCCGCCGACGATCGCCGCCTGGCCGATGTCGAGCGCCCCGATGGCCCGGGCCGTCCGCAGCGCCAGCTCGGCGTCGGCGCGCAGGCGCGGCGGCAGTGCGGGGCCCGCGATCTGCCCTTCGGCGGCCAGGATGCTCGGCACGATGCTTTCGGCTCCCACGACCTTCGCTCCCGTCATCGCCAATATCTTCTCCGCCGCCCTGAGCACGGTGACGTCGCCCGACAGCCCCCCGCTGCGCCCCATCCCGCTGAAGCGCTGCAGCGCCACGCGATCGGCATGCGACGCCCTGAGGCCGCCGACCATGGTGACATGGGTCGAGCGAAACGCAGCGATTTTCCAGAGCAGCCGCGGCAGCGTCTTCATGGTGAAGCGCCCCTCGAGCCCGAGATCGGGCCGCTCCACCAGCGGCAGCACCTGCACCTGGTCGCCTGCCGCCCGCGCGCCCTCGATGACCTCGGGCACCAGCGCCCCGGCGCCGGCGAGGATGGTCAGGCGACGGCTCATTCCGGCATTTCTGCCCCGTCGCGCGGCAGCATGAGCGTGCCGCCTGCGGGTTTCTGGATGAAGTCGATCACCTGCGTCACGAGGGGATCGCCCTCGAAAATCTTGGCGGCATCCTCGACCCGCTCGCGCAGCGTGCCCTCGTTCGAGAAGATCATGCGATAGGCGGCGCGCAGCTTATGAATGTTCTCGCGGTCGAAACCGCGCCGCTTGAGGCCGATGAGGTTCAGCCCTTCGAGGTGACCTGGATTGCCGACCACCATGCCGAACGGAATGACGTCGTTGTCCACCTTGGTCATGCCGCCGATGAAGCAATGCGCGCCGAGCTGCACGAACTGCTTCACCCCCGCATGGCCGGACAGGATCACGTAATCCTCGAGCTTGCAGTGGCCGGCGAGCCCGGCATTGTTCGACAGAATGACGTGGTTGCCCACGATGCAGTCGTGGCCGACATGCACGCCGACCATCAGCAGGCAATGATTGCCCACCCGCGTCTCCATGCCGCCGCCCTCGGTGCCCGGGCTCATGGTGACGTGCTCCCGGATCGAGCAGTCGGACCCGATGATCAGCCGCGACGGCTCGCCGTGATATTTGAGGTCCTGGGGCTCGTGCCCAAGCGAGGCGAAGGGAAAGACGCGGGTGCGCGGCCCGATCTCGGTCCGCCCCTCGATCACCACATGCGAGACGAGCTCGACATTGTCGCCCAAGACCACATTGTCGCCGACGATGCAATAGGGCCCGACCGTGACCCCCGCACCGATCACGGCGCGCGGGCTGACGATGGCGGTCGGATGGATATTGGTCTGCGAAGTGAAGAGCGCGTCGGCCATCATTCAGCCCTCTGGACGATGGCGCCGACTTCGGCTTCCGCGACCACGACGCCATCGACGATGGCGCGCGCCTCGTAGCGCCCCACGTTCCGCCGTCTTTGCAGCTTGCGGATATGGTATTCGAGCGTATCGCCGGGCTTGGCCGGCTTACGGAACTTCGCCTTGTCGATCGTGATCAGCAGCACGACGGTCTTGCCCTCCCCGACATTGAGCGAATCATAGGCGATGACCGTCGCGCCGGCCGTCTGCGCCATGCCCTCGATGATGAGCACGCCGGGGAACACCGGATTGTCCGGGAAGTGGCCTTGGAAGATCGGCTCGTTATAGGTGATGTTCTTGATGCCGACAGCGGTCAGGTCGCCGTCGATATCCACGATCTTGTCGATCATCAGGAAGGGATAGCGGTGCGGCAGGCACTTCAGCAGGTCCTCGATCTCGAGCTTGCCGAGCTGCCGGGTCCCCGGCGGCGTTGCTGTAGTATCCATCAACCTTCGTCCCTGTTTGTAAGCCGCCGCAGTGCG
Organism: Devosia sp.; assembly: GCA_035547675.1. Taxonomy (GTDB): domain Bacteria; phylum Pseudomonadota; class Alphaproteobacteria; order Rhizobiales; family Devosiaceae; genus DASZTU01. The sequence continues at coordinate 8,609 of DASZUI010000006.1, forward strand.
GCGACGCTCCGCCGCCACGTCCGCACGTCCTCGGCCGGATGACCGGCCATCCGCGAATTCGGCGGCACATCCTTGGTGAGGCCGCCCCAGGCATAGATGATGCTGCCGCGCCCGATGGTCAGGTGCCCCGCCGTCGCCGCCCCGCCGCCGATCATCACGCCGTCCTCGACAATAGTCGATCCGCTGAGCCCTGCATGGCCGGCGATGAGGCAATAGCGTCCGATCCGGCAATTGTGGCCAATCTGCACCAGGTTATCGATCTTGGTGCCCTCGCCGATGACCGTATCGCCAAGCGCGCCGCGATCGATCGTGGTGTTCGCGCCGACCTCGACATCGTCCTGCAGGATCACCCGCCCGAGCTGGGGGATTTTCCGGTTGGAGCGGGTGAAATCGAGCCAGCCGAAGCCTTCCGTGCCGATGCGCGCCCCCGGCTGCAGCACCACGCGGTCGCCGATATAGGCGCAATCGACCGAACAATTGGAGCCGATGACGCAATTGCGCCCGATGGTGACCCCGGCCCCGATCACCGTATTGGCGCCGATCACCGTACCCGCGCCGATTTCGACGCCGGCCCCGATCACGGCATTGGCGCCGATCTCGACCCCGTCCTCGGTGAGATAGCCGCCCGCGCCCGCTCGGCGTGATGCGATCACCGCCCGCGTGCTGTCCGGATAGAGCCGATGCAGCAACTCGACGAACAATTCATGCGCCCGCGGCGACACGACGGCCACCGCCGTCGCCGGCACCGCATCGCGCAGCGCGGGAGAAACGATCACCGCCCCGGCCTCGGTCGCCACCAGCTCGTCGCGATAGTCCCGGTGCGCCGCCAGCGCGAGATGGCCTGGCCCGGCGGTTGCAAGCTCGCGCGCGCCCTCGACCATGAGCGCATGCCCGCGGGCATCCTCCAGCAACGCGCCGAACCCCGCCGCCTCCAGCAGCGCCGCCAGAGCTATGGGTTCGCTTGCACCGTGAAATCGATTGTCGACCATGATCCTCAGGCCGCCCCTCCGGCACCGCCGGCAAGGCCACACTCGTTCCTGCCGCACTGGCCCGGCATCGGCGTCGCGCCCAGCGGCCGCAATTGCCGCACCGAACGACAGTAACCGATTAGCGCCCCAAAAGGTGCGGCGGCATCTTCTAGAGCACTTCACGTTCCGATTGAATCAGAACGTGAGCTCTAAGCTCTCTAGTGGTCGCGTTTTCGAACCGGAAATGTGAAACCACTTTTCCTGAAAACGCTCTAGGTCCTTAGCAAGCAAAAGGGCCGCGGCACAATGGCCCGCGGCCCTTCTATTTTTCATCCGGCAGTCTTTAGAGCAAGGTCTGCAGCGTCAGCTGGAAGATCTGCGTCCGATCCGCGCTCGCCTTCGAGACCGCGTAGCCGAAGTCGCCACGCAGCGGCCCGAACGGCGAGTCCCAGATGATCGACGTACCCACCGACGCCCTCAGCTTATTGTCCATGCTGGCCGGATCGAGCGTACCCGAACCCGTCGTCGGCACGCCGTCGACATAGGCACCGTCGGCCCAGATCGCACCCTTGAGCCCATACTGCTCCGGCAGCACCGGGATCGGGAACTGCACTTCCGCCGAGAGGCCGGCATACGCCGTCTCGCCGATCGGCTCGCCCTGCACGCCGCCGATACCCTGCGGCATCAGGCGCGGACCGAAGCCGCCATTCTCGAAGCCGCGCACCAGCTGCGTTCCTTCCTTGAAGGAATCCGTCGCATTAACCGTGCTGCCGTCGACATCATAGATGACGCCGGCCTGGCCACGCAGGCTCGCCACCATCCCCGTCTCGCCGATCGGCATGAAGTAGCGGGCCTTGGCCTCGGTCTTGACGAAGTTGGAGTCCCAACCCGCATATTGCTGCGACAGCACCGCATAGAGGCCGCTGGTCGGGTTCTTCTGGTCGTCGAGGGTCGAGAAGTTCAGGTTATAACCGATGAAGGCCTTGTCCTTCACCTGGCCATCGGCCACCACCTGCGACGTCGGCCAGTTCTGCGTGATCGGCGGGCTCGCGGTCGGGCCCGCGCAATCGACACCCGCCCCGGTCGCGTCGGTGCAGTCGCCGCTCGTGGAGAACGTGCTCTGCTCGGCGCCGGCATAGATATTGCCCGACAGCGTATCGGTGATCGGCATGCCCAGGCGCACCTGGCCGCCCGTCGTCGTGACGCCGTAGAAGCTGGTCTGCGTCTGCGTCGCGATGTGGTGGTAGAGGTCGATGCCCGACGAAACCTTGAGCCCCATGAAGCGCGGCTCGGTGAAGGAGAAGTCGAAGGTGCGGCCCGAAGCCGAGGCGCCCACGGCGGCACGGACGAACTGGCCGCGACCGAGGAAGTTGCGCTCCGTCAGCGACACTTCGCCGAGGATGCCGTCCTGGGTCGAATAGCCGGCCGTAATGCCGTAGTCACCCGTCGACTGCTCGACCACGGCGATATCCACGATCACCTTGTCGGGCGCGCTGCCCGGCTCGGTCGTGATGTCGACGCTCTTGAAGAAGCCGAGCTTCTGGATGTTGTCCTTGTCGCGGGCAAGCAGGTTCATGTTGAAGGGGTCGCCTTCGGCGAAATCGAGCTCGCGGCGGATCACGAAATCACGGGTCTTCTGGTTGCCCGTGATGTTGATCCGCTCGACATAGACGCGCGGCCCATTGTCCACCAGATAGGTGATGTTGAGCTTGTGCGCGGCCAGATCCCGGTCGACGCGCGGCCGCACGTCGGCGAAGGGGAAGCCCTCCGCCGTCGCCCGGAACGCCATGTCCGAGGTCGTCTTCTGCAGGTCGGACTGCGAGAAGGACGAGCCGGTGGGCGTCTGGACGGTGTCCTGCAGCGTCTTGGTGTTGAGATTCGGGATCGAGGTTTCGATCGCCGTCGGACCATAGGTGTACTTGTCGCCCTCGACCACCGTGTAGGTGATGAAGTAGCCATTGCGCTTGGGATCGTACTCGGCCACCGCCGAGGTCACCTGCGCATCCGGATAGCCGTGATTCGCGTAGTACAGGCGAACCAGCTGCTTATCGATCTCGAGCTGGGCGTCGCTGTAGCTGTCGTCATGCGTCAGCCAGCTCAGGAAGCCGGTCTGCTTCGTGCGAATCACCCCCTGAAGGGTGCTCGTGCTGAAGGCGCGATTGCCGGTGAAATTGATGGCCGCCACCGCCGAGCGCGTGCCTTCGTTGATCACGAAGGTCACCCGCACGCGGCCGCCGTCGACCGTCTGGGTCTGCGGCGTTACCGTGACATTGGTATAGCCCACCTGCTTATAGGCGTTCTTGATCGTCGCCACGTCGCCCTGGACGCGATCCGGCGAATAGGAGCCCTGCGAGGCAGCCGACACCATGGTCAGCAGCTCGGCATCGGAAAAGCGCTGATTGCCCTGGAAGAGCACCGACGCGACGATCGGATTCTCCGTCACCTTGACGAAAACGATACCGCCCGACTGCGTCACGCTGGCGGTCTTGAACAGGCCCGTCTTGTAGAGCGCGAGACTCGCCTGGCTGAGGGCGCCCGCATCGGCGTTCTCCCCGACCTTCACGCCGATCGTCGCCAGAATCGTCGCCGTGTCGACCACATGGTTGCCGGACACGCTGATCTTGGAAACGGTCGCCGCCTGGGCTTCGACCACGCCGACAATGGGCAGTGCGGCACCCGCCAAAGGCGCGGCAATCAGGAGAGCCAGCGCCAAAAACACACTGCGCGTCAGCTTGTTACGATCGATCATGTTTATTGCTGCCCTTGCGACCAGGTCCCTCTGGGGCGCGCCGAACGGCAGCTTCCCCAGCTAACTCCATTGAAAGCTATTACTGTTTTTTTTACCAAGAGCAAGGCGCATGCGGGTTTTGCGTTACCAAAAGATTGGCACCCGCAACATTCGTGCAACACCCCGAATCCGGCCCCGTAAAACCGGCTCGCGGCCTCAGAAAATGTCGTTGTAGAGGGTGAAAATAGTCAGCGCGAAGACCAGCGTCAGCCCGAAACGGAAGCCGATTTCCTGGACCCTGGCGCTGAGCGGGCGGCCCCTGACCGCCTCGATGATGAAATAGAGCAGATGCCCGCCGTCCAGCATGGGAATCGGCAACAGGTTGAACAGGCCGATATTGAGCGACAGCAGGGCCATGAGGTTGATGAGCGCAACGACGCCCAGCGTCGCCACCTCGCCCGAAACCTTGGCGACCTTGACCGGCCCGCCCAGTTCCTTCACGTCGCCGCGCCCGACGAAGAAATCGCCCAGAAATGCGGTGGTCCGGTCGACGATGAAGTGCACTTCCTCGGCCGTCATGCCGACCGCTTCGACCGGATTCGGCCGGTAAAGCGTCACATCCGTCGAGGCGACATTACGACTGACGCCGATCTGCCCGATTCGGTGCACATTGCCGAACATGTCCGGACTCTCGACCGCCTTGGGGGTCAGCACGATGTCGCGGTCGGCGCCGTTACGCGACACGACGATATTGACCTGCCGCTCCGGCGCCGTGGCGATGAAGCGCTGAAAATCCTCGAATCCGCGGACGGTATAGCCGTCGACCGATTCGACCTTGTCGCCGCTTTGCAGCCCGGCCTGCGCGGCCACGCTTCCCGAGAGTACATCGCCGATCACGGCGGGAATCTCGTAGCGGCCATAGCCCACGAGCAGCCCGTACATCACCACGAAGGTGAAGATGACATTGGCCACCGGACCCGCCGCCGCAACGGCGATTCGCTGCCAGACGTTCTTGTTGACGAAGAGCCTCGGCGCCAGTTCCGGCCCGGCATTGGCGATCAGCTCCGCATCGGGCGTGGCGCTGGTCGCGTTCATGTCCCCGACGAATCGGACATAGCCGCCGAGGGGAATCGCCGAAACGCGCCAGCGAGTCCCCTGCTTGTCGTTGAAGCCGAAGAGCTCCGGCCCGAAGCCGACCGAGAAAGTCTGGATGGCGATGCCGTTCCAGCGTGCCACGAGGTAATGCCCCATCTCGTGCACGAAGACGATGACCGTCAGCACGATCAGGAACGGCACGACATAGGACAGAAGGCTCATCAGCAGCGCAAGCACAGGCACCTAACTACTCCGTTTGGGCGGGACGGCGTCCGTCGCCGCGCCGAATGCGCCGGCCATTCTCGGCTTCACCAGTTGAGGAAGCCCGAAGCAACCGCGCCCTGCCCCATATGTAGCGCGCCGACGGCGTAGAGGAAGAGCGCACCGAACGTTACGCTGTCGAGCCGGTCCATCAGCCCGCCATGGCCGGGGATGATATCGCCGCTGTCCTTGACGCGAAAGCGGCGTTTGAGCGCACTTTCGGCCAGATCGCCGACCTGCCCGACAATGCTCGTCAGCGCACAGAGCAGGATCTGTACCCACAGCGGCGCCCCGCCGTGGAAATACCAGACCAGCGTCCCGCATGCCGTGCCGACCACCAGCCCGCCCAGCGCGCCGGACCAGGTCTTGGCCGGGGAAATATCGGGCGCGAGCTTGTGCCCGCCCAGCCGGCGGCCGGTGAAGAATGCGCCGGTATCGGTCAGCCAGACGGTGACGCCCAGGATGACCGCCGCCCAGATGCCGTCCTGGCTGGCGCCGCGGATCGACAGCACCGCGACGATCACGATGCCGAGATAGACGAGCCCGCCCGCCCGCCAGGCGCCGCCCTCGCCATTGCGAATCAGCGCAGCTATGGCCGCAAGAACCGCAACCCCGAGCGTTGCCGGCGCGCCGCCCAGCGGAAACAGTGCGGCGCCGATCAACACGGAGGCGGTGAATGCCACGCCCCAGCCGTCGAGCGGCTTCAGCGTCACCATGCGGTCCCATTCGCGATAGGCCCCGGCAAAGGCCGCGCCGGCGGCGAGCGCCAGCAGATAGCTGCCCAGGAACACCGCGATGATGACGACCGGCACCAGCACGACCGCCGACAGGAGCCGGGGCCCCAGATCGGACCAGCTCCGGCGCCCGCCGGAACTGCCGCCATCCGATTGCTGGTCCGCGCTCACCGGCGTTGCGCCTCGATGCCTCCGAAGCGCCGCTCGCGGCCGGCATATTCCTCGAGCACGCGCAGGAAGGTGCCCTCGTCGAAATCCGGCCAGTTTTCTTCCACGAAGATCAGCTCGGAATAGGCCCCCTGCCAGAGCAGGAAATTGGAGAGCCGCCGCTCGCCGCTGGTGCGGACGATGATGTCCGGCTCCGGCATGCCGGCCGTGTAGAGCTCGCGCGCAATCGCTGCCTCGTCCACCTGCTCCGGCTTGAGCTTGCCGGCCGCGACCGCCTCGGCAATGCGGCGCACCGCGCTGGCGATCTCGGCCTTGCCTCCGTAATTGAAGGCAACCACGAGATTGAGCCCGGTATTGGCGGCGGTCTTGGCCTCCACGTCGGCGATCAGCCGCCGCATGCCGTCGTCGAGCCCCTCCCGGCTGCCGATGATGGTCACCCGCACATTGTTGCGGATCAGCGATTCGAGGTCGGAGGCGACGAAGCGGTGCAGCAGTCCGAAGATGAAGCGGACTTCCTCGCGGGGCCGGGTCCAGTTCTCGGAGGAGAAGCTGAAGACCGTAAGGTAGCGCACGCCATAGCGGATGCAGAGTTCGACCAGCCGGCGGAGCGCCTTGACGCCCGCGACATGCCCCTCGGTCCGCGGCCGGCCCCGGGCCCGCGCCCAGCGGCCATTGCCGTCCATGATGACGCCGATATGGCCGGGAATGCGGAGCTCGGTCCCGACACGCGGCTGCGTCTGCACGGCCGAATCCACCGACATGCCGTCCCCCTTGAGCAGGTCAGACTAGACCTGCATGATTTCCTTTTCCTTGACCGCCACCAGAGCGTCGATCTCGGATACTGCGCTATCGGTCGCCTTCTGCACGAGGTCGGCCTGCTTGCGGCTTTCGTCCTCGGAAAGGCTGCCATCCTTCTCCAGCTTCTTGAGAAGGTCCATGCCGTCGCGGCGCACATGCCGAACCGCCACCCGCGCCTGCTCGGCATAATTATGCGCGACCTTGGTCAATTCACGGCGGCGCTCTTCATTGAGCTCCGGCAGCGGCACGCGGATGACGGTGCCCTCGCCGACGGGATTGAGACCCAGGCCCGAATCGCGGATCGCCTTTTCCACCGCATTGGCCATCGAGCGGTCCCAGACCTGCACCGACAGCATGCGCGGCTCGGGCACGGTCACCGTCGCGAGCTGGTTGAGCGGCATGCGCGAGCCATAGGCGTCCACCGTCACCGGCTCGAGCAGGCTGGCGCTGGCGCGCCCCGTCCTGAGGCCGCTCAGTTCGTCCTTGAGCGAAGCGATGGACTTCTGCATCCGGGTCTTGAGCTCGTCGAGCGAGAAATTGGCGGGCATCTGACACTCCTTGATAAGGCGCTCAACCGACCCTGGTGCTACGCGTCCGGCCGCTGAGGACCCCCATGAGGCCCCCTTCGTCGTCCAGCGCATAGACCAGTATCGGCAAGCCATTGTCGCGGGCAAGCGCGAAAGCCGCCGTGTCCATGACCTTGAGATCGCGTCGGATCACTTCCTCATGGCTGATGGTTTCGTAGCGCTCGGCGTTTGGATTTTTCTTGGGATCGTCCGAATAGACCCCGTCGACCTTGGTGCCCTTGAGCACCACGTCGCATTCGAGTTCGATGGCGCGCAGCGCCGCCGCGGTGTCGGTGGTGAAGAACGGATTGCCCGTGCCGCCGCCGAGCACCACGACATAGCCCTCGTCGAGCGCCGCCTTGGCGGCGCGGGCCGTATAGGTGTCCGCCACCGATGGCATGGTGGTGGCCGAAAACACCTTGGATTTCGCCCCGGCCTGCGACACGGCGCTGGAGAGCGCCAGGGCATTGATGACCGTGCCGAGCGTGCCCATCATATCGGCCGTCACCCGGTCGGCGCCGCCAGCCGCCGCCGACATGCCCCGGATGATGTTGCCGCCGCCGGTCACGATGGCGATCTGCACGCCGGTCTTGGCTGCCTCGGCGATCTGCCGGGCCGTGGCATCGAGGAATTGCTGTTCGATGCCGAATGACTTGTCGCCGGCCAGCACTTCGCCGGACACTTTCAACAAAATCCGTTTGTAGGCGGATTCGGCCATCGGCCACCTCTCGACAGGAAACTCGGTTCGCCAGGCATGACTTGCCGCGAACGCCGCGCCTCTCCCTAGAGCAGTTCCGCTCCCGAGGGAATCGGAAAGGCGGCTCGGGAAGCTGGATTTCTCGTGCCGCTGAACCGCGGCGCACCGGGGCATACGCTCTAGCCGCAGCGGCCGGCGGACCGCAAGACCCTTAAATGCAAACGGGGCGCCCGCCCGGCGCCCCGCTGCCGATTCCACCTGCCGGCAGGATCAGTTCGGCTTGACCGCCGCGGCGACTTCGGCCGCGAAATCGGTCTCTTCCTTCTCGATGCCTTCGCCCAGCGCATAGCGCACGAAGCCGGTTACCTTGATCGGCGCGCCGGCGTCCTTTTCGAACGACTTGACCACGTCGGCGACCTTGGTTTCGCCATCGATGACGAAGGTCTGCGCCAGCAGCGTCACTTCCTCGAAATATTTGCGCACGCGGCCCTCGACCATCTTGGCGACGATGTCGGCCGGCTTGCCGGAACCGGAGGCCTGCTCGGTGTAGATCGCCCGTTCGCGCTCCACCACCGCCGGGTCGAGGTCGTCCGGCGACACCGACAGCGGATTGGTATTGGCGATGTGCATGGCGAGCTGCTTGCCCAGGCCGGCCAGCACGTCCCTGTTGCCGGTCGATTCCAGCGCCACGATGATACCGAGCTTGCCGAGGCCGGGCTTGACCGCATTGTGCACATAGGTGCCGATCACCCCGTCGCTGACCGAGAGCCTGGCCGCACGGCGCAAATTCATGTTCTCGCCGATGGTGGCGATCGCATTGGTCAGCTCGTCGGCAACCGAGCGGCCGGTGCCCGGATACTCCGCCGCCGAAAGCGCGGCCACGTCGCCGCCCGTCGTCAGCGCCAGCTTGGCGATATTGCCGACGATGCCCTGGAACTGCTCGTTGCGCGCCACGAAATCCGTTTCGGAATTGACCTCGACGATGGCGCCCTGGGTACCCTCGACATGGACGCCGACCAGGCCCTCGGCCGCCACGCGCCCGGCCTTTTTGGCCGCCTTGGCCAGCCCGCGCGTCCGCAGCCAGTCGATCGCGGCTTCCATGTCGCCATTCGTCTCGGCCAGCGCCTTCTTGCAATCCATCATGCCGACGCCGGTGGCTTCGCGCAGTTCCTTGACCTGTTGTGCCGTGACTGACATCTCGATCACCTCTGTTGCGGCACGTTACGTCCGCTCATGTTTTCATCAACCGAAGCCCCGTCCTGCGGGCAGCAGGATGGGGCTCCTCAATTCACCGTCCCGGAGCGCCGGCCCGATCCTTCGGACCCCGGCGGAGAAGCCGAAATCAGCTCTCGAGCGCGATCTCGGATTCGTCGGCCCGGGCATCTTCCTGGTGCGGCGCCACGGCCGGCTCCTCCGGGGCTTCGGCCGAAGCGCCGAGATCGGCGCCGCGCGCCGTCGCCGAACGCGAGATGCCGTCAATGGCCGCGCGCGACACCAGCGAGCAATAGAGCTCGAGCGCGCGGCTCGCATCGTCATTGCCCGGAATGGGGAAATCGACGCTATCAGGATCGGAATTCGTATCGATGACAGCGATCACCGGGATGCCGAGGCGCTTCGCCTCCTTGATGGCGTTCGCCTCCTTGTTCGTGTCGATCACGAACAGCAGGTTGGGCAGGTTCCCCATGTCCTTGATGCCGCCGAGGTCGCGCTCGAGGCGCTCCCGCTCGCGGCCGAGCAGCAGCTGCTCCTTCTTGGTCAGGCCCTGGGCGCCCTCGGCCTCCATCGCTTCGAGCTCGCGCAGCCGCGCGATCGAGTGCGAAATGGTCTGCCAATTGGTCAGCGTGCCGCCGAGCCAGCGCGAATTGACATAATACTGCGCCGACTGCCGCGCCGCCTCGGCGACGACCGGCGCCGCCTGGCGCTTGGTGCCGACCAGCAGCACGCGGCCGCCATCGGCCACCGTGTCGCTGACCAGTTGCAGCGCCTGGTGCAGCATCGGCACCGTCTGGCTCAGGTCGAGAATGTGGATGTCGTTGCGCACGCCGAAGATGTAGCGCTCCATCTTCGGGTTCCAGCGGTGCTTCTGGTGGCCGAAATGGACGCCGGCTTCGAGCAGCTGGCGCATGGAAAAATCGGGCAATGCCATGATGGCGTTTCCTTCCGGTTGTGCCTCCGCGAGGCCTGCGACGGTATTCCGCCACCGGATGGACCGCTTGAGCCAGCGGGCCTGCCTCGCGTGTGAATTACGCCCGCAATCCGGGCGCGAGCGGCATATAGGGGAAAGACGCGGCGGATGCAAGGCGCTGGCGCGGCGCACCTCAGTCCAGGGAGAGCTGCCAGGAAACGCCGAACCTGTCGTTCAGCCAGCCGAAGCGCCTGCTGAACCCGTAATTGTCGATCGGCATCAGCGCCACCCCGCCCTCCAGCAGCGCCGCATAAAGCCGGTCGATCTCGGCTTCCGTCTCGCAGACGACGAACAATGACGACGCCGGCGTGAAGGTGAAGCCATGCGCGACCGGGCTGTCGAAGCACATGATTTCCCGGCCGGCCAGCGCGATGCGGCCCCGGCGCACCGTTCCTTCCGGCCCCTCCTCCCCCGGCCCCCGGCGATCGAGTTCGACAATCTCCGTATCGCTGAACAGCGATGCGTAAAAGGCCATCGCCTCGGCGGCGCGGCCCTCGAACATCAGGAACGGCGTCACGCTTTCCACCATCGCCTTCCCTCCTTGGGGCTGCCCGATCTTGCTAGAGCATTTCACGTTCTGACCGAGTCAGAACGTGAGCTCCAAGCACTTGAGCTGTCGCGTTTCGTGGTTCGACAGGCTCACCATGAGGCCGGAAAAGTGGAACCGATTTTCCTGAAAACGCTCTAGGAATATCGCCCGCACGTTCCGGACTCAACCGAAGGCGACACGGTGCCGATGCGGCGCCACGCCCATTCGTACATGAAAGCGCCTCCGGCGCGACCCGGATGGCTCTGCTGAGTTGCCGTCAATGCGGCGCGGGCGGGACTTCGTCCCGATGCCGGTAGTCCGGCGAAACTAGAGGTGGGACTATCGCCCCGCCCGTCGCGATCGGTCTTTTGGCCTGGGGCCAGCCGCCCTGCGGTGCAGCCAAGCCTCAAACCCAGCAGGGAACGGCTCCCCCACTGCCCGAACCCCTCCGCAATGCTCCGTCTGCATCTCGCGCCGGAGAGGTGGGAGGAGATTAGCGCAGGGCTTCGGGGCCGTGGATAAGTTCGGCGGCCATAATGGGGAGGTCGCGCCGGTTGCTGGATTCCGGCCTTCGCCGGAATGACGTCGCGGTTGTTGCACGGCAGTGCCACCACTGAACCCTCGCCCCTCTGGGGAGAGCGACTGTCTTGCGATGCAAGGACAAAGTGGGCTTTGGAACAAGGATTGGCATGTCGGTTTTCCGTGCCCTGCCTTGCGCCAGGCGGGCTTGGTCTCCGGCCGGAGCTTGGCCCAAGCG
>DASZUI010000007.1:0-4768 GCA_035547675.1 Devosia sp.
CGAGCTCGCGCTCGAATACCTGGCCGAGGCCTGGAACATTGCCGAGGAGGACGGGGTGGAGGCCGAAGCGCTCGCCCATGCCTCGCTGTTCGCGGCGCTCGCGACCTTCGTCCGCTGCCATGGCGAGGACGCCGCCGCCGATCTCGTCGCCGCCCTGCCGGACCGCATCCGCTGCGGCGAATATAATCTGGATCGCTCGCTGCAGTAGCAGCCCGTTTTGCCGATCGGCGGCCTGTCCGTCTCCACAGCGGGGCGAGAGGGCGGTGGCGCGCAATGGTGCCGCAAACGAACCCCTCGCCCGAACCCTCGCCCCTCTGGGGAGAGGGTGCCCGGCAGGGCGGTGAGGGGTAGTCACACGGCACGACCCCAAGGGACAAATCGATCCGGTGGATGGATTTGAGCGGAAAAGGCCTCCGCAGAGGCGCCACGCGGGCAGGGCGCGGGCGGTTTGCCCTACGCAGCGCCTGCTTCTGGATTCCGGCCTGCGCCGGAATGACGCCGTGGAGGTGGCACGGCCCTGCGCTCACCCCACCTTTATCCGGCGCACTCCCTGCGCCGGCGGCGGCCCTATCGGCAGCCCGCCTTCGCGTCGCTCACGCAAACCCCGTCTGCACTGGCCGGCGCCTTGCTGTCGTCCAGAAGGTCGAAGCCGCCGGTGGGCCGCAGGGGGATTTCCGTCCAGCCCGAGAGCCGGGACCAGCCGACCGCGTCGCCGGAGGGGAGCAGCGCCACACGCATTTTCTCGCTGTAGACGCCCGGATAGCGCACGTTCGGCGAGGCCAGCCCGTCGGTGGAATAGACCCCGGTCGAGGTGGTCGTGACGGTCACGAAATCGGTCCGCCCATAGCCCACCTTGCGCACCACATTGGTCGAGATCGGCGTCGTCGAGACATCGGCGCCATGGCTCACGGCGTAATAGTCGCCGTCGATGCGGAACAGATCGGTATCGAGCGCCTTGCCCAGCCCGAAATGGATCGGCGGGTCCTTGATCACGGCGGCCAGCGTCGGCCCCGGCTGGAGCTGGGCGACGGCCAGCCCCGAAAGGGCCCCCACGACGATCCCGGCCATGGCCACCTTGCCCGGCGCGATGAAATCTCCAGCATGAAGCATGGCCAGCCCTCGCTCTATGGTCGCCGCGTTAACGGTCTATCAACCATGGGGCCGACGGGTCAAAGGCATGCTTTACGGAGAGTTAATTTGCACACCCGACCTCATGGTGAGGTGCGACCGAAGGGAGCCTCGAACCATGGGCAGCGCGCGCTGTTCATCCTTCGAGGGTGGCTTCGCTCCCGCCTCAGGATGAGGTGGAGGTCACCCCGCCAGCGCCTCGAAGGCGCCGACGAAGCGGTCATGCGCCTCGCGGGTCGGCCAGGGGCGCATGAGCAGGTCGAAGCGCTCGAGGTCGAAGGCGGCGAGGCTCGGCTCGCCGAAAAAGCTGCGCGCCTCCGTCTTGGCGAAGCCGGCGAGCTCCACCGCCTCGAAATAGGCGGCCTGCCGGTCGGCGCGCTTGATCTCCCTGGAGAGCGCCGCCGGGCGGTGGGCGGGCAGGGCGAAGCGGATATGGATGGCCGCGAGCAGCCGGTCCTCCACCTCCTTGTAATTGCCGCCCATGGCCGCCTTGAAGGGGGAGATGATGTCGCCCATCACATATTCGGGCGCATCGTGCAGCAGCGCATAAAGCGCCTCGCGGTCGCCCGCCTCCGGGTTCAGCGCGCGGAAGATCGCCAGCACCAGCACCGAATGCTGCGCCACCGAAAACGGATAATCGCCCTGCGTCTGCCCGTTCCAGCGGGCGACGCGGGCGAGGCCATGGGCGATGTCCGACAGCTCGACATCGACCGGCGAGGGATCGAGCAGATCCAGCCGCCGCCCCGACAGCATGCGCTGCCACGCCCTTGTGCTGCTTCGTGCCATCCCGCGCCCCGCCTGCGGCGGAAGGTAGCGGGCGCCGCGACGATTCGCCAATCCAGCCATTCGGCTGGACCTGTTTTTCGACGTGGGCAGGTAGGGTGCAGCGCGACTCCCTCCCACTTGAGGGTAGGCAACGCGCGCTGGCGTTTGCTGAAAGGCACCCCCACCCTGTCCCCTCCCCGCAGGGGGGAGGGAGACGATGTTGCACCGGCTTGCCCAACGGGATCCCTCCCCCTCGCGGGGAGGGTGGCGGCAGCCGGGTGGGGGTATGCAACGCGCGCTGGCGTTTGCGGAGCGAACCTCACCCCTCCACGGGCATGTCCCCGAACCGATAGGGCGCCCAGGCGGGCAGGCTGAGTTCGACCGGCAGGCCGCCGACGGTCGCCAGTTCGCCGGTGACCCTGTCGAGGCGGAGGATGGCGACCGCGTGGCCGTCGACCTCGCCGCCGATCGTGCCGGCTTCGCGTTCGCCGACCATGACCGGCGCGCCCGCCGCCGCGCCCTCCGGCACGCCCGAAACCAGCACGGGCCGCCGCCGCGCCGTGCCGCGGTGCTGCATGCGCGAGACGACTTCCTGGCCGATATAGCAGCCCTTTTTGAAATCGACGCCGCCGAGGAAATCCATGCCGATGTCGTGCGGGAATACCTCGTTGACGCCGAAATCGGCGCCGTATTCCGCAACGCCCGCGCCAACCCGGGCGATGTGATAGGCCAGCTCCTCGCCAGTGGGCGGCGCCAGCCGGTCGGCGTCCTCGCGCGGCACGATGGCGCGCTGCCCCAAACCCTCCGCCCGGCTGTCGCGATAGACGATCGCGCCCTCGACGGCGGGGATTTCGCCGTCGCTCCAGAGTACCGCACGGGACGGCAGATGCTCGATTTCTACTTTAGCCCGGAGCCGGTAGAGCTTCATCCGCTTGAGGAATTCGGGCACGAGCCCGCCGTCCAGATCGAACCAGAAGGCGCCCTCCGCCTCGCTCACCAGCCCCTCGACCTGCACCTTGCCCTGCGGGCTCAGCAGCGCGAACCAGCGGCCGGCGCCTTCGAGGCCGGCATCGAACCGGCAGGTCAGCGTGTCGTTGAGGAGCTTGTGCGCGTCCTCCCCGGCAATGCGCACCACGTCGCGGTCGGAAAGCTGCAGCAGAGGCATTTTCGCTCCTTGCCACCGAGGGGAGAAGGCGTCAGATGAAGACATGGCGCACCACGACCGCATCTTCAAGCACGCTACCATCGTCAATCAGGACGGCATCCATCCGGCCGACATCGGCGTCACCGGCGAGCGCATTTCCGCCATCGGCGACCTCGCGGGCGACAGCGCGGCCGAAACCGTCGACTGCCGGGGGCTGCATATCCTGCCCGGCGTCATCGACACCCAGGTGCATTTCCGCGAGCCGGGCCTCGAGCACAAGGAAGACCTGGCGACCGGCTCGCTCTCGGCCGTCATGGGCGGGGTGACGGGCGTCTTCGAGATGCCCAATACCAGCCCGTTGACGGTGACCCGCGAGGCCTTCGAGGACAAGATCGCCCGCGCCGCCGGCCGCATGCACTGCGACTTCGCCTTCTATATCGGCGGCACGCATGAAAATGTCGGCGAGCTGCCCATGCTGGAAAGGCTGCCCGGCTGCGCCGGCGTCAAGGTGTTCATGGGCTCCTCGACCGGCAGCCTGCTGGTGCCCGACGACCAGGGGGTCGAGGCGATCCTCCGCGCCATTTCGCGCCGCGCCGCCTTTCATTCCGAGGACGAATACCGGCTCGAGGAGCGCAAATCGCTGCGCGTGCCGGACGATCCGCGCTCGCATCCGGTGTGGCGCGATCCCGAGGCGGCGCTGCGCTCCACCAGGCGGCTCGTGGCGCTGGCCGAAAAGACCGGCAAGCGCATCCATGTGCTCCACATCTCGACCGCCGAGGAGATGGTCTTCCTCGCCGGCCACAAGGACCTGGCCAGCGTCGAGGTCACGCCGCACCATCTGACGCTCGACGAAACCGCCTATGAAAAGATCGGCACGCTGGCGCAGATGAACCCGCCGGTGCGCGACGCCGGCCACCGCGCCGGCATCTGGGCGGGCGTCCATAATGGCGTCGCCGACGTGCTCGGCTCCGACCACGCGCCCCATACGCGTGCGGAAAAGGACAAGCCCTATCCGCAATCGCCTTCCGGCATGACCGGCGTGCAGACGCTGGTGCCGATCATGCTCGACCACGTCAATGCCGGCCGCATGAGCCTCGAGCGCTTCGTCGACATGACCAGCGCCGGGCCGCAGCGCCTCTTCGGCATCGCCGGCAAGGGCCGCATCGCCGTCGGCTACGACGCCGACCTCACCATCGTCGACCTCAAGCGGCAGGAAACCATCAGCGATCGCTGGATCGCCAGCAAGGCCGGCTGGACCCCCTATGACGGCGTCCGCGTCACCGGCTGGCCGGTCGGCACCGTCGTCCGCGGCCGCCGCGTCATGTGGGAAGGCGAGCTGGTTGCCCCGGCCACGGGACGCCCGATCCGCTTCGTTGAGACGGGGGCGAGGGGATGAGCCTTCGCCCTGCCTTCTCCCCTTGCGGGAGAAGGTGGCGCGAAGCGCCGGATGAGGGGTAAGGCGAAGCCTGTACCTGCGGCTCACCCCTCACCGCCTGCCGGCACCCTCTCCCGCAAGGGGAGAGGGCCGCTGCCGCACCGCTCTGCCTCGTGTCTCCCTCCCCGCAAGAGGGAGGGAGAAAGGCGCCGCACCCCGGCCTACCCGATCTCCCCCACCAGCCGCGCCAGCTCGCTCAAATCGGCGAGCCGCCGGTAGCGCGGGTCGTCGGCCGGTTCGTCGTCATGCTCGAAGGCCCAGTCATATTCATGCGGCACATGCACGCCCCAGGCGCC
>DASZUI010000008.1:0-10631 GCA_035547675.1 Devosia sp.
ACCAGCGCATGCCCGTGCGCCTTGAGGATCGGCGCGAGCTTCGCGGCGACGCGCGGAAACTTGTTGCCGAGCTCCATGCCGACGAAGCCGGCGGCGCGCGCCTCGCTGAGGCATTGATCGAGCGGGATGTCGCCGCCGATCTCGAGCATGTCGTCGTTCGACCAGCCGATAGGATTGGCCCCGATGCGGATCATGTCGCCGGTTTCCTCACTGTTGTCTGTTGTCCGTTGGCCGGTGCCGCGTTCACGCCGGCTGCCGCTGCCGGAGCGCTGCCTCGTACGCGGCGCGTGCCTGGCGCACCTCCGCCCGCGACGACACTTCCGGCACCGCCACGTCCCACCAGGCGCCGCCCGCTTCGGTGGTGACCAGCGGATCGGTATCGATGACGATGACGCTGGTGCGCGTCTCGGCCTTGTTTTCCTCGAGCGCGCTTTCGAGTTCTGCGATCGAACCCACCTTGTGCGCCACCGCCCCCATGGAGGCGGCATGGGCCACGAAGTCGATGGCGGGCAACACTTCGTGCCTTGTGTCCTTGAACAGATTGTTGAAATTGGCCCCGCCGGTCGCCATCTGCAGCCGGTTGATGCAGCCGAACCCGCCATTGTCGAGCAGAACGATGGTGAGCTTCTTGCCGAGCATCACCGAGCTCGAAATCTCGGAATTGAGCATCATATAGCTGCCGTCGCCGACCATCACGACCACATCCGCCTCGGGCCGCGCCAGCTTGACGCCAAGGCCGCCCGCGATCTCGTAGCCCATGGTCGAATAGCCATATTCCAGGTGATAGCTCCCCGGCGTCGTGGCGGGCCAGAGCTTGTGCAATTCGCCAGGCAGCCCGCCCGCCGCACAGACCAGCACGGAATTTTCCCCGCGCGTCCGCGCCACGGCGCCGATCACCTGCGCATCGGAGGGCAGCGCATTGCTCGCCGCCATCGCGGCATCAGCCGCCTTCAGCCATTCGGCCCTGCCGGACGCGGCCTTTTCGGTCCACTCGCCCGGCGCGGTCCAGCCGGCGAGCGCCTGGTCCAGCGCCTCGAGCCCGACCTTGGCATCGCCCACCAGCGGCAGCGCGCCGTGTTTCGTGGCATCGAAGGGCTGGACATTGAGCCCGACGATTTTGAGCGCCTCGTTCTTGAACAGCGCCCAGGAGCCGGTGGTGAAATCCTGCAGCCGCGTCCCCACCGCCAGCACGAGGTCGGCTTCCTCGGCGAGCGCGTTGGACGCCGACGAGCCGGTGACGCCGACCGAACCCATGTTCAGCCTGTGGTCGTGCGGCAGGCTCGACTTGCCCGCCTGCGTCTCCATCACCGGCACATGATGCCCCTCGGCAAAGGCGCGCAAAGCCTCGGTCGCGCCCGAATAGAGCACGCCGCCCCCGGCGACGATCACCGGCTTCCGCGCCATCTGCAGGGCGGCCGCCGCGGCGGCGAACTCGTCGGCGTCCGGCATGATCCGCCGCGGCAGCCAGACCCGCTCCTCGAACAGGCTCACTGGGTAATCATAGGCTTCCGCCTGCACGTCCTGGCAGAGCGCCAGCGTCACCGGCCCGCATTCGGCCGGATCGGTGAGCACGCGCATGGCGCGGTTGAGCGCCGAAATGATCTGCTCGGGCCGCGTGATGCGGTCGAAATAGCGGCTGACCGGGCGGAACACGTCATTGGCCGATATCGTGCCGTCGCCAAAACTCTCGACCTGCTGCAGCACCGGATCGGGCCCGCGATTGGCAAAGACGTCGCCCGGCAAGAGCAGCAGCGGCAGCCGGTTGACATGCGCCAGCGCCGCCGCGGTGACCATGTTCGTCGCGCCCGGCCCGATGGACGAGGTCACCGCCATGAAGCGGCGCCGGAAGCTCGCCTTGGCGAAGGCAATGGCGGCATGCGCCATGCCCTGCTCGTTATGCGCGCGATAGGTCGGCAGCTCGTCGCGCACGGCGTAGAGCGCCTCGCCCAGCCCCGCCACATTGCCATGCCCGAAAATGGCGAACACCCCGCCGAAGATCGGCTGCCTGACGCCGTCGATCTCGGTCATCTGCCGGGTCAAAAACCGCGCCACGGCCTGCGCCATGGTGAGGCGGATCGTCGGCTGGGTCATTTGGATTCCTCCCGTGGAAGCACCGTGATGCCGCCTCGCCCCCTCCCCCTTGAGGGGAGGGACGGGGTGGGGGTTGTTTCAACGCGCGCCGCAGGCTGTGGCGAAGCACCCCCACCCGGCTGCCGCCACCCTCCCCTCAAGGGGGAGGGGACCGCGCGACGACGCCTTGCCCCGATCACCTCACGCCTCCTCCCAAGCCGCATCCAGCGCCGCGAACCTCTCCGCCATCTGCCTTACCGCCGCTGCGTCGTCCATCTCGCCCTTGAGCCAGCTTCGCGCCGCCTCGCCGAAGATGGTGCGGCCGACGGCGAAGCCTTTCACGACGGCACAGCCCCTGGCAATGCGGAAAGCCTGTTTCAGCTCATCGAGCGGCGCATCGAGCCCCAGCATCACCACGCCCCGGCAATAGGGATCGGCGCTTTCGATCTCCATCCGCACATTCGCCCAGGCGGCAGCGCTTGGCTGCGGCTCGAGCTTCCACCAGTCCGGCTTGAGCCCGGCGGCATAAAGCTGCTCCAGCGCCCGCATGGTCGTGCCTTCGTCGACCGGGCCGGCTTTGGAGCAGATGATCTCGATGAGGATTTCCCGGCCGACCTTGCGCGCCGCGTCATAGGCTTCGCGCAGCCGGTTCACCTGCTGCGCCCTGAGCTCGGCAGGGTCGTCCGGGTGGTAAAAGCACAAGACCTTGAGGCAGTGATCGACCGGCCATTCGACGATGCGGCTGCCGACATCGGGCGAAAACTCGAATTCGAGCGGTCGCGAGCCCGGCAGTTCCAGCGGCCGGCCGATCCAGAAATCCTTGGCCGCCCCGGCATCGAACAGCGCCTCGCGCCCATATTTGTCGTCGAGCAGCATGCCATAGCCGTTCCGGCCGCCCGCCACCTCGAGCGCCGCCCGGACCGCCAGCCGCTTGAAGGCGGCGATTTTTTCGGGGGTCGCCCCCGCCATCGCCTCGAACTGGCTGCGATGATCGATGGCGAGCGCCTTGAGCGCCGGGATGGGCCGCCGCCGCGCCGTCGTCGCCCAATGGATATGGTTGAGCGCCGCGTCCTTGCGCAGCGCCTTTTCCGCCGAACCATGCTCGAGGAAATAGCTGAGCTCCGCCCAGCTCGGATATTCCGGCGCGCAGAGCAGCCGGCTGACGGCGAACGCGCCGCAGGCATTGGCCCAGGTGGCGCAGGTGGCAAGCGGCTCGCCCCTCAGCCAGCCGCGCAAAAAGCCGGACATGAAGGCATCCCCGGCGCCCAGCACATTATAGACCTCGATGGCAAAACCCTTGCCGACAATGCCCTGCGCCAGGTCGTCCGGAATCGCCCCGTCATAGACCACGCAGCCCATGGCGCCGCGCTTGAGCACGATGGTCGCCCCGGAGATGGCGCGGATTTGCCTCAGCGCCGAAACCAGATCCTCGGCGCCCGAGGCGATGCGGATTTCCTCCTCCGTGCCGACGATGAGGTCGCAATCGGGCAGCACGGATTTATAGACCTCGGTCACCCGGTCGGATTTCACATAGCGCTCGAAGCCCGCCTCGTGTCCGGCGAGCCCCCAGAGGTTCGGCCGGTAGTCGATGTCGAACACCACCTTCCCGCCATTGGTCTTGGCGAGGCGGATGGCCTTGCGCTGCGCCGCCTCGCTGTTCGGCTTGGAAAAATGCGTGCCGGTGACCACGATGGCCCCGGCCGAGGCGATAAAGCGCTCATCGATATCGCCCTCGTCGAGCGCCATGTCGGCGCAATCGGTCCGGACGAAAATCATGGGCGAGACGCCCTCGGCCTCGACCGCCAGCAGCACCAGCGCTGTCAGCCGCTCCGGGTCGGTGGCGATGCCCTCTGTCGCCACCCCTTCGCGCGCCACTTGCTCGCGGATGAAGCGGCCCATCTGCTCATTGCCGACCCGCGTGATGAGGCCGGACTTGAGCCCCAGCCGCGCCGAGCCCACCGCGATATTGGCGGGACAGCCGCCCACCGATTTGGCGAAACTGGTAATGTCCTCGAGCCGGCCCCCGATCTGCTGGCCGTAGAGGTCGACCGAGGAACGGCCGATGGTGATGACATCGAGCGCTTTATCCGCCATGCTTCGCCGCCGCGCTGGACACCGCTTTTGTGCCGTTGTATCCCTCGCCCAGATGAAACGTCAATTCCGAATTCGGCCAGTTCGGAATGAATGTTCCAGAATTTAGGCCGCGTTTCGGGAGGCTGTGATGCTGCGGTTTGGGATTCTCGGCGCCGGGCGCATCGGTACGGTGCATGCCAGGACGATTGCGGCGTCCGGCCGCGCCAGCGTCGCCTTCGTCGCCGACGCGGTGCCGGAGGCGGCTCAGCGCCTCGCCGCCTCGGTGGGCGCGAAGGTCGCCTCCGTCAACGACATCATCGCCTCGCGCGAGGTGGACGCCGTGCTGATCGGCACCCCCACCGATACCCATGCCGATCTCATCGAGGCGGCGGCGCGGGCGAAGAAGGCCATCCTCTGCGAGAAGCCGGTTTCGCTGTCGGTCGAGCGGATCGAGGCCGCCATGCCCGTCGTGCAGCAGGCCGGCGTGCCGCTGCTCATCGGCTTCAACCGCCGCTACGACCCCAATTTCCGGGCGCTGGAATCCCGCCTGCGCGCCGGCGAAATCGGCAATGTCGAGCTGCTCACCATCATCAGCCGCGACCCCGCGCCGCCGCCGGTCAGCTATATCGAGCGCTCGGGCGGCATTTATCGCGACATGATGATCCATGATTTCGACATGGCGCGCTTCCTGCTCGGTGGCGAGGAGATCACGACCGTCCACGCCCTGGGCAGCGTGCTGGTCGATCCGGCGATCGGCCCGACCGGCGATGTTGATACCGCCGTGGTTCACATGAAGACGGCCTCCGGCAAGCTGGTGGTCATCACCAATTCCCGCCGCGCCGCCTATGGCTACGACCAGCGCATCGAGGTGCACGGCTCGACGGGCATGCTGCGCGCCGGCAATATCCATATGACCACGCTGGAAAAGGCTGACGGCAACGGCTTCACCGCCGACGTCATCCAGAACTTCTTCATCGACCGCTACGCCGCCGCCTACGCCGCCGAAATCAACGCCTTCATCGACGCCGTCGAAAAAGGCATCCCGCCCCGCGCCAATCTCTATGACGGCCTGATGGCGCAGAAACTCGCGGAAGCCGCGACGCAATCGAGCCAGACCGGCCAGCCGGTGGCGGTGGCCTGATCGCGAGGTCGGCGCGCCGAAACTGGATTCCCGCCTTCGCGGGAATGACGGCCGGGACTTGGCACCGCCGTGCACCAAACCCGATGTCATTCCGGCGAAGGTGGGGATGACGAAGTGATCGTGGCACGGCCTCACTCCAACCCCGCCGTCATTCCCGCGAAGGCGGGAATCCAGTTTGGCAGCGCGCTCTAATCAGCGGCGCAGCGCGCTTATGGATTCCGGCCTCCGCCGGAATGACGGTGGGGCGTTGGCACCGCCGTGCACCAAACCCAATGTCATTCCGGCGAAGGTGGGAATGACGAAATGAACATGGCACGGCCTCACTCCAACCCCTGTGTCATTCCGGCGAAGGCCGGAATCCAGTAGCGCGCGCTGCCCATCCTTCGACAAGCTCAGGATGAGGCCGCATGGTTGGCGCCGGCATGCACGTCCACGACCTCATGGTGAGCCTCCTGAGCCCGTCGAAGGGCGAACCATGGGCAGCGCGCCCTGCCTGCCCGCATCGACAGTCAGGTCGAGGCGACGGCCTGGCGCTTCTCCGCCACAGCGACGCTCAGGCTGATCGCCAGCGCCATGGTTGCCGCCAGCGACCGGAAGCCCTCGAAATTGGCTTCGACCACTTCGAGCCAGGGATCGGCCAAAGGCGCGATGGGGGAGAAGGCGTTGTCGGTGATCGAGACGATGCGGGCCTGCCGCGCCCGTGCCGCCTCGGCGAGCGCCACCGTCTCGCTGGCATAGGGCGTGAAGCTTACGGCAAGCACGGCATCGCGGCCGGAAACGAAATCCATCTGCTCCGTGCCGAGCCCCGCCAGCCCATCCACCAGCACATTGCGGATGCCGAGCTTGCCCATGGCATAGGCCATGTAGGCCGCGACGGGGAAAGAGCGGCGCAGCCCGATGAGGTAGATCGTTTCGGCGCCGGCCAGCAGCTCCACCGCCTGGTCGAGCTTTGCCGGCTGGATCGAGCCCCGCACCTCGGCGAGAGACCGGCTGGCGCTGCTGAGAAACCCGTCGAGGATGGCGCCCGCCCGCGAGCCGGCATCGGCATGGGCGCGCAATTGCTGCAGCCGCTCGTCATAATTGAGCACCCGTTCGCGCAACCGCGAGCGGAACACCGATTGCAGGTCGGAAAACCCCTGATAGCCCAAGGCCTGCGACAGCCGCACCAGCGTCGAGGGCTGCGCCCCGGCACGCGCGGCGATGGAAGCGGCCGTGCCGAAGGCGATTTCGTCGGGATTGTCGAGCGCAAAGGCCGCCACCTGCGCCAGCCGCCGCGGCAGGCTCTGCGACCGCGCCATCACCAGCGCCCTGAGACCGGCGAAGTCGCGCGGCGGCGCGGTGTTGGTGTCCATCTGCTTCTCCATCCGGATGTTCGGACAGCAAAGCACGGCTGCAATGGAAATTCCATATTGGAACTCCCGTTGCATATGGCATCCGGTCAGTCTCGGCACGCGCTGCTGGATTCCGGCCTTCGCCGGAATGACACGAGTGGAATTTGGCACGGCGTCGCTCCATCCCCGGCGTCATTCCGGCGAAGGCCGGAATCCATGACGCGCGCCTTACCTGCGGAAATGTGGGGCTACGCCCCCGCGATCACCGCATCGTCCAGCGCCCGCGCCTTGGCGATCTGCGTTTCGCGCCTGAGGATGAAGGCCGACGCGCCGAGGATCAGTACCGCGCCCGGCCAGAACCACAAGGAGGGCACCTGCCCCAGCAGCACCCAGCCGAGCAGCGTCGAGATCGGCAGCTTCAAATCGCTGAAGGGCTGCAGATAGGTCACGTCGGTGAGCTTGTAGGCCATGCTGGCGAGATATTGCGTCGCCGCAGTTAGCAGCCCGAGCAGCACCAGCAGGCCGAGCCCGGCGCCGGCCGGAAGCTGGAACGGAAATCCGGTCGCGAGCCCCGCAGGCGTCAGATGCGGCAGCGCCCAGGCCCAGGCCGTGGCGACGAGCAGGATCAGCAGGTGATTGGGCGTGATGAGCACCAGCAGCGAGACCGTCATCGTCTCGGGCGTTTCCTCGCGCGAGAGATATTTGGTCAGCACGTCCGTGACGGCCCAGAGCGCCGCCGCGGCGACCGGCACCAGCGTCATCGGGCTGAAACCCTCCCGGCCCACGCCCGAAACGAGAATCGCGCCGGCAAAGCCGATGAGCGAGGCAATGAGCCGCGTCGGCGCCGGCCGTTCGCCGAGGAACAGCACGGAGCCCAGGATGATGAAGAGCGGCCCGGTCGAGAGCAGCGTCACCATCTGCCAGACCGGCACGCCGGCAGCGAAGCCATAGACGAACACATGGATGCCGAGCGCCGAAACGAAGGCGCGCGCCTCATGCGCGAAGGGATGGCGGGTGCGCAGATTGCCCAGCCCGATCCTGAGGATCAGCGGCAGGCTGAACAGGGTGGCAATGAGATATTGCCAGAAGGCCATGCCGGTCGAGCTCATGCCGAACTGCCAGGGCAGGACCGATTGCAGGATATTGCTGCCCGCCGCGGCGGTGCTCGCAACGATCATATAGCCCGCGCCGATAACCGGCAGGGTGCAGGCGGTGGGGGAGGAAATCTGGTTCATTTCGATCCTTTCCGTGACCAGTTTCCTCAGGGTCACGGGGATCGAAAAAACAATCGAACGGCCTGAACAGGCCGTGAACGATCGCGCTTTCGCCCGTTCTCTTTCATCCGGACTTTGACCGTCGGCTCCGGAATCGCACCGGATCTGCTGACCTCTCCAAAGCTTGAAGAGCGCTCGCGGGCTCGCCGCCTTTCGGCCGCTTACCGCCGGTGGGGAATTTCACCCCGCCCTGAGAACAGCTTCAAGATAGGACGGCCCGGTTCGGTTCGCAACGAGGCACAGCGATGTGCGTGTCCGGCTTTTGAACGTCTTGCTCGCGGGCAAGCAAAAGGGCCGCCTTTCGGCGGCCCCCATGAGCTTTACGGCCACTCACCGGCCCGGATGCGGCAGCCCGCATCCGCAAAGGAGGCTGGGATTAAAGCGAGGGCTGCCCCGCAGAAATCACCACGCTTCCAAAGCCCTTCACGAGTGCCGAAACCTCATTAGACATTGGATCACCTCCTTTGCACTGGTTGAACATGGCCCAAACATGGGCCTGTTCGCCCGGATGTGCAAGAGGGTGGCGGAAAGGCCCCCTCACCCGCCGCTTCGCAGCGACCTCTCCCCCAAGGGAGAGGTGAAGAGGGCAGAGCCTTCGTCCCAGGTCACCTCTCCCTTCGGGGGAGAGGTCGGATGCGTCAGCATCCGGGTGAGGGAGCCTTTGGCTAGGCCGGTCCAGCCGAATGGCTGGGGAACACCCGCCACCGCTTCGGCCGGAACGCGATCCGCGATTTCATCCCCGCCGGATGGTCGAAGGGCAGGTCGATCTCGACCAGGTTCGGCGCCCCGGCGATCTCGAGTTCGACGCGCCGCGTGCCGCCTACCCGGCGGGTCGAGGACACCACCCCGGCGAGGCACGCATCGCCTTCCACCAGCTCGACATCGTGCGGCCGGAAGAAAAGCTGCGCCGGCCCGTCCGATGCGCCCGCTGCCGCGAGCCCGATGGCCCGCCCGCCGACCCAGAGTTCGCCATGCTCCACATTGACCGGCAGCGTGCTCGATTCCCCGATGAAGCCGAAGACGAAAGGCGAATTGGGCCGGTCATAGACCTCGTCCGGCGTGCCGACCTGCTCGATCTTGCCCTGGCTCATTACCACCAGCCGGTCGGCGAGCTCCAGCGCCTCCTCCTGGTCATGGGTGACGAACACGGTGGTGTGGCCGGTCCGGTCATGGATTTCGCGCAGCCATTTGCGCAAATCCTTCCTGACCTGCGCGTCGAGCGCCCCGAACGGCTCGTCGAGCAGCAGCACGGCCGGCTCGATGGCAAGCGCCCGCGCCAGCGCCACGCGCTGCCGCTGCCCGCCCGAAAGCTGCGCCGGATAGCGCGTCTCGAGGCCGGAAAGCTGCACCAGCTCGAGCAATTCCATTGCCCGCCTGCGGATTTCCGCCCTCGGCGGCCGGGTCTTGCTCTCTCGGACGCGAAGCCCGAAGGAGATGTTGTCGAGCACCGTCATGTGCCGAAACAGGGCATAATGCTGAAACACGAACCCCACATTGCGGTTCTGTACGCTTTTATGGCTGGCGTCCTCCGCCCCGAAGAAGATCGCCCCCTCGGTCGGCGCCTCGAGCCCCGCGATCAGCCGCAGGAACGTGGTCTTGCCCGAGCCGGACGGGCCCAGCAGCGCGATCAGCTCGCCCGAGCGGATATCGAGCGACACATCGTGCAGCGCCGGATAGTCGGAGAATTCCTTGCGGAGATTTTTGACGCGGATATCCAAGCGGAAACTCTCTGTCGTGGGACGGCGGATCGGAAGGGTCAGTGCCGCCGCGTGGCCGCCAGTTCGGCCCCATAGCGGAATTCGAGCACGGTCTTGATCGCCAGCGTCACCAGCGCCAGCAGCGCCAAGAGCGAAGCCATGGCGAAGGCGCCGGCGAGATTATAGCTGTTGAACAGGATTTCGATATGCAGCGGCATGGTGTTGGTGACGCCGCGGATATGCCCCGAAATCACCGACACCGCACCGAATTCGCCCATAGCGCGGGCATTGCAGAGCAGCACGCCATAGAGCAGGCCCCAGCGTATATTGGGCAGCGTTACATGGCGAAAGGTCTGCCAGCCGCTCGCCCCGAGCGAAATCGCCGCCTCCTCATCGCCCGAGCCCTGGTCCTGCATCAGCGGGATGAGCTCGCGGGCGACGAAGGGGAAGGTGACGAAGATCGTCGCCAGCACGATCCCCGGCACGGCGAAGGCGATCTGCAGATGGGCCGATTTCAGCACCGGGTCGAGCGCGCTATTGGCGCCGAACAGCAGCACATAGATCATGCCGGAAATCACCGGAGAGACCGAAAACGGCAGGTCGATCAGCGTGATCAGGAAATCCTTGCCCTGGAACTCGAACTTGGCGATGGCCCAGGCGGCGGCCACGCCGAAGACGAGGTTGAGCGGCACCGCGATCAGCGCCACGAGCCCGGTCAGCCGGATCGCCGCCTGCCCGTCGCGATCGGTGAGCGCCGTCATGAAAACGCGCCAGCCCTTGCTCGCCGCCTCGACGAACACGGTCCCGAGCGGCAGGAGCAGCAGCAGCGCCAAGAACAGCACCGCCACGGCGATCAGCGCCCACTTGACCGCCGGCCGCTCGGAAACGGGCGAGCGCGGCGGCGCCGCGGCGGATGCCGCCGGCATGGCGGCGCGGGCAAGGCTCTCATTCGCCATCGCCGAACCTCCGCCGGCTCCAGCTCTGGAGCAGATTGATCACCAGCAGCATGACGAAGGCGATGACCAGCATCACCGCCCCGATCGCC
>DASZUI010000009.1:0-52662 GCA_035547675.1 Devosia sp.
GGCGTCGGCGATCAGGCCGACGCCGGCCTTGACCATCTCGTCCGAGATGCGGGCCGCCTCGCGGTGCAGCGCGATTTCCTCGGGATATTTGACGAGGCGCATCTGCTGCACGATGGGCGAAGGCACGACGCGGGCATTTGGGAAGGCCGCCTGGATTTGCCGCACGCGCGCGAAGGCAATGCCGGGGCTGTGGCCGATGGTGCCGGTGAAATTGCCGAAATGCCGGCCGAGCACGGCAAAGGCCGGATCGACGCCGGGAAATTCGAAATAGACGATGGGTTCGGCCGCGATCTTCTGGTGCGCCGCGTGGCTCTCCTCGAGCTTGGGCAGCAGCAGGAAGGCATCCTTCTGGGTTATCGCGAAAACCACGGGCCGCTCGGTGGTGTAGTGCGAAAAGCCGGTCGTGTAGATCACGTCGTCATTGGAATCGAGCAGCAGCAGGTCGATGCCGCTCTCGGCCATGCGGGCGCGGATGTCCTTGTGGACCCTGGCATAGAAATCGGCGCCAAGGCGCTGCGTGAAGCTCATTTGTCGTTCCCGTCGGTGGAAGAGTGGCCGGCGCCCGGGGGCGCCGGCCCAGTTGGTCAGGGGAGGTCAGTCGTTGAGGCCGATGAAGCCGCGGAAATTGCCGCGCGGCGTGGCCTGGATGGTGACGGGCAGGTCCTTCTTATAGAAGAGCTGATAGCCCTGGTCGGAGAGGATGTACCAGGGTAGGTCCTTGGCGAGGATCGCCGCGGCCTTCTGGTAGGCGTCGGCGCGGGTCTTCTGGTCGAGGCTCGAGCGGCCCTGCTGCAGCAGCTTGTCGACTTCCGGGTTGGAATAGCCGTTCCAGTTGGTCGAGCCGCCGGTCGACAGCTGGGCGTACATCAGGCGGTCCGGGTCGACGATATTGAGCCAGCCGAGCAGCGCGATCTGGTGCTTTCCCTTCATGACGTAATTGGTCGAGAAGGACGGCCAGTCGCTGATATGCGTGGTCGCGTCGACGCCGGCGGACTGGAAGGTCGCCTGCATGAACTCGATGCTCTGGACGCGGTTGGCGTCCTCGCTGTGAGTGGAGAGCACGACCGAGAGCTTCTTGCCGTCCTTGTCGAGGATGCCGTCGCCATTGCTGTCCTTCCAGCCTTCCTCGGCGAACAGCTTCTTGGCGCCGTCGACGTCGAAGGCGGGCTGCTTGATGTCGGGCGTATAGGCCCAGGAGGAGGGCAGCAGGATCGACGTCGCAGGCTGGTCGACGCCCTGGTAGATGTCGCTGACGATCGTCTTCTGGTCGATCAGCATGGAGAAGGCCTGCCGCATCTTGGGGTCGGCGAGCAGCGGGTCCTTGGTGTTGAAATTGATGTAGTTCACGCCGAGCCCGGCCATGATGACATTGCCGAAGCGGGAGTCGCCCGCGAGGCGCTTGATGTCGTCGGGCGCGAGCGGGGACTGGATGATGTCGAGGTCGCCCGCCTCGAAGGCCTGGGCGCGGGCCGAGCCGTCGCCGATCACCTTGACGTCGACGTCGTGGATCTTGGGGGCGCCCTTCCAATAGCCGTCATTGGCGGTGAGCACGATGTCGCTGCCGCGCGTCCAGCTGACGAGCTTCATCGGACCGGCGCCGACCGGATGCAGGCTGATGTCGGCGCCGCCCTGCACCAGCTTCTTGGAGACGATGCCGATGTCCATGTAGCTCAGCAGCGGCGCATAGGGTGCCGAGAGGGTAAACTTGACGGTGGTGGGGTCGACCGCCTCGACTGACTTGATCGGGGCGTAGAGGGCGCGCTGCGGCGCGTGCGTGTTGGGATCGACCAGCGTCTGGTAGGTGAAGACGACGTCGTCGGCGGTCAGCGGGCTGCCGTCGGAGAACTTCAGGTTGGGCCGCAGCTTGAAGATGATCGTGGTCGGGTCGGGGCTGGACCAGCTTTCCGCCAGATCGGGCACCGGCTGCAGGTTCGGCGTCAGGTGGACGAGGCCCGCATAGATGAGGTCGGTCACCCGATAGGCGGTGGTGTCGGTGGTGAGGCGCGGATCGAGCGTGCCGGCGTCGACATCCGTGCCGATGACCAGCGGCTTGGTGTCCTGGGCGAGGGCTGACGAGGCGGGCATGAGGGCGAGCGCCGCGACGGCGCCCATGGTCAACAGAATCGTCTTCATCGGTGTTCCCTGTGCTGCGTTGAGGTGTCGTTGCCGGAACATCATGCGTGCTCCTTGGTGGCGGCAGGCGGGGCGCCATCGGCGCTTCGGTCGTTGCGGGCGATGCGGCGCTGCCGCAGCTCTGCGAGATAGGGCATCAGCACGTTTTCGAGCGCGCCGGGATCGGGGGCGTGGCGGAACTCGAAGCAGCGCACGCCCGGCCGGGCCATGTCGGCGATGTGGTCGGCGCCCGTGGCGAAGATCACCGCGTCGCAGGTGTCCAGCGTCTCCTGGATGTCCGGCGCCAGCGACCAGGTGACCCTGATGTTGGAGACGTGCGGGGCGAATTCGAGCACGCTCGGCCGCATGATCGCGATGTAGTCCCTGAGATGGGTGACGGCGGCGACGCGGGCGCGCGGATCGAGCCCGGCGAGCGCCTGCCGCGTCTTCTCCGAGGGGATGAATTTGAGCGCGAGGATTTCGGCATCGGGCACCAGCGCGCGCAGCTCGGCCTCGCGGTGCAGGAAGGTCAGCACGAGGTCGGCGGAGCGGCAGACGCCGCGGGCCTCCTCGGAGACCTTGAGGGTATCGAGCATCAGCAGCTCGACCTTGTCGGTGACGCTGAGCACCTGCTTGATCTGCTGCACATAGTCGCGCGTCGGTCCCTCGAAGATGCCGACGAAGACGATGCGCAGCCCGGCCACGGGCCGGCGCAGCATGGATTGCGCGCTGATCATCGACACCAGCGCGGTGGTGGAGATGCCCAGCCGCTCCGCCTTGCTGATCAGCAGCTCGATATCGGGCCGGAGCGCCAGGGCCGGGGGCGGCTTGTCGCCAAGCCGCTCCTTGCCGGCCGCTGCGAAGGCGCCCAGGCCCTGCCGCATCTCGATCAGGCCTTCGTCGCGCAGGCGCTGATAGACCTGGGCAACCGTCATTGGGGCGATACCGAGCTCGGCCGCGAGCTGCCGCACGGACTGCAGCTTGGTCCCGTAGGGGATGCCGAAGCCCAGGGCGTAATTCAGCAGTCCGTACAATTGCGTACCGACCGGAACGGGCAAGGACTTGTCGATGCTGGAGGCGTCGATCCGAAACATGCGTGTGCTGTCGCTCTAGTACACCGACGCTAGCATCCGCTGCGGGGAACGCAATAGCGCTGCCGAATTTTTTTACATGCTCGACATCTGCTCATTCGCTGTGCAAGCCTTGGCCGGCCCGGACGCCCGATTTATCGTGCTCCAGGGCCGCCGAAGGCGTCAGCAGCACGCCCGGCGATTCCGTGTACTGACTGGCTAGATCATCGGGAGGACAGCATGGCCCTTGGAAGCGAGCTGGCGGCGTTCACCGCCGGCCTCGACAGCCTTTATCGTCGCACGCCGCGCGGCGACGGCTTTCTCGACCAGGAAGGGCTGGTGCCGGTCGCCGTCGCCGAAATCGCCCCGATGGAACTCCGGAGCTACCAGGAGGCGGAAGACCGGCTCGCGGTGCTGCGCCAGCGCATTCTCGACGAGGCCGAGACGGCGCTGCGGCGCGACTACCTGTTCGAAATGGTGGATTCGCTGTTCGCGCTGCTCGCGACCTTTGCCGACAAGCCCATCTCCTATGCCGAGCGGGTGCGGCGGCAAATTCGCGTGGACACGCAGAAGATCGGCGAGGCGACGCTGGATGGCTATCGGGCGACCATCCGGGCCTGCCTCGACGAGCTCGGCTATGCCGGCGGGGGGCTCGACGAGGACGTGCGGCGCTGGGAAGCCGATGTCCGGGTGCCTCGGGAGGCGGTGCTGTCGAGCCTGCGCGAATTCACCGAGGAGGCCCGGCGGCGCAGCTCGGCCATGATGTACGAGATGAGCGCCGAGTGGCTGGAGCCGGTCGGGATCGAGCAGGTGCCGTTTTCCGCCTATTGCGATTATCCGGCGCGGCAATTGCTGCTGAACCTTGATTATCCCTATACGCCCTTTGCGCTGAAGCACCTCGCCACGCACGAGGCGTTCCCCGGCCATCTGGTGCACCTGGCGCTGCGCCAGCGCTATACCGAGGCCGGCATCATGCCGCTCGATGCGGCGCAGGTGGTCACGAGCTCGGCGAGCAGCGCCCTGTTCGAAGGCATCGCCGACAATGCGCTGCACTTCATCGACTGGCTCGACACGCCCGGCGACGAGCTGGGGCTCGCCCTGCAGCGGCTGCGGGGGGCGCTCAGGTGCAATGCGGCCTGGATGATGCACGCGGAGGGCCGTCCGACCGAAGAGCTGGTGGGGATCGTGGCCGAGGCCGGCTACATGGATACCGAGACCGTGCGCTCCCGGTTGTCCTTCCTCAGCCACCCGCTGCGCGCGCCTTTCATTTACGCCTATTGGTGCGGCGACCGGGCGGTGCACGAGGTCTGGTCAACGGTGCCGCGCGAGCGCCGCGCCGAGTTCTGGGCCTATCTCTACGGCAACATGCACACCCCAACGACGCTGCGGCGATATTGGCGGTGATCGGCTAGATCGGCAGCACGCGGGAATACTTGACCTGGCCGAGGGCGAAGCTGGATTCGATCGAACCCACGCCTTCGAGCTGCGTCAGCTTTTCACGCAGGAAGGCTTCGTAGGCGGCGAGGTCCGCGCAGACGACGCGCAGCAGGAAATCGAACTGTCCGGTCATCAGATAGCACTCCACCACTTCCGGCCAGCCGGCCACCGCCTCGGCGAAGCGGTCGAGCTGGGCGGCCCGCTGGCGCTCCAGCTTGATGGAGACGAAAACCGAGACCGGCAGCCCGACGGCGTTCTGGTCGAGGGTGATGCTGTAGGCGGTGATCACCCCCGCCTCCTCCATCCGCCTGATCCGGCGCAGGCAGGGCGAAGCGGAGAGGCCGACCCGGTCGGCAATCGCCTGAATGGTCATGCGGCCGTCCTGCTGCAGGGCCTTGAGGATTTTCCTGTCGATTTCGGTGAGTGCGATTCTGGCGGATTCCATCCGAAATAGCCCCTCCGCCTTGCGGAAACCTGCGCAGCTGCCGCGCCATCGGGGCAAAAT
Source organism: Devosia sp. (assembly GCA_035547675.1). GTDB lineage: Bacteria > Pseudomonadota > Alphaproteobacteria > Rhizobiales > Devosiaceae > DASZTU01. The sequence continues at coordinate 5,125 of DASZUI010000009.1, forward strand.
AGGCTGAAAGCGCCGCCGCGAACAGTCCACACTTCCGTCAGTGGAGGAGGACCAGATGGAAGGAAGCATCGCGGCGGGCCGCAAGATGGAGCTGCTCGACGCCCTGACGCGCAAGTCGCTGTGGCTCTCGAACTGGATGATCCACAACGCCAACCACATCCGGCCCAATCGGGACGGGCTCAAGGTCGGCGGCCACCAGGCTTCCTGCGCCTCGATGGCGGCGATCATGTCGGTGCTCTATTTCGGCGTGCTGCGGCCGGAGGACCGGGTGGCGGTAAAGCCGCACGCCGCGCCAGTCTTCCACGCCATCCAATACCTTCTGGGCCGGCAGGGACTCGAAAAGCTCGAGGCCTTTCGCGGCTATGGCGGGGCGCAATCCTATCCGTCGCGCACCAAGGACAGTGACGAGGTCGACATCTCCACCGGCTCGGTCGGGCTGGGTGTCGCCTTCACGGCCTTCGCCTCGCTGATCCAGGACTATGTCCGGGCCAAACCCTGGGCCGACAAGAGCCGCCCCGAGGGGCGGATGATCGCGCTGGTCGGCGACGCCGAGCTCGACGAAGGCAATGTCTATGAATGCCTGCTCGAGGGCTGGAAGCAGGGGCTGCGCAACACCTGGTGGGTGATCGACTATAACCGGCAGAGCCTCGACGGCGTAGTGCGCGAGGGGCTTTACGAGCGCATCGAAGCGATCTTCCGCGCCTTCAACTGGAAGGTGGTGACGCTGAAATATGGCGCCCTGCAGCGGGCCGCTTTCGCCGAGCCGGGCGGGGAGAGATTGAAGGCGTGGATCGATGCCTGCCCGAACGACAAATATTCGGCCCTGATGTTCCGGGGCGGCGCGGCGTGGCGCGAGCGGCTCAATGACGAGATCGGCGACCAGGGGCCGGTGAGCGCGCTGCTCAGGCGCCGCAGCGATGCTGAACTGGCCACGCTGATGGCCAATCTCGGCGGCCATTGCACGGAAACGCTGCTGGAGCAGTTCGAGGCGGCGCGCGGCGACGAGCCGACCGCCTTCATCGCCTATACGGTCAAGGGCTGGGGAACGCCGCTGGCGGGGCACAAGGACAACCATGCCGGGCAGATGACCGTGGCGCAGATCGAGTCGCTGCGCGCGGCCATGAACATCCGCCCGGGCCATGAATGGGATCGCTTCGAGGGGCTGGATATCTCGCCGGCCAGGCTCGAGGCCTTCCTGGCCGCCGTGCCGTTCAATGCCGGCGGATCGCGCCGGCTCGCCGCGCCGAAGGTCGCGGGCATCGGCCCGGTCGCCCTCGATCGGGCGCCGATTTCGACCCAGACCGCCTTCGGCCGGATTCTCGATGGCATCGCCAAGACGGACAGCGAGCTTGCCGCGCGTATCATCACCACCTCGCCGGACGTGACCGTCTCGACCAATCTCGGCACCTGGGTCAACCGGCGGCATCTGTTCGCCCGGCAGGAACTGGCCGACATTTTTCAGGCGGAGCGCATCCCGAGCGCGCAGAAATGGCAATTCTCGCGCGCCGGCCAGCATATCGAGCTGGGAATTGCGGAAATGAACCTGTTCCTGCTGCTCGGCGCGGCGGGGCTCAGCCATTCCCTGTTCGGCGAAAGACTGCTGCCGATCGGCACGATCTACGATCCCTTCATCGCGCGCGGCCTCGATGCGCTGAACTATGCCTGCTACCAGGATGCGCGCTTTCTGCTGGTCGGCACGCCATCCGGCATTTCGCTGGCCGGGGAGGGCGGCGCGCACCAGTCGATCGGCACGCCGCTCGTCGGCATGGCGCAGGATGGCCTCGCGGCTTTCGAGCCGGCCTTCGCCGACGAGCTGGCGGTCATCATGGACTGGGCCTTCGACTATATGCAGCGCGACGGCGCGGCGCGGGCGGACCTTGCCAACTGGCCGCGCGACGTTTCGGGCGGCTCGGTCTATCTGCGGCTTTCGACCCGAAGCATCGAGCAGCCGTCCCGCGCCATGGATGCGGCGCTCGCCGACGACATCGTCCGCGGCGGCTATTGGCTGAAGCCGCCCGATCCCTCCTGCGAAGTCGCGATCGTCTATCAGGGCGTGGTGGCGAGCGAGGCGATCACCGCAGCGGGCGCCATCGGTGGCGATGCGCGTAACGTCGCCGTCCTCGCCGTGACATCGGCCGACCGGCTCAATGCCGGCTGGCACGCCGCGCAGCGCGGCCGCCGGCTCGGTGACGAAACGCCGCCGGCCCATGTCGAGACGCTGCTTTCAGCACTGCCCCGGCATGCGGGGCTGGTCACCGTCATCGACGGCCACCCCGCGACACTGGGGTGGCTGGGCGGGGTCCGCGGGCACCGCGCCATGACGCTCGGGGTCGAGCATTTCGGGCAGACCGGGACGGTTCGCGACCTTTATGCGCATTACGGCATCGATGCGGCATCGATCGCCGCGGCCGCCCGGTCCTTCTTCGGGGTGAAATGCTGAAGTTGTCGCCGCTACTCCGGCGGCAGCGGCGCTGAGCTGCGACTATCGGCCGGGTGGCCGCGCGAGGGCCGGCCACCCAGCCTGACGCAGGATCGTGTCAGGTATTCTGGCCGGCATTGCCGCCATTGCCGTTGGTGCTGTTCCCGGTATTGGTCGAGCTGGAGCCCTTATTGTCCGACGAATTGCCGTTCGGGGGGCAGACGAGATTATTGGGAGTAGTGGCGCCGCTACCGTTCGAACTCGAGGGATTGCCGGCGGCGTTGGCGGTTGGCCCGGCGGGGGAGGGCGGGCACACCATGGTGCCGCTGCTCTGCATGCCGTTGCCACTGTTATTGCCGCCATTATTGCCGCCGCCGGCATTCTGCGCCTGTGCCGCGGCCGGGACGATCGCCAGGGCGGCGGCCAACGCGACGGCGGAAAGGATGCGAAGGGTCATGGGAAGCTCCTGTGGTTCGCATGCTTCTTCAATTTACGCGGAGCCGACGGGTTGCCTCGCGGCCCCGGATCGTTCGGAACATGAGGGCGGGCGGCGGGTTCTCCCTTCAGCAGATGAGGAGACAGATCATGATCTCACGATCGAGTGCAGCGGCGCTGGCCGCGATCATGCTCATGGCCGCGCCCCTGCCGGCGGCGGCGCAATCCAACAACAGCAATGCCCATGGCAACGCTAACGCGCCGGGCTCGCTGATGACAACCTGCCCGACGCAGCAGAACGGCCATAAAACCGATACCCAGGGCAGCGCCGGAAGCACCTCGGGGTCGGGCGCGCCGGCGCCTCAGGCCAACCAGACGGCCCGCTCCAGCACCGGCATCAACGGACAGACGACGTGCCCCGACGGCACGATTCCGCCGAACGGCACGACGAGCGCGAATGGCGGGCCGGGCGCCTGAAAAGGCTCCAGCCAGGAGACGCAATCATGGAAGCGAAACCGAAGATCACGACCGGCCCCAATGACCGGCCCAGGAACGAAAGCATCGCGCAGACCGCGCCCGGACTGCCGGACGATACCGGCCATGCCGTCGAAGTCTCCGACGAGGAGATCGAGCGGACGCGCGCGAAACTGACGGCCGGGGACCGGGGCGCCCCGAGCGGCGGCGCGGCGGTGGGCGACGAGGACCCCGATTACAGCCCGATGGAGAACGACCCCTCCGAGGCTGCCCGGTCGACGGCCCGCCGGCTCAAGGAAGACCAGAAGAACATGCAGAAGGGCGCCCCGTGAGGACGCCCGTGCGGCCGACCTGTCGGTCGACCTAGGCCGACACTGCGACCGCGAGCGGCAGGCGATCGAAGCGGGCCCGGGCCGAGCCGTCCCTGACCTCGATGTCGCCGAGCACGGTACGCCAGGGGCTATCGGGCCCGGCGGCGTGAAAATCGATCGCCGCTTCTTCCCAGGGGCGCGAGCGCCAGGGATAGAGGCGGATAGAGACGAGCAGTCCCTCCTTGCCGTGCTGCCGCGAGAACGCCAGCACGGAATCATCCGAATAGTCGACATTGAGCGGCGTGTAGTCGCCCCTCGCGAACAGGTCCGGCATGGCCTTGCGCAGGGCGAGCAGCTTGCGCAGGACGGACTGCTTGATGCGGCCGTCGCGCCAGTTGCCGGCCAGTTCTTCGTCGGTGGCCGCCTCGTCCAGCGCGCGGCGCCGGGCCTCGAAATCGACGGGGCGGCGATTGTCGGGGTCGACCATGCTCTGTTCCCAGAATTCGGCGCCCTGGTAGATGTCCGGCACGCCCGGCGCGGTGAGCTTCAGCGCCAGTTCGATCAACCCGTCCTGGGCGCCGAGCGGCCCGACTTGCCGCTCGAAGGCGCGAAACTCTGCCAGGAAGGCGCCCGCGGGGTCGAGTGCGACCTCGACGAAACGGCCGATGCGATCCTCATAGTCGGTGCGCGGCACGGTCCAGCTGGTGCGCTGCCGCGCCTCGCGCACGGATTTCAGCATGGCCCCGTCGACCCGCCGGCGGAAGCCGGCGAGCCCATCGGCATCGAGTTCCATGCCGGGCGCGAATTCGGTGGGCCAGGCGCCGAGCAGCAGCTGGAAGAAGTAATAGCGGTCATTGCCGTCGATCCTGGGAGCGCCGGCGGAGTCGAGCAAATCCGTCCAGCGGCGGACGCTCTCGGCCCATGCCTCGGCGCAGCCGCTCAGCGCCGCGATGCGGGCGCGCGCATCCTCGCCGCGCTTGCTGTCATGGCTGGAGGTGGTCAGCAGTCCGTGCGGGAAGCTTTTCTGCCGGGCGCGGCAGAAATCGTGGAAGCTCGCGATACTGCGGTTGAAGCGGGCCGGCTTTTCGCCCACGTCGCTCAGCGCGATGAGCCGGTGGAAGCGGTAGAGCGCGGTATCTTCGAGGCCCTTCGCCATGACCGGGCCGGTATATTGCTGTATGCGCTGGGCGATGTCGCGAACGTCGTCCGGCACGTAATCATTGTCGGGCCGGCAGAGTTCGGTCAGCAGCACGCGCTCCAGGAAATCGAAGACGTTGGGGTCGATCTCCGGCGCCGTTCGCCGGGCCTCGCCAAGCGCGATGGCAATGGTTCGGCGATCCATCTCCTGGAGCGGACCGGCGTCCACATAGGTGCGGTAGATGGGAAGCGCCGCCACATAGGCCCGCAGCGCCATGCGCAGCGCGTGGCGGGTAATGTCGGCGCTGGCGAGGCTCTGGCCCGCCAGCCGATGCAGGCGCAGGCTGAGGAAATCTAGCTCGGCGGCCATTTCGAAGTCGATGATGCCGAGCTTGGCCCGCCTTTCGATGGCGGCCATTGCGGGCTGGGGGCCGGCCTGTTCCTCGTAAAGGCGGGTCAGGCGCTCCTCGGCGGCGGGGTCCGTCAGGAGCTGCGTCACGGCGGCCGCGAATTCGTAGCCGGTGGTGCCGTCCACCCCCCAGTCGCTTCGCAACAGCTCGTGCGGCGCGAGGATTTTCTCGACGACGAGGTAGATCGGCCTGCGGCAGGCGGCGCGCAGGCGCCGGCAATAGGCCTTGGGGTCCTTGAGCCCGTCGATGTGATCGACCCGCAGGCCGTCCACCAGGCCCTCCTCAACCAGTTGCAAGGGCAGCCGGTGGACATGCTCGAACACCGCCTCGTTCTCCACCCGGATGGCAGCGAGATCCGATACGATGAAGAACCGCCGATAGTTGATGTCGTCCGCGGCAACGGAGTAGCGGGCGGGCCGCCAGTTCTGCCGCCCGATCAGGGCGTGGAGGCGCTCCGGGGCGGCGTTGAGCCGGTCGGCCAGCGCGTGCAGCGGCGCTTCGGGCAGGCGCCGCAAACGCAGCTTCAAGTGCGCCGCGGCTTCGCCGGGGGCGGCGAGAGCCGCCTTGCCGGGCAGGTCGGGGCCGGCGAGCCCGTCGAGCAGTTCGGGATAGCTCGCGGGGGCGAGCGGCAGCTTGTGCGTCTTTTCCGCCCACATCGCGAAGGCGCCCGCGGCGGGATCGTAACGGAGCTGCAGCCCGCCATTGCAAAGAGCCTCCGCATAGGTCGAACCGAGGAACGGCACGAGGAGCTTGCCGTCGAGGCTCGGCTCCGCGGGATGCCAGTTCACGTCGAACCAGTCGGCGTAGCGGCTTTGCGGGCCCCATTCGAGCAGGTCGAGCCAGAGTTCGTTCTCGTCGCCGCCGACGCCCATGTGGTTGGGCACGATGTCGAGGAGGATGCCCATGCCGTGGTCCTTCAGCCGGCCCGCAAGCCGCCGGAAGCCGTCCTCGCCGCCGAGCTCGGGGCTGATCTGCCGGTGGTCGACCGTATCATAGCCATGGGTGCTGCCTCGGCGCGCCTTGAGGATGGGGGAGAGATAGGCGTGGCTGATGCCGAGCCCGGCGAGATAGGGGACGAGCGCCGCGGCGTCATCGAAGGTGAAGTCGCCGGTGAGCTGAAGGCGGTAGGTGGCGCGGGGGATGGGCTTGTCGGTCAATTGGCCGTTTCCGGTGGGAGGTGCAATCTTGGAAACCTCCCAGCCGCGGAACGGTTCGCCGGCGCGGCAGTATCCGCCATGCGCCGGAGGAAACGGTCGGCGCCCGGCCGCGTTGACCGTGACGCAGCCGAGGAGGATGCCATGACCGACAAGAGCGAACGCCGGCCCCCGCGGGAGGCTACGCCCAAGAGCACGCCGCGCGACCAGCACGGCCACAGCAAGCCGATCGGGCCCGGGCCATCGGGCCAGCAGCAGACGGACGACCAGGACAACCTCAACAACAACGTGTCCAATCTCGGGGAAGGCCGATAGCTGCCAGCAAGCCCCCGGGGCGGATGGCGCAATCCGTGCACATGTTTCAAGAAGCGCCGCTTTCGCGGGGCGGCGCCGTGCCGTATGTGAGGTTGTGCCGACTGGAGGGACCCGCAAATTGCTCCGCTTCGCCGCCAACCTGTCGATGCTCTATCCCGAGCTGGGCTTTCTCGATCGGTTCGGCGCGGCGGCGGCCGACGGCTTCACCGGGGTCGAATATCTCGGCCCCTATGCCGAGGCGCCGGAAGCCATAGCCGACAGGCTCGGGCAGCATGGGCTGACGCAGGTCTTGTTCAACCTGCCGTCGGGCGACTGGGGGGGCGGCGAACGGGGATTGGCGGCGCTGCCGGACCGGGTAGAGGAGTTTCGGCGCGGCGTCGCCGAGGCGATCCGCTACGCCGGTGTGCTGGGCTGCCGGCAGGTCAACTGCCTAGCAGGCGTGCCGAAGGGCGTGGCTCCCGAAACGGCGGAGGAGACGCTGGTCGAAAACCTGCGCTATGCGGCGCCGCGGCTGGCCGACGCGGGGATCAGGCTCTTGCTCGAGCCGATCAACCCCCATGACATCCCCGGCTTTTTCGTGAACAGCACGGCCCATGCGCTGCGCATCTTCGAGCGGGCCGACGAGGACAATCTCTACCTGCAATACGATTTCTACCACATGCAGCGGGTGCAGGGCGAACTGGTCGCCAATTTCCTCAAGCTGCAATCCCGCATCGCGCATGTGCAGATCGCCGACAATCCCGGCCGCAACGAGCCGGGCACGGGCGAGATCAATTATCCCTTCATTTTCGCGGCGCTCGAGAAGGCCGGCTATGACGGCTGGGTCGGGGCCGAATACAGGCCCGCCGGCGGCACGAGCCAGGGTCTCGGCTGGCTCAAAGCCTGTCGGGCGACAGGCTGACCGGGCCGGCCCGCTCCCCGGATCGGCCTAGAAGATGTTGAGCTGCCACTGGCGTTCCTTGGCCTTGTCCCGTGGACGGGCCGGCCTGGCGGGGCGGAGGCCGAAGAGGATCGCCGCTTCGCCGGGCAGGGTGAAGCGCTCGGCGAGGTCGACTTCGCGCCGGCCATAGCCGCCATAGACGGGGTCCTCGCTCGACCAGATCTGGTGCCATTCGAGGCCGGGCGGCGGCGCCGAAATAGGGTCGGGGATGCTGCGCACCGGCAAATCGTGGCCGAGATTGACCAAGAGCAGGCGGTTGTCCTCGGGCCGATCGGCGAAGTAGCGCATCAGCAGGGCTTCCGGGGTGAGGATGCCGGCATCGAAGAGCCCGTCGCGCAGCGATGGCTGCCGGCCGATCGCCGCATCGGTCTTGCGGATGGCGACCAGGTCGTGATGCAGCCGCATGACCTCGCCATTGCGCTCCAGATCGCGCCAGTCGAGCATGGAGTGGTAGAACGCCTCCTCATCGGCCGGCTCGGCGATCCGGTTCCGGGCCTCCTCGTCGCGCAGGCTCTGGAATTGCTGCAAAAACTCAAGCCGGCCTTCGGTGATCTTCCGGGCGAGTTCGCCGTCGACGCCGAGGAAGTAATAGAACGGCGTGCGGGCGGCGAATTCCTGCCCCTGGAAGAGCAGCGGCGTCTGCGGCGAGAGCAGGAACAGGGCGGTCACGGCGCGGGCCTGGGCGGGGCTGGTGCGCTGCCAGAAGCGGTGTCCGCCCGGCGTGTTGGCCACCTGGTCGTGGTTCTGCAGGTAATTGACGAAGTTCATCGCCCTGAGGTCGAAGGCGTTGCTGCCGCGGCCCTTGGCCTGCCAATCGTAGCGCTGCCCCTGGAACATGAAGCCGTAGCGGGCGGAGGCGGCCAGTTCCTGGGCGGTCCCCAGGTGGTCGTGCATATAGGCTTCCTTGCGGGCGGTCGCCGCGACCATGGCGGAGTGGTGGAAATCCTCGTTCCAGACGGCATCGAGCCCGAAACCGCCCCGTTCGCGGGCGCGCGCGAGATTGGCATCCTGCGGTTCGTTCTCGGCGGCGAAGTAGAGGCTTCTGCCGCCGGCGGCGGCACGAGCCTTGCGCACCAGCTCGGCGATAACGTGCTCCTCGGACTCGTCCTCCATGGCGTGGGCGGCGTCGATGCGCAGGCCGTCGACATGGAATTCCGCGATCCAGTAAACCGCATTGGCGACGTAGTAGTCGCGGGCGCCGCGGGCCGTTCGCGCGTCGAAATTGAGCGCCTTTCCCCATTCATTGTCGACGCCCTGGCGGAAATAGTCGGGCGAAAAATGCGCGAATTCGTCGCCGGCGCCAAAATGGTTGTAAACGGCGTCGAGCACCACGCCGAGCCCGTGCCCATGGGCCGCGTCGATGAAGCGGCGCATGTCGTCCGGCCGGCCATAGAGGCGGGTCGGCGCATAAAGCAGCACGCCATCATAGCCCCAGCCGAAATCGCCCTGGAATTCGGCGGCGGGCAGCAGCTCGACAGCGGTAATGCCGAGATCGCGCAAATGGGGCAGCCGGCCTATGGCGGCCGACCAGGTGCCTTCGGGGGTAAAGGTGCCGATATGGAGTTCGTAGAGAATCTGGCCCTCAGGGGAGAGGCCCTGCCAGCCGGCATCGGTCCACTCGAAACCCGTGGCGTCGATGATTTCGGAGGGACCGGCGAGCCCGAGCGGCTGGAAGCGCGAGGCCGGGTCGGCAAAGCGCTGCTCCTCATGCCCGAGGCGGAGCCAGTAGCGGGTTCCGGGCTCCACCGGCAGGACGGCAGAGAAATAACCATCCAGCTCCCTCACGAGCGGAAAGCCGCGGCCATCCTCCAGTTCGACCGACACATTCTGCTGGGCCGGCGCCCAGACCCTGAACGAGATGCCACCCTCGACGGGCTCGGCGCCGGCGGGAAAGCGGCGCCCGTGCGGGGCGCCGGTAATCTGGGAAAGCTCCGCCATCGATGGTCTCCGCTGAGCTTCAGCTAACCGTCCGAAGCGGCGGCTAGTTCCGTCGCCGCGCAACCAAGGCGGGGGCGCAGGCTTTCACAAGCAGCGCAGCAAGCGGAGACGGCGACATGCAGGGGCCCTGGTGGCAGTCGGCCACGATCTACCAGATCTATCCGCGCAGCTTTTCGGACAGCAATGGCGACGGGATCGGCGACCTCAGGGGGATCATCTCGCGGCTCGACTATCTCGAAAAGCTCGGCATTTCAGCCATCTGGCTATCGCCGATCTATCGCTCGCCGATGGACGACAATGGCTACGACATTTCCGACTACCAGGCCATCGCGCCCGAATTCGGCACGCTCGAGGATTTCGACGAGCTGGTGGCGGAGGCGAAGAAGCGCGGCATCGGCATCATCCTCGACCTCGTGGTCAACCATACCTCGGACGAGCATCCCTGGTTCAAGGCGGCGTGCGCCTCGCGCGACGATCCCCATCGCGACTACTACATCTGGCGCGATCCGGCGCCGGAAGGCGGGGTACCGAGCGCGCTCACCTCCGCATTCGGGGGGCCCGCCTGGAGCTTTCACGAGCCGACCGGCCAGTATTACCTGCACCTGTTCTCGCGGCGCCAGCCGGACCTCAACTGGGCCAATCCCGACGTGCGGCAGGAGGTCTACCGGATGATGAACTGGTGGCTGGCGCGCGGCATTGCCGGCTTCCGCATGGACGTGATCGACCTCATCGGCAAGGACGTCGACCACGGCATCACCGCCGACGGGCCGCTGCTGCACGAATACCTGCAGGAGATGAACCGCGAGACCTTCGGCGGCATGGACCTGCTGACCGTCGGGGAGGCCTGGAGCGCCACCCCGGCCTCGGCGCTGCTCTATTCCGGCCGCGACCGCAACGAACTCTCGATGGTTTTCCAGTTCGAGCACGTCACCCGGCAATGGGACCCCACGCATGGCAAGTGGCGGCCGCTGCCTTTCGACCTCGTGGCGCTCAAGGAGGTGTTCGGCAAGTGGCAACTGGCGCTGGCGCAGGATGGCTGGAACTCGCTGTTCTGGGGCAATCACGATTTGCCCCGTGCGGTTTCGAAATATGGCGACGTGAGCGGCTACCATGTGCAGTCGGCCAAGCTCCTCGCCACGGTGCTGCACCTGCTCAGGGGCACGCCTTTCGTCTATCAGGGCGAGGAAATCGGTATGACCAATGTCCCCTTCACCTCGATCGAGGAGTACCGGGACATCGAGACGCTGAACATGCACCGGCTGCATATCGAGGCGGGGCTGTCGCCGGAGGAGTTCATCGCCGGCGCCAACGCCAATGGCCGCGACAATGCGCGCACGCCCATGCAGTGGACCGCGGCGCCGCATGGCGGCTTCACCACCGGCGTGCCCTGGATCGCGGTGAACCCGAACTATTCCTCGATCAATGTCGAGAGCAGCCTTGCCGACGAGAATTCGATCTGGAGCCATTACCGCAAGCTCATCGCGCTGCGGAAGCAGCATCCGGTCATCGTTCATGGCGATTACCGGAGCTTTCTGGACCAGCACGAGCAGATCTATCTTTATACGCGGCATCTCGACGACCAGACGCTGATCGTGGCGGCCAATTTCGCCGCGCAGGGCGTGGAGCTGCGGGTGCCGCCCGAGCTGCAGGTCACCGGCGAGGCGCTGATCTGGAATTACGAGCCGGTCGCAAGCCTCGGGGAAACATTTCAGATGCGGCCCTATGAGGCCTTTGCGATCCTGTTCAGGAGCCAGGCCTAGGACAGATCGGAACGGATGCGCAGCGGGCGCGGGTAAGGTAAAAGCGGGACTCGACCGAGCCCTGCGAGTTGCCGACGATGACTTCCAGCCAGCCTGCCGATATGCCCGTGATGCGGGCGGCGCCGTGGTGGCGGCCGCGGCCGGCGTCGCGGCTGGTCATCGAAGGCGGGCATAAGCTGCGCGGCACCTACCCGATCAGCGGCGCCAAGAATGCCGTGCTGCCGCTCATGGTGGCGACGCTGCTGACGTCCGAGCGCGTGCTGCTGCACAATGCGCCGGCGAGCCTCGACGTGGCGATCCTGTCCGGCCTGTTGCGGCGGCTCGGCGCCGAGCTTGCCTGGACGGAAACCGAAGCCGGCCTCTCCGTGGAGATCACCGCCGGGCGCATCCATCCCACCCATATCGATCGCGGGCTCGTTGCCCGGATGCGGGCCTCGGTCATCCTGCTCAGCGCCGTGCTGGTGCGCAGCGGGGAGGTGGCCCTGCCGCTGCCGGGCGGCGACGCCATCGGCAAGCGGCCGGTCAATTTCCATGTCGATGGGCTCCTGGCCATGGGTGCCGAGGTGGAGATCGCCGATGGGGTCATTTACGCCAAGGCGCCCAACGGCCTTGCCGGTGCCGATTTCACGCTGCCCTTCCCCTCGGTCGGGGCGACGGAAAACCTGCTGATCGCCGCGACGGGCGCCACGGGGCGCTCGGTGATCCGCAATGCCGCGCTCGAGCCGGAAATAGACGATCTCGCGCGCCTGCTGGTCGGCATGGGGGCGCAGATCGAGGGCATCGGCACCAGCGAAATCACCGTCGAGGGCGGCCGGCCGCTGCATGGGGCCGAGCACCGCATCATTGCCGACCGGATCGAGATGGGCACGCTCGCCTGCGCCGCCGCGCTGACCGATGGCGAGCTGCTGCTGCAGCATGCGCGCGTGGAGCTGCTGGGCGGCGCGGCGGATGTGCTGCGGCGCGCCGGGGTCGAGCTGGTGGCGGCGGCTACCGGCGTGATCGCGCGCCGCGCACCGGGCGGGCTCAAGGCGATCGACGTCGCAACCGGGCCGTTCCCGGGTTTCGCGACCGATCTGCAATCGCCGCTGATGGCGCTGCTCGCCGTCGCGGAGGGAACCAGCAGCATTACCGAGACCATTTTCGAGGGCCGCTTCGGCCATGTCGAGCCGATGCGCCGGATGGGGGCGCGGATCGAGGTCGAGGGGAGGGTGGCGAGGATTGTCGGCCAGCCTCGCCTGCACGGTGCTTCGGTCGAGGGCGGCGATGTCCGCGCCTCGGCGGCCCTGGTCATCGCCGCGCTCGCGGCACAGGGCTCCTCCACCATTTCCGGCATCGATCATCTCGACCGCGGCTATGACCGGATGGAAGAAAAGCTCGCCCGCTGCGGCGCGCGCATCGTTCGCACGGAAGCGGCAGGAAGCCGGGATCCGATCCATTCGGATTGAACTCGGCGTCAATGACGCCGGTCGGAATGCCCTAAGCGGCGGGCACGGTATAGCGTTGCTTGACGGCCTCGGCGATGCGGTCGCGGCTTTCGGCGGCCGGGAGCGATTTGTCTTCCTCGATGGCGGCGGCTGCGGCTGCGAGGTCGTCGTCCTTGATGCGCTCCTTGAACCAGCGCGAATAATCGCCGGCCCGGAGGTGGTGCTGCCAGGTGGCGTCGTCGACCCCTGCGGCGAGGTCGAGAAAGGCCATGAGGTTGCGGGCCCTGAGGTTCAGCCGGTTGTCGGGCCCGCGGAAATAGAAGCTGTTCTCCTCGTCGAGCTCGCCCTCTGCATATTTGCGCGTATGGCGCTTGTGGGACTGGCGCGGCAGGTCGACCTCGGCCGCGGCAACCTCCGGGCGCCCCACCGCCCAAACCAGCACCTTCTTGCCCTCGGGCGCCGCGAGCGGCGCAGGCGGGGCGATGCGGAGCGCGCTGGCGACTTCGCCGATCACCTCGGGCGCGACGGGCCCCAGCGCCGCCACCTTCGTCACCTTTTGCAGCAGCTCGACCGCCAGCGCCCGGGGATGAACGGTGATCAGCAGGCAGCCGGCGAGTTCCGAAGGCAGCACGATGGGTCCCGCCCCGCGTTCGGCGGGGATGAGATGGTGCGTCTCGTCGATGACGATCCAGTGCGGGCGCCCCTTGCTTGCCCGGAGCCGGGCCAGTTCGGGCAGCAGCTTGGCAAAAAGCTCCGGCCGTTCCTCGATCGACAGCGCCAGGGCTGCGACGACGACGTTCTGCCCCTGCGCCAAGAGTTCGATCACCTGCTCGACCGAGGGAGTGGTCTTGCTGTCGCCGACCACGGTGGCGTTTTCCAGCTCGAGATAATCGCCTTCGGGATCGAGCACGCAGAACTGGAACCGGCGGTCGACGAGCTTTTCGGTCAGCGCCGTGGCGAAGGTGGATTTGCCGATCCCCGACGTGCCGGCGATCAGCAGCACGTCGGGGGGCTCGATCTCGACCGCGCGCCCGTCATCCGCCTTGCCGAAGGCGATGCGATTGCCTTCGATCCGCACCAGCCGGTCCTCGTCCTCCTCGAGCACGGCGATCAGTTCCTCGACGCCTTCGCCGCGCGCCCCCGCCGTCACGAGGTCGGCGGTCTGCTTGACCGCGGGCAGGGCATTGGCGACCGCGACGCTGCAGCCGCAGCTGCGCAGGAAGGCATGGTCGTTCTCGGCGTCGCCCACGCCCGCGACGTTGTGCGGCGAGAGCCCGAGCTCGGCGAGCGCGGCGGCCAGGCCCGTCGCCTTGTTGACGCCGCTCGGCAGCACCATCACCGCGCCCTTGTTGAAGATGATCTCGAGCTCGAGGCCCATTTCCTGGATGACCGCCAGCACGGCGTCCTGGTGCGGCTCCCAGGTCGCGACGATCGCATGGCCGACCGAGATCGGCGCCACGCCGCGCTGCGCGAGCGCGTCGACGAAGCCGGCGGGCGGGGCGGGCGCCAGCGGCCGTTCCTCGCCGCTTTGCGGATTGTAGAGCAGGGCGCCGTTTTCCAGCACCATCAGGTCGAAAAGGTCGAGCCGCTTGAATACGCTTTTGAGGTCCGGCAATTCGCGGCCGGAAACCAGAATGGTCTTGCGGCCGGTGCCGCGCAGCTTTTCGAGCGCGGCAATCGTCCGGTCGGAGACAAGACCCTCCTCGGCCAGCGTTCCGTCGTAGTCGGAGGCGAGTGCGAGGTAGTACATCTGACTCTCCCAGGCGTTTCGCCGGAAGGCGCGGGCGAGGTCACGCCGGCTTGACCATGGCGCCTGCGAGCTTGTGGCGGGCGGCGGCGGCATCACCCCTGCCGCGCGGCTCGAACGCCTTGCCGAGCTGGCTGTTATAGGCGACGAAGAAAGCCTCGACTTGGCCGAGCAGCATGGCGTCGAGGTCCCCGATGTCGCGGATGCTGTCATAGATCGGGATATCGGCGGGCACGGCGAGGAGGCGGTCGTTGCGCACGGTTCGGCCGTCCTGTTCGCGCTGGCTCGCCTCGATCACCCCGACCAGCCGGCATTTCACCAGCGTGCCGACGGGCATGGAAAGATTGATCGCCAGCAAGGCGTCGATCGGATCGCCGTCCTCGCCCCGGGTCGAGGGAATGAAACCGAAATCGAACGGGAAGATGAGGCCGGCAGCCAATACGCGATGCAGCAGGAAGAGGCCGGCCTGCTCGTCATATTTGAGCTTGAAACCGCTGCCGCGAGAGGTTTCGACGATGACGTTGGCGGCGTCGCCGTCGCGGGCGGGGAGTTGGGCGAGGTTCGGCATGTCGGCTCGGACTCCTATCCGCCTTTCAAACCGCGCCGGGGGCTAAACCGTTCCGCGCGAGGATGGCCGGCCGATGGCGGACGGCCGCCTCGAACTCCGCGCGCAGCGCCTGCTCCTCGCGCAGATGCCGGGTCGAAAAGTGCAGCGGCGTGGCGCGCGATACGCCCGCCCGCCGCGCGATTTCGCCGGCCTGCCGGGCGGTCAGATGGTGCGTTACTTTGGCCCGGAACGGCTCCCGGTCGAGAAACGCGGCCTCGATGAAAAGGCGTTCGGCGCCCCTTGCGAGCCCCAGAACGGCATCGATGTTCGCCGGGGTGAAACCGAAATCGGTGGCATAGACGATGCGCTGCCCCGGTCCGGTGGCCAGTGCTCCGGCCTCGGCCAGGGCCCGCGGCC
The DNA here is from genome assembly GCA_035547675.1 of Devosia sp. Classification (GTDB taxonomy): domain Bacteria; phylum Pseudomonadota; class Alphaproteobacteria; order Rhizobiales; family Devosiaceae; genus DASZTU01. The sequence goes on from DASZUI010000009.1 coordinate 20,553, forward strand.
AGACCGTCCGGCCCTCCACTTCGATGGACAGGTCGAGGTCGCCGCGACGCAGGGCGGCCTTGGCGCCGCTCAGCCACGGACCGACCGGCAGCCCCAGTTGCGCCAGCGCGACCTTGTTGACGTTGATGCGGGCGCTTTCCTGGAAAGCGAAGGCGAGGCAGGGAATGCCATGATCCAGCACCGCGCCCTCGATCGAAAAGTCTCCCTCCTGCAGCAGCAGCCTGCCGTGGAGGTCGGGCAGCGGCTCGTCGGTCCGCCGGAAAGCCTGCCGGGCCTCGAAGCGGGCGCCGGCGAGGAACCCCCGCTCCCAGTCGAAGGCGCGGAGCACGAAGGGGGCGGAGTGCGTGCCGAGCAGGTTCCAGCGATAGGCCCGGAGCTTGCTTTCGACCCCGTCGATCAGGCCCGGCGGGCCGAAAAGCGTCACCGTCTGGGGCTGGTAGAGCTTGAGCCGCAGCAGCCGGTCGAAGCCGCTGAAATGATCCATGTGGAGATGGCTGACGAAGACCTCGGAGACGCGCACGATCTCGCGCGGCGACAGGGCGTCGATTTCGCCGAGGTCGAACAGCAGGGCCCGGGCGCCGAAGCGGAAATCGATCAGCGCCCCCGGGTCGCCGAAGGGATCGTTGACCAGCCGGGCCTCGGCGAAGCGCGCCATCGGTCAGCGCTGATAGGTGCCGACCAGCTCCGCCTCTTCGATCATGTGGCGCTCGGCTTCGGCCCATACCGCCTCCACGCCGGCCTCCTGCGGCAGGCTCAGGCTGGGTACATCGAGGGCGGCAAGGCGGAAATGGTAGTGATGGGGCTTGTCGCCGCGCGGCGGCTCGGGGCCGTCATAGCGTTCATTGCCGAAGTCGTTGCGTGCGAAGCTGATGGCGTGGTCGGGGCCGGTATCGGTGGATTCGTCCAGCTCGTTGCGATCGGCCGGGATATTGTAGGCGGCCAAATGGTGGAACATGCCGCCGGGGGCGTCGGGATCCTCGACGACGAGCGCGAGGCTTCTGGAACCCTCGGGCACGCCGGTCCATTTGAGCGGCGGCATGAGATTGTCGCCGTCTCGGCTATATTTCTCGGGAATGCCGGCACCGTCGGAAAAGGCCGGGCTCATCAGGCTGAGGCTCATCTTGGTTCCCCATGGGTTGGATGGAAAGCCCTCAGCTCCCGAACGCGCGCCCCCGGCAGGCGGTTCAACGAGAGTTGCTGACGAATCCCCGAAGCTCGGGTTAGCGTGGAAATACGTTCTGGCGTGACAGTCCAATAATACGCAACGATAAGCGGCCAATTTGCAGGCCCGGGCACATACAGAGGATCTGCGCATGAGACTGGCAGTGGCGGCAGGTGCGGTTCTGGTCGTGGCCGGATGGCTGGGGCAGGCGTGGGCGCAACCCATGCCGCCGGGGGCGCCGGGCCAGACGGGGCCGGTCCAGGTCGGGGTCATCACGCTCAAGGCGCAGCAGGTGCCGATCACCGTCGAGCTGCCGGGGCGCATCAGCGCCTCGGCGAGCGCCGATGTAAGGCCGCAGGTTTCCGGCATCATCAAATCGGTCAACTTCCGGGCCGGCCAGCAGGTCAAGGCCGGCGACGTGCTCTACGAGATCGATGATGCCGTCTATCAGGCGCAGGTCGCGCTGCAGTCCGCCGCGGTGCAGAAGGCCGAGGCGGCGGTATCGACGGCGCAATCCACGGTAACGCGCGACCAGCAGCTCGCCGCTTCCAGCAATATCGCGGCAAGCGAGGTCGAGGCGGCCCAGGCGGCCCTTGCCGAGGCAAAGGCGGATGTGGCGAGCGCCGAGGCCAATCTGAAATCGGCGCAGATCAATCTCGGGCTGACGCAGGTCACGGCGCCGATTGCCGGCATCATCGGGGGGACGTCGGTCAATGCCGGCGCCCTGGTCACGGCCTCCCAGACGACGGCGCTCGCCACCATAAGGCAGCTCGACCCGGCCTATGTGAACGTCGTCGAAACCGCCACGAACCTGTTGCGCGTGCGGGCGCAATTCGAGAGCGGCACGCTGAAGGGCAGCCAGTCGGGCGGCAACCCGACGATCACCGTTCACCTGACGCTCGAGGACGGCACGGCCTATCCGCAGGCGGGCCAGATGACCTTCCTCGACGTCGCCGTCAGCGAGTCGACGGGGACGTTTTCGGCGCAGGGAACGGTGCCCAATCCGAACCGCCTGCTGCTGCCCGGCATGTTCGTGCGCGCCACGCTCGATCTGGGCATGGCGCCCTCGGCGTTCCTCGTGCCGCAGCGCGCCGTGACGTTCGACGCCTCGGGCAATCCGACGGCGCTCTTCGCCGAAGGGGGCAAGGCGGTCAGCCACACGCTCACCACCAATGGCAATAGCGGCAATAACTGGGTGGTGACCGGGGGGATCAGCGACGGCGCGAAGCTGATCGTCGATGGTCTGCAGAAGATCAATCCCGGTTCGGCGGTGGCGCCGGTCGAGGTGACGCTCGACGACAATGGCGTGGTGGTCGAGCCTGTCGCCGGCGGCGCGCCGGCGGCTGCTGCCAAGCCGGCGGGGAAATGACATGACCGACATCGCAGCCGGTCCCGCCCCCGCCGCCCGAAGGTCGCTGGCGAGCTTCTTCATCCGGCGGCCGATCTTCGCCGTCGTGCTGGCGATCGTGACCATGCTGGCGGGCGTGCTCGGCATCACATCGCTGTCGATCACGCAATATCCCGAGATCGCGCCGACCACGATCCGCATCGGCGCGACCTATTCGGGGGCGAGCGCGGACGCCGTCGAGAACTCGGTCACCACCGTCATCGAGGACGGCATGACGGGCCTCGATGGCCTGCTCTACATGGAATCCACCTCCTCGACCGGCTCGGCGAGCGTGACGCTGACCTTCTCGAACGAGATCAATCCCGATACAGCGCAGATGCAGGTGCAGAACAAGCTCGCCCTGGTCGAGAGGCGCCTGCCCGACGTGGTGCAGACCTCGGGGCTCAACGTGTCGCGGTCCTCGAGCAGCATCCTGATGATCGGCAATATCGTGTCGGACGATGGGCGCTATACGACCGACCAGCTCTCCGACATCATGACCAACGACATCCAGCCGACCATCGAGCGCGTCGAGGGGGTGGGCAGCATCCAGGCGTTCGGCTCGGGCTATGCCATGCGCATCTGGCTCGATCCGCTGTCGCTCGACAAATACCAGCTGACGCCGGCCGATGTGGTGAGCGCCATCCAGCAGCGGAACGTCCAGGTTTCGGTGGGCACGATCGGCGGCTCGCCCACCGTCAAGGGCCAGCAGCTCAAGGCGGTGGTGACGGCGCAGAGCCAGCTCACCTCGGTCGACGAGTTCAAGGCGGTGATCCTCAAATCCGATCCGGCGGGGGGCACGGTGCGGCTGGGCGACGTCGCCCGGGTGGAACTGGGCCTCCAGTCCTATGGCTCGAGCTCGACCTATAACGGCCATCCGGCGGCGGGCTTTGGCGTGCAGCTGGCGAGCGGCGCCAATGCGATCAGCACGGCGGCGGCGGTGCATGCGGCGCTCGACGGGCTCAAGGGGGCGCTGCCGACGGGCGTCTCCATCGCCTATTCCTACGAGACGACGCCTTTCGTCCAGCAATCGATCGAGAAGGTGATCGAGACCCTGGTCGAGGCGATCATCCTCGTCTTCATCGTGCTGCTGGTATTCCTGCAGAACTTCCGGGCGACGCTCATTCCGATGATCGCCATTCCCGTCGTGCTGCTCGGCACCTTCGGCATCCTCGCGGCGCTCGGCTATACGATCAACATGCTGACCATGTTCGCCATGGTGCTGGCGATCGGGCTGCTGGTCGACGATGCGATCGTGGTGGTCGAGAACGTCTCGCGCATCATGACCGAGGAGGGGCTGCCGCCCCGCGAGGCCACCGAGAAATCGATGTCGGAAATCACCGGCGCGCTCATCGGCGTGGCGCTGGTGCTGACGGCGGTGTTCATCCCGATGGCGTTCTTCGGCGGCTCGGTCGGGGTGATCTACCGGCAGTTCTCGGTGACGATCGTCTCGGCGATGGCGCTTTCGGTGCTGGTCGCCATCATTCTCACCCCGGCGCTCTGCGCCACCATTTTGAAGCCGCCGCGGCAGGGGCGGCGCAACTGGTTCGGCTGGTTCAATACCGGCGTGAAGCGTGCCACCGGCGGCTATGTGGGGGCCGTCGGCTATGTGGCGGTGCGGCCGCTGCGCATGCTCGCGGTGTTCGTCATCCTCGGCATTGCGGTCTATCTGCTGTTTGCCAATCTGCCGAGTTCCTTCGTGCCCGAAGAGGATCAGGGTGTCCTGCTCACCCAGATCCAATTGCCCGACGGTGCCAATGCGGCGCGGACCGAAGCGGTGGTCAAGGTCGTCGAGGATTATTACCTGCAGCAGGAGAAGGCGGCGGTGGCGAGCGTCTTCACCACGGTCGGGTTCGGCTTCGGCGGCAGCGGCGAAAACAACGCCATGGCCTTCGTGCGCCTCAAGGATTTCGCCGATCGGCCGGGGGCCAGTCTCTCGGCGCAGGCGATCGCGGCGCGGGCAGGGGCCTATTTCCGGCGCATCCGCGATGCGCAGGTCTTCGCGCTGGCGCCGCCGGCGATCCAGGGCCTGGGGCAGTCCAACGGCTTCCAGATGTACCTGCTCGATACCGGCAATAATGGGCGCGACGCCCTGAACGCGGCGAGCAACCAGCTCGCCCAGGCGGCCAATGGCGACAGGTACGTGCAGAGCGTGCGCGGCAATGCCACGACGCCCCAGAGCCAGCTCAAGATCGTCATCGACCAGGAAAAGGCGGGCGCGCTGGGGGTCGACCTGAGCGCGGCCAATGCGCTGCTGTCGACCGTGTTCGGCGGCACCGACGTCAACGACTTCCTCTATAACGGCAATATCCGGCCGGTCTATGTGCAGGGCGATGCGCCCTATCGCATGCAGCCGGGCGATCTCGACAAATGGTATGCCCGCAACGGCAATGGCGAGATGGTGCCCTTCTCCGCCTTCGCCACGTCGCAATGGACCAAGGGCGCGCCGACGCTGGCGCGCTTCAACGGCGTGCCGGGCCTGCAGATTCAGGGCGCGGCGGCGCCGGGCGCCAGTTCCGGCGATGCGATGGACCAGATGGAACGGCTCGTGGCGCAATTGCCGGGCGGATACAGCGCCGCCTGGGCGGGGCTTTCCTACCAGGAGCGGCTGTCGGGCTCGCAGGCGACGATGCTTTATGCGATCTCGCTGCTGGTGGTGTTCCTCTGCCTCGCGGCGCTCTATGAGAGCTGGTCGATCCCGCTGTCGGTGATCCTGGCCGTGCCGGTCGGGGTCTTCGGCGCGCTGCTCGCCGCCAAGCTGCTGGGGCAGTCGAACGACGTCTATTTCAAGGTGGGCCTCCTGACCACGATCGGCCTTGCCGCCAAGAACGCGATCCTGATGGTCGAGTTCGCCAAGGACCTTCAGGCCGAGGGCAAGCCGGCGCTCGAGGCCATCCTCGAGGCGGCGCGGCTCAGGATCCGGCCGATCGTGATGACCTCGCTCGCCTTCATGCTGGGCGTGCTGCCGCTGGCGGTGGCGAGCGGGGCGGGGTCAGGCGCCCAGCACGCCATCGGCATAACGGTGCTGGGCGGCATGATCTCGGCGACGATCCTGGGCATCTTCTTCGTGCCCACCTTCTTCGTCCTGATAAGGCGGCCGTGGCGGCTGCCGGGCCGCGCGCGGCCGGCCGACGGGGCTCAATAGGCGGGCAGCCACTTCCAGCCGTTCCGGGTCGCGGTGAAGCGGCCATGGATCAGGTGCATGCCGCGCGGTCCGTCGCGGTTGACGGTGATGGTACAGCTGATCGAGGTGGCCGATTTGGTGACCGTGGTCGCCGAAACGATCGGCCCGTAGTTGAAGCGGTCGGGCGACAGGCGGTCGGTTCCCGTCAGCTTGCCATGTCCGAGATGCGCGGCGATGAACGCCTTGAAGGCGGGGCTGGCGCAGTCGGTATGGGTGAAATCTGGCGCCGCATGCGCTACGGAGGTCAGCAGCAGGCCCGCGCCGAGCGCGGCGAGCAGTTTTTGCGCAATCATCCAGGTTTTTCCAAGAGCAAAGATGCCGGAAGTGAAGGCAGAATCCGGCGCGGCGCCAGCCCCCGGAATGTCGCACCGGGCGCATGGCGCCGCAATTGGAACGGCCGTGGCAAACCTTGTAACGGCGGTTGCCAGGAAAGGGGCGCCTCAGAAGCCGAGGCGCAGGCCGGCACCGATTTCGGCCGAGGCGGGAACGCCGTCGCCGGCCGTTCCCATGGCGAAGAGATCGACGGAGGTATTCCTGCTGATCCGGTAGCCGAGGCGGGCGCCCGCTTCCACCCATTTGCTCGCCGCGACGGCGGTCGAGAAGGTGCCGAAGCCGCTGCTGGTGAGCTGCAATCCGCTCTCTCCGCCGATGACGGCGCCGACCGCGCCGCGCAGCGTCAGGTCGACGGCAGGAGAGACGCTGTGCGTCCAGCTGGCGGCCGCCCTGGCGACCGTCCGGCTGTCCGTGCCGGCCGCGACGCTGGCGGGGAAGGGATTTGTGGCGGAGAGCGTTTCGGCATAGGCGTCGGTGCTCAACCAGCGCTCGCCGAGTTCCGCGCTCAGCTCCACGCTGTCCATGGGGCCGGTCCTGTCGACGACGCCGACCCGGGCGAAGGCCGCCCCGGCAAGGCCGTTGGTCGTGCCGACGCCCGTCGCGGTGCCGGCGCCATTGGCATAGGTCCGGGTGAAGGTGAGGCCGGAAAGCGCACTGAGGCTGCCGCCCACCTGCACGAAGGGCCGCAATTGATCGGCCGGCGCGCCGAAGCTGTAGCGCAGCGCCGCGGCGCCGGTCAGCGCGCTATAATCGAGGCTGCCGGCGTCTTCCGAACCGCCGGCGAAACCGCCGGTCAGCGTCCAGTGGTCGTCGCCGCCGCGGCCGCGCACGCCGGCCATCGCCGAACCGGCGAGGGCGAAGGCGCTCAGCTCATTGCTCGACGAAAGCGCGTCGAAATCGCCGGTAAGCAGGCCGGTATAGCTGTCCTGCTTGAGCGCAACGGCCTGCCGGTCGCGGCCGGTCTGGTCCGCCGAGTCCTGCTGTGCCGCCGCAGTGGTGAGGCCACCGATGCTGCCGCCGCCCGTATCGGCAGGATTGTCGTCATAGAGGACCAGGTATCCGGTGAGGTTGTCGTCGCTGGCAAGGAGGTAGCGGCCATCGGTGGACACGCCATTGGCAATCGACAGGTGAATGGTGCCCATATCCACACCGGCGTCTGCCAGCAGTGTGTTGAGATCGGCCATCTGGCCGGCCGCGTAGCGGAAGGCGGTGCTGCCCCCTGAAGCGAGCATGGCGCTGCCGACCACGATCGAGCCGTCGCCGCTGACCGCCCACGGGCCGGCACTGTCGCCGCCGAGCGAGCCGAGATCGGTCTCGACCGAGTAGCCCGAACCGCTCCACATCACCGCATGGCCGGCATTCGGCCCATCGTAGGCAACGCCGACAATGGTCGAACCGTCGGCACTGATGGCGTGCGCTTCGGTTGCGGCAAAGCTGCCGAAGGGCAGCGCCGTCATCGTGCCGGAGCGCCAGTAGAAGGCGGTATCGTGCGCACCCGGCGTCGGCGGCGTCCAGTCAATGCCCACCACGGTGGACCCCGCCGCATCGATGCCGTTGCTGCTGGAGTAGTCGCCGGGCATCAGTCCGCCCAGGCTCGTTTCGGTCGCCCAGTTGGCGCCGCTCCATATGACGGCCTGAGAGGCGCCGCCCGTGGCCTGTTCGGTCCCCGCGATCACGCTGCCGTCGGCGCTGGTGGCGATGGGCTGCGCGAGGGCCACATGGGAAAAGAGGGTGGCCGGCAGAGTGGTGAAGGTGCCGCCGCGATCGGCCCAGGCCAGGGTGTCCCCGAACGACGTCAATATGCCCTCGCCGACAATCGTCCCGCCATCCTGGCTGACGCCGAGGGCCAGCCCCTCGATATAGGGGCTGCCGAGGTCGACCACCGAACCGTCCGGTGACCATTTGGCGGGGACCACGCCGATGCTCGAGTCGGTCATGCTGCCGCCGACGATCGTGCTCCCGTCGCCGCTGATGGCGCTGGCATATATCATCGGCGCCTGCTGCGACAGCGGCGTCAAGGGAGTGAGCGTTGCGTCCGCGGCTAGCGTCGGCGAGCCGGCGACGCAGCAGCCCGCGGTTCCTGCCAGCAGCGAGGCGAGCAGGGCCTTGTGACCAGTTCCGAACATGTTTTCCCCAGGCGAACCAAATCAGTGCGGGGCAGACTGCAGGCTCGGAACGGGCGGGTCGCCGCAGGGCGCGCAGTGGCGGGTGGCATGGAGCGAAGCGCGGCGCTGGCCCAGGTCTAGTGTGGCATCAATGTGACGAATGGCGCGCGGCCGCCTCCCGGAATTCGGAGGCCGTCATGCCGAAGGCGCGCTTGAACGCCCGATAGAAGGTGGAAAGGCTCTCGAAGCCGCAGGCAAAGGCGATTTCGGTCACCCCTCGGGAGGGGTCCTGCAGCAGCAGGCGCCGGGCCATGTCGAGGCGCAGGCTCTGCAGCTTGCGCGAGAAGGTCATGCCGGTCTCCTCGAAATCGAGATGCAGCTGGCGGGTCGAGATGCCCAAACGGGCGGCGATGTCGGCAGGCGACAGAGCCGAATCGTGAAGCTTGGCGCCCATGAGGCGCAGCGCGTTGCCGACGCGGGCCTCGGAAATCGTGCGGCGCGCCTCGCTGGCGCGGCTGTCGATGGTTCCGTTGGAGACCCCGACCAATTGCACCAGCGTGTGCACGGAGACGTCCGCCTGGTCACCGCTGAGGAGCGGGAAATAGCGCAGCCACCCTTCGAGATAGGACTGCAGGAGCCCCGTATAGGGCGAATCCAGCGCCAGCGGCTCGACGCGGTTCCGGCGTCCCGGCGCAAGCAGGGGGCTCAGTTCGGCGGCGGGGACCACCGCTGCCTGGAAACAGAAATCCGTGCCCGCCGGCACTTCGGCCTTGAAGGATATCCAGGTGGGCGTCATGACCAGCATGCCGGGCCGGGTGAAGAATTCACGCCCGCCGCCCACCTCGTAATGCGCCGTATTCTGGCGCTCCATGTAGATCAGGTAGCTTTCGCCGGGCTGCGTCTCGGCCATGGCGCGGGTGCGTTCCACGCGGCCGCCGACGCAATGAAAGTCGAGAGCGGTGGCCGAGCCGTTGCTGGCGAAGACGGCATGTCCCAAGCTGGCGGCCGGGTCGTCCCGCCGATCCGGCTCGAGCTGGACGCGATAGACATAGCGCGCGAAATGATCGAGCAGGAATGGCAGCCGCTCGCGCGGCGCAAGCCCCTCGGTAGACACAGTCACGACCTCTGCCAACCGTCACGTCCCCCTGTCCGTCCGGTCCGCGGGGCGCCCGCCAAGCCCCATTCGCCCGCTATGCCGGAAATCCAGCGCAAGAATTGTCGGTCGTCAACGTGGTGTCGTCGCGTCCGGTGCAACTGCAGGTCGCGCCGGGTGCAATCCGGCCGACCGTAGGCGCCGGGAACCGAAGCCGGGCGGCGAAGTTCGCCAGAGAGCCCGGAATTCGTCGGCCGCGATGCCTATCGATGCCCGCGCGGAGCAGGAGAGGAGCGATGGAAGACAGCAATCCCTTCAACTACCCCACGCCGCCTTTCGACACGCCGCATCAGGAGCCGCCCGGTCAAAGCGGCCGCATGAACCCGCAGCCCGATTACGGCGTGAAGAGCTATAAGGGCGCGCGGCGCCTCGAGGGCAAGAAGACGCTGATCACGGGCGCCGATTCCGGCATCGGCCGCGCGGTGGCGCTGGCCTTCGCGAGGGAAGGGGCGGATGTGGCGTTCGCCTATCTGAGCGAGGACGACGACGCCGCCGAGACGGAGCGGCTGATCAAGGATGCGGGCCGGCAGGCGCTCAAGGTGCGCACCGATGTGTCCAAGCCTGAGAATTGCCGCAAGCTCATCGAGCAGGTGGCCGGCGCCTTCGGCGGAATCGACGTGCTCGTCAACAATGCGGCGCACCAGATGAGCTTCCCCTCGATCGAGGACATTTCCGACGAGGAGTGGGAGCTGACTTTCGCCACCAATATTTCCTCGATGTTCTATCTCACCAAGGCCGCGCTCAAGCACATGAAGCCGGGCGGCTCGATCATCAATACCGCCTCGGTCAATGCCGACAGCCCGAGCCCGCAATTGCTGGCCTATGCCACCACCAAGGGCGCCATCCAGAACTTCACCGGCGGGCTGGCGCAGATCCTCGCCGAGCGCGGCATTCGCGCCAATGCCGTCGCCCCGGGGCCGGTCTGGACGCCGCTCATCCCCTCGACCATGCCGGAGGAGGCCGTGAAGAATTTCGGCAAGCAGGTGCCGATGGGCCGGCCGGCCCAGCCTGCCGAGCTCGCGCCGGTCTATGTGATGCTGGCGAGCGACGAGGCGAGCTATGTGTCGGGCGCGACCGTAGCGGTGACCGGCGGCAAGCCGTTCATCTAGCCCCGCGCCCGCCGGGCCCGCCTTCCAACCCGAGACAATCATGAGCGAATTCATCACCGGCGATGCCTTCGAGGACGGCATCGTGCCGCGCGAGGCGCCGTCGCCGCGCACCGGCACGCCGCCCGTCAAGCTCTCGCGCGAGGAGTTCACGCGCCGCTTCCTGTCGCAGTTCATCGACCCGGCTTTCGACGGGCTCGGCGACGAGTTGCAGAGGGTCGCGGCTGCGGCGTGGGACGGCTATGCGGCCTCGCGCAAAAGCCCGCGCACCCACAAGGCCGGGGCAGGATTCGCCGACCCCGATTATGACCTCGCCGACGACTGGCGCGCCGCCAAGGCGGCGGTCGATGCCGCGCAGGCGCGCCACGACGATCCGGGACTGCAGCCGCGCGTGCTGGTCATTTCGGGCGCGGCGCGCAACGAACATACCTGCCCGGGCGAGCTGTCGAAATCCGCGCGGCTGGCGCAGATGGGCCGGGAGGCGATCGAAAAGGCCGGCATTGCGGTCGACTTCCTTGACCTGTCGCTGCTGTCGGCCGAATACGGACGGAACATCCACCCGTGCAAGACCTGCTTTTCCACGGCGGCGCCGCTCTGCCACTGGCCGTGCTCGTGCTACCCCAATTATGCGCTGGGGCAGACGCAGGACTGGATGAACGACATCTATCCGCTCTGGGCGGCTGCGCATGGCGTGTTCATCGTCACGCCGGTCAACTGGTACCAGGTTTCCTCGCCGCTCAAACTCATGATGGACCGGCTGGTCTGCGCCGATGGCGGCAATCCCGATCCCAGCTCGACGCAGGGCAAGGAGCCGAAGCTCGCCAAGCAGATGGAGCTCGACGGCTGGAGCTATCCGCAACACCTCAAGGGGCGGCTGTTCGCGGTGATTTCCCACGGCGATGTCGAGGGCGCCGAAGGCGTGCGCCGGTCGGTCTCCGACTGGCTCGCCTTCATGGGGCTGGAGCCGGCGGGGAACATGGCCGAGCTCGACCGCTATATCGGCTATTGGGAGCCCTATGCCACCAGCCACGAGGCGCTCGATGCCGACCTGCCGCTGCAGGGCGAAGTGCGCAACGCCGCCGCGACGCTTGCCGAGGCGGTGCTGGCGCAGCGCGCCGGCCGGCGATCGGAGGCCGGTGCCGAGCTGCATCGCCCGCGACGCAAATAGGCCGGGGGCGTTACAGCCACCGGCCAGAAATTCACGATCAATGCGCGTTATTTGCCAGCGATCTTGTGGATCATCTGCTGGTGCTGCTGCAGGGTCGGCAGGGTCTTGGCAGCAAAATCCTTCAGCGGCCCGTTCGCACCGGATTGCGCATAGGCCTGGAACAGGCTCACCGCGTCGTCATGCGCCTGCACCTGCATCTTGATATAGGCCTGGTCGAACTGCTGGCCGCTCAGGTTCTGCAGTTGCACGACCTGCTGCTGCTGGTCGTTGTTCACGCCGGTCGGGATGGTGAGGTTCTGCGCCTTCGCAGCAGCCGTCAGGTCCTGGCCCGCCTTGGTATGATCGGCGATCATCTTGTTGGCGAAGTCCGTTATGTCCTTGTTCTGCGTCTTCTGCAGGGCCTGCTGGCTCGTCTGAATCTCGAAGGTGTTGGCCGGCGCCGCATTATTGACGAAGGTCTGCGGGTCGAGGGCGGTGGGGGTGGCCGGGGCCGCGCCGTTCTGGGGCGGGGTCTGGCCGTTGGCGCCCGGCGCGGCCACCGCGGCAGCATTGCTCGCCGGGTATTTGAAGTCGGGAGCGCCCTTGAGCGCGTCGGCGGTGGTGTCGATCACGCCGCGGACGCTGCCGTCCTGCGCGACCTGCCAGCGGACATCGCCATAGCCCACGGCAACGCTCTTTTCGCCGAGCCCGAGCACGCCGCCTATGCCGATGACCACGGCCTTGACCGTGCCGCCGGCGTCGACTACCAGGTCACGGATCGTGCCGATCTGCTGCGCATTGGTGTCGGTATTGGAATTGGCCGGACCGCCATTGGCGCCGGTTGCGGTGCCGGCAGCTCCGGGCGTCGAGGTATTCCCGGGGGTGGTGGCGGACGGATTGGCCGGCGCGCCGGTATTGAGCGCGGTGCTCGAATAGATCGGGCTGCCGATCAGCTTGCTGGCCAGCGCGTCGCTTGCGGTCATCTGGTAACCGCTGGCCATCATGGCGCCGGCGTTCTGGCTTTGGCCATAGGCGATCCCGCCTGCGAGCAAGGCAAGCACCGTCGCCGCAAGAAGCTTGCGGATCATCTTCCTCTCCATGTCCAAGTTGCAGTTCGCAGGGGCGCGTCGGTTCGCCCCGTGGATGCAGCCAAAACTTCAGCCAAGCCAAGGCGTTCCATGCTACGGAGGCGGCCCGCTGCCCCGCTGCATCGTGCAACTGGTTCGGGTGTCCGCGAATTTCCCCTGCCGGGTGTGCAGAAGGGGGCGGTTCTTAATGGCGTTTCTGCGGTTCGGGCCGCGGCACCGGAATTTCTACATCGCCGCCGGCTGCGGAATCGTGGCCCTGGCCCTGGGGCTGCTGTTTTCGGCCGAAACAGGGCCGGCGCTGGCCGCCACCCTGTTTTCGCTCGTCTATCTCGGCTTGACGGCGAAGGACCTGCCGACGCTGACGCCGGAATATCTGCGCCGCCACGCCGGGGACGAGAATGCACCGCCCTGGATCGTGTTCGCGCTGACCATCTGCGAGGTGGCCTATGTCACCGTGGCGCTCTTCATGGCGATCAATGCGGGCAAGTCGCCGGACCCGCTGCGCCTCGGGCTCGGGATCGTTTCGGTCGTTGCGAGCTGGCTGATGATCCACGTTCTCTGGGCCATGCACTATGGCTGGGAGTATTACGAGGCGCCCGACGACAATGCGCGCCAGAAGAACGCCAAGCAGAAGGGCGGCCTCGATTTCCCCGGCGAGGAAGAGCCGGACGGCACCGCCTTCATCTACTTCTCATTCGTCGTGGCGATGACGGCACAGACATCGGACACCGACGTCACCGACAATCTCATGCGCCGGATCGTTACGGCGCACAGTCTCTTCAGCTATCTGTTCAACACGGTGGTCATCGCGGCGGCGGTCAACATCGTGGTGCAGCTGGGGAGCGGCGGAAGCTAGGCGAGGCGGAAACTGCGGGCGACGGTATGATCGCGCAGGCCGAAGGCGGGGAGCCTGCCGGGAACCAGCGCATCGGCCACCGCCTGCGGGTCCGGCGCCTGCCGGGCGTCGACCACGACCGAGGTGAAATCCGGCGCGGCGCCCAGCCGGGCCTGCTCCAGGAGCTCGAACAGCAGCACGCGGACATTGCCGCGCGTCGCGCACACGAGGCACTCCGCGCCCCGGTGGTCATGGCTGGATTCCGGTTCGATGGTGACCAGCGCCGCGCCGGGTATCGAAGGCAGCGGGCCGGAGGTTACGACCGTGACGGGGATCACCCGGCCTGCAGCGGCGAAGGGCGCGTTCATGCTGCCGCCTCGGGCACGGTTGCGGCGGAAGGCTGCGTCTCGTCCGGCGTGTAGTTGAGAATGGGGGACAGCCAGCGTTCCACCTCGGCGACGCTCATGCCCTTGCGGCGGGCATAATCTTCCACCTGGTCGCGCTCGACCTTGGCGACGCCGAAATAGAAGCTCTCCGGATGGGCGAAGTAGAGCCCCGAAACCGAGGCGCCGGGCCACATGGCGTAGCTTTCGGTCAGCTCCACCCCGATCCGCTTCTTCGCATCGAGCAGGCGGAAAAGCGTGGTCTTTTCCGTGTGGTCCGGCTGGGCGGGGTAGCCGGGCGCGGGCCGGATGCCCTTATAGGGCTCGGCGATCAGCTCCTGGGGCGTGAAGGCCTCCGTCATGGCATAGCCCCAATAGCGCAGGCGAACATGCTGGTGCATCATTTCGGCCAGCGCCTCGGCGAAGCGATCGGCCAGCGCCTTGACCAGAATCGAGGAAAAGTCGTCGTTCGCCTTCACGAAGCTGTCGGCGATCTCGTCCTCCTCGCCGCCGGCGGTGACCACGAAGCCGCCGAGATAGTCCGGCTTGCCCGTTTCGAGCGGGGCGACGAAGTCGGCCAGCGCCATGCTGGGCTTGCCGTCGCGCTTGGAAAGCTGCTGGCGCAGGGTGAAGAAGGTCGCCAGCTCCTGGTTGCGATGCTCGTCGGTGAACAGGCGGATGTCGTCGCCTACCGCGTTGGCCGGCCAGAATCCGATCGTTGCCTTGGGCCTGAACCACTTCTCGGCGATGATCTTCTTCAGCATGGCCTGCGCGTCGGCGAAGAGCGCGCGCGCCGTCTCGCCCTGATTGGGGTCGTCGAGGATTTGCGGGTAGCGGCCGCGCAGCTCCCAGGCCTGGAAGAAGGGCGTCCAGTCGATGTACTGGGCGATTTCGGCCAGGTTGAAACTGTCGAAGACGCGCGTGCCGAGGAAAGTCGGCTTGATCGGCTCGAAGCCCGACCAGTCGGGCTGGAAGCGATTGGCGCGTGCGGCGGCGAGCGGCAGCCGGTTCTTGGCCTCTTCGCTGCGGGCATGCGCCGCGGCAACCTTGCGGTATTCGGCGCGGACCTCGTCCATATAGGCGGCGCGCGAGTTCGACGAGAGGAGCGAGCCAACCACGCCCACGGCGCGGCTCGCATCGTTGACGTGGACGACCGCGCCGCGACGGTAGCGCGGATCGATCTTGACCGCGGTATGGACGCGGCTCGTTGTCGCCCCGCCGATCAGCAGAGGAATGTCGAAGCCCTCGCGTTCGAGCTCGGAAGCGACATGCGCCATCTCGTCGAGCGAGGGGGTGATGAGGCCGGAGAGGCCGATGATGTCGACCTTTTCGGCCTTGGCAGTTTCGAGGATTTTCTGCGCCGGGACCATGACGCCGAGGTCGATGATCTCATAATTGTTGCAGGAGAGCACGACCCCGACGATGTTCTTGCCGATGTCGTGGACGTCGCCCTTGACCGTCGCCATCAGGATCTTCCCGGCGCTTTGGGGGGGACCACCGCCGCCGGCGGCCTTTTCGGCCTCCATATAGGGCAGGAGATAGGCTACGGCCTGCTTCATGACACGGGCGGATTTGACCACCTGCGGCAGGAACATCTTGCCCGAGCCGAAAAGGTCGCCGACAACGTTCATGCCGGCCATCAGCGGACCTTCGATGACGTGGAGCGGTCGGAGCGCCTTGTGCCGCGCTTCCTCGGTATCTGCCTCGATGTACTCGGTTATGCCGTTGACCAGCGCATGGGTGATACGCTCCTCAACCGGCAGCTCGCGCCAGGCCAAGTCCTTGCCGCTGATTTCCGCGCCGGCCTGGCCGCGATATTTCTCGGCGAGCGCCAGCAGCCGGTCCGTTGCATCCGGCCGGCGGTTGAAGATCACGTCCTCGCAGGCGTCGCGCAATTCCGGATCGATGGTGTCATAGACGGCGAGCTGGCCGGCATTGACGATGCCCATGTCCATGCCGGCCTTGATCGCATAGTAGAGAAACACGGCGTGCATCGCCTCCCGCACCGGCTCATTGCCGCGGAAGGAGAAACTGAGGTTCGACACGCCGCCCGAAATATGAGCGTGGGGCAATCTCTGCCTGATCTGGCGGGTCGCCTCGATGAAGGCGATGCCATAGCCCGCATGTTCTTCGATGCCGGTCGCGATGGCGAAGATATTGGGATCGAAAACAATGTCTTCCGGCGGGAAGCCGACTTCCTCGGTGAGGAGCTTGTAAGCGCGCGAGCAGATTTCGACCTTGCGCTCGAGGGTGTCGGCCTGGCCCTGTTCGTCGAAGGCCATCACCACTACAGCGGCGCCATAGGAGCGGACGAGCCGCGCCTGTTCGAGGAATTTCTCGACGCCTTCCTTCATGGAGATCGAGTTCACCAGGGCCTTGCCCTGGATACATTTGAGGCCGGCCTCGATCACCTCGAATTTCGAGGAATCGACCATCAGCGGCACCCGGGCGATGTCCGGCTCGGCCGCGAGCAGGTTCAGGAACTCGACCATCACCTTCTTGGAATCGAGCAGGCCCTCGTCGACATTGATATCGATGACCTGTGCGCCATTGGCGACCTGGTCGCGCGCCACCTCCAGCGCCCCGGCATAATCGCCGGCGGTCACGAGCTTGCGGAAGCGGGCAGAGCCGGTGACGTTGGTCCGCTCGCCGATATTGACGAAGGGAATGTCGCTGGTGAGCGTGAAGGGCTCGAGACCCGAGAGCCGCAGCAGCTTGTCGGCAACGGGCGGCTCGCGGGGCGGGTACTTGGCCGCGAGATCGGCAAAGGCCTTGATATGGGCCGGCGTCGTGCCGCAGCAGCCGCCGATGATGTTGACCAGGCCGTCGCGCAGGAAGGTTTCGACCTGGCGCGCCATGAATTCGGGCGTCTCGTCATAGCCGCCGAATTCATTGGGCAGGCCGGCATTGGGATAGGCGCAGACGAAGGTATCGGCGACATCGGACAGCTCGGCGATATGCGCGCGCATGGCATTGGCGCCGAGCGCGCAGTTGAGGCCGATGGTGAAGGGATTGGCGTGCCGTACCGAATACCAGAACGCCGTCGGCGTCTGCCCCGAAAGCGTACGGCCTGAAAGATCGGTGATCGTGCCCGAGATCATGATGGGCAGGTCGATGCCGCGCTCGGCAAACACCTTCTGAGCCGCGAAGATGCCGGCCTTGGTGTTGAGCGTATCGGTAATCGTCTCGAACAGCAGCAGGTCGGCGCCGCCATCGATCAGGCCGTTGATGGCGGTTTCGTAGGTCTCGGCGATCTGGTCGAAGCTGACGGCGCGATGGCCGGGGCTGTTGACGTCGGTGGACATGGACGCCGTCTTGTTCGTCGGCCCCAGCGCGCCGGCGACGAAGCGGCGCCGGCCGTCCTTCGCCTCGGCCAGTTCGGCGGCGGCGCGGGCGATCCTGGCGCCTTCGACATTCAGCTCGTAGGCAAGCTCCTCCATGCCATAGTCGGCCATGACGATAGCGGTCGAGGAGAAGGTGTTGCTCTCGACGATGTCGGCACCGGCGAGGAAATATTCGAGGTGAATGTCGCGGACCTTGTCCGGCTGGGTGAGGTTCAGCAGGTCGTTGTTGCCGCGCACGTCGCGCGGCCAGTCCTTGAAGCGCTCCCCGCGGTAGCCGGCCTCGTCGAGCTTGAGCTGCTGGATCATGGTGCCCATGGCGCCATCCAGCACCAGCACGCGCTCCTTGATCGCCGCGGTGAGGGCCGCGCGGATTTCGGCGTAGTCGCGGGGAGTAGCGGGGGCGGGGGTGCTCATGGCGTCTCCTATGCGATCGGCGGGTGAACCCTATATCGCCGCCGAGCGATGTCTGGGCAAGGGATATAAAGATTCCTTTATATGATTGCCAGCCCCACCATAACGCCAAAGCGACGGTGATGGGAGAGCGCGGCGGGCGATTGCACGCTGCCGGCGGCGACAATTTTAGCAAAATTAACCGGGGCTAAACCCTGTTCCCAACCTATGCGCCGGCCGACCGGGTGGATCGGCTATTCTGGCAGAGGCTATGGGCAAGGGCTTGCGATGACAGCGACCGTTACTCTTCGGGCGTGGCGACCTCTGTTGCGATTCCAACCTTTATTGCGTTTCCTGGGCTTGGCGGCGGTCTGCGGTCCGCTGCTTGCCGCCTGCGCGACCAACCATCACCATGTGCGGCGCGGCCTGTTCACCAGCAGCGAATATGGCGTCGCCGTATCGCCGCGGGTGACCAATTCGCAGAACCCGCCGCATGGCGGCGGGCGCTACCTGGTGGGCGACGCCTATCAGGTGCACGGCAAATGGTACCAGCCCAAGGCCGACCCCGCCGGCTATACGGTGAGCGGTACGGCCTCGTGGTATGGCGAGGATTTCCATGGCCGGCTGACCGCCAATGGCGAAATCTTCAACGCCAACGCGATTTCGGGCGGCAGCCCCGACCTGCCGCTGCCGAGCTATGCGCGGGTCACCAATCTCGACAATGGCCGCTCGCTGATCGTGCGCTTCAACGATCGCGGTCCCTACATGGCCGGCCGCGTGGTCGATCTTTCGGAGAAGGCGGCGACGCTGCTGGGCTATGCCAATATCGGCACGGCCAATGTGAAGGTACAGTATATCGGCCCGGCGCCGCTCAACGGCGACGACACCCGCTA
The DNA here is from genome assembly GCA_035547675.1 of Devosia sp. Classification (GTDB taxonomy): domain Bacteria; phylum Pseudomonadota; class Alphaproteobacteria; order Rhizobiales; family Devosiaceae; genus DASZTU01. The sequence goes on from DASZUI010000009.1 coordinate 39,063, forward strand.
CCTCATGGCGAGCCTCGAACAGGGCACGCCGTCGCGGTCCTACGACATGCCGCAAACCATGCTGGCATCGGCCGAGCCCGAGCAGATTCGTCCGCTGATCCCGCCGCAGCGCGCGGCCAAGCCGCTGTTCGCCGGTACGCGCATGAGCCAGGTGATGAGCTCGGTCAATTCGCTCTTCTCCTATTCCGAGGCGCAGCAGGAGCAGGTCAACATCAACAGCGCCCATGCGGCGGTCGATGCGATGGCGGCGCGGGTGCCCGACCTCGCCGACTGGCGTGCCAGCACCGACGAAGACGCACGCGCCGTGCGGATCGAGCTCGGGACCTATGCCGATCCGGCCAAGGCGCGCGACATCGCCATGCAGTTCGCCTATCTCGGCGCGGTGGACGAAGACCCGGCGACGGGCGACGACGGCAAGCCGGCCACGCATCTCGAGCTGACCCATTTGAAGCCCGGCGTCGCGCGCGAGGACGTTCTCGGCCTTGTGCATAGGCTTGGTCTAGACGGAGCGGTATTGTACTAGGCTAGACTATCGGCTGGAAACCGAATGCGGCCGGAGGTCTGGTATGATGGAAAGCGCTTTTCCGCTTGCAATAGGGGCTGCGCTGGCGCGCGGAGCGCTGGCACTGTTCCTGCTTCTTGCGGCGCTGGGCGGCATGGCGCGCGCGGCGGCCGATGCCGCATCGGCGGATTTCGACAGCAAGGCGCCCTTCGCCATCCTGATGGATTACGACACCGGCTCGGTGATCTATCAGAAGAACGCCGACGAGCACATGGCCCCGGCCAGCATGGCCAAGCTCATGACCCTGGCGGTGGTGTTCGACCAGCTGCGTAGCGGCAAGATACATCTCGACGACCAGTTCCTCATTTCCGAGCACGCGTGGCGCGACGGTGGGGCGAAGTCGGGCAGCTCGACCATGTTCGCGGTGCTCAACTCCAAGGTGCCGGTGGAAGACCTGCTCTATGGACTGATCGTGCAGTCGGGCAACGACGCCGCGATTGCGCTGGCGGAGGGAATCGCCGGCTCGGAAGGCACCTTCGCCAATATGGAAAACCAGATGGCTGCGAAGATCGGCCTGACCAATTCGCATTTCACCAATGCGGCCGGCCTGCCCGATCCGGACCTCTACACGACGCCGCGGGACCTGGCGAACCTGGCGCGCTACCTGATCAAGACCTATCCGGAATATTATCACATCTTCTCGGAGAAGTCGTTCACCTGGAACAAGATCAAGCAATCGAACCGCAATACGCTGATCGATTTGGGCATCGGCGTGGACGGGCTGAAGACCGGCCACAGCGACGAGTCCGGCTATGGCAGCGTGGTGTCGAGCACCGACGGCGGCCGGCGGCTCATCGCCGTGCTCAACGGGCTGAAGACCATGGCGGACCGCGCCGAAGAGGGCAGGCGGCTGCTGAACTGGGGCGCCCATGCCTTCGAGCAGGTGTCCGCCTTTCCGAAGGGCAAGATCGTCGGCTACGCCAATGTCTATGGCGGGGCCTCGCCCAGTGTGGGGCTGGTCGGGGAGGGGGACATCAACCTGTTCATTCCCAAGGGCAAGGACAATTGCCCGCAGGCCAGCATCTCCTATACGGGGCCGCTGAAGCCGCCGGTGCAGCAGGGGGACAAGGTCGCCGAGCTGCAGGTAACCTGTGACGGGCAGATGGTTGAAACCGTACCGCTCTATGCCGCCGATACGGTCCAGGAGGGCGGGCTGGTGGACAAGGCCATGGCGGCGCTCAAACAGCTCGCCCTGGGTTGGCTGTGACCCTGACCGAGGTCGGCACATCGTCCGAGGCGCAGCCCGGCGCGCCACGCGCCCGCTTTCTCACTTTCGAAGGCGGGGAAGGCGTGGGCAAGTCGACGCAGGTGAAGCGGCTCGCTGCCCGGCTGGGGGACCGCGGGATTTCCGCCGTACGGACGCGCGAGCCCGGCGGCACGCCCAAGGCCGAGGCCATCCGGTCGCTCATCCTGCAGGGGCGTTCCGAGAGCTGGGGCGCCGGGGCAGAGGCGGTGCTCTTCGCGGCGGCCCGGCTCGACCATGTCAGCCAGCTCGTCGCCCCCAACCTCAAGGCCGGCAAGTGGGTGATTTCCGATCGCTTCCATGATTCGACGCGCGCCTATCAGGGGCTGACCGGGGGCGTCGACGAAAAGCTGATCAAGGGCCTCGAAATGCTGGCGCTGGACGGCCATGTGCCGGATATGACGATCATTCTCGACATGGACCCGGCGCGCGCCTTCGAGCGGGTGGCGCAGCGGGAGCTCGAGGCGGGCCTGGTGGCGACCGGCGACCGCTTTGAAAAGGAAGATCTCGACTGGCATCGCCGGCTGCGGCTGGCCTTTCTCGAAATCGCCGCGGCCAATGCGAGCCGTTGCGTCGTGATCGATGCGGATTGCGGCGAAGACGAGCTCGAGGAAGCGGTCTGGCGTGCGGTAAGCGGCCGTTTCCCGGAAATCTCGGCGAGCCGTTCGTCGTGAGCGACAGCCCGCGCGAGGCGGACCAGCTGGAAGGCGTGGTCCTGCCGGAACAGAACCTCTCGCCTGTTTCGGGTCACGCAGCGGCCCTGGCGCAGCTCGAGGAGATACTCGCTGCGGGGCGGCTGCCCGGCGCCATCATGCTCGCCGGACCGCAGGGGATCGGCAAGGCGACCCTGGCCTTCGCGCTCGCCCGCCGCATCCTGACGGTGACCGGCGACGAGGACGCACATCGCGTGGACGAGCAGGTCGTGGCGGGCGTGCACCCCAATCTTTTCGCGCTGAGGCGCCAGCCGCGCGAGGGGAAGGGCTTTTATACCGTCATCCGCGTCGACGAGGTCCGCGAGCTGCGCGAAGCGATCCGCATGACGCGTGGCCGGGCGGGGCACCGGGTCGCGGTGGTGGATGCGATCGACGACTGCAACGCCAGCGCCGCCAATGCCATGCTGAAGACGCTGGAGGAACCACCGCCGGAGACGACGTTCCTGCTGGTCTCGCACCGCCCCGGCCTGCTGCTGCCGACCATACGCTCGCGGTGCCTCCACATTCCGATGCGGCCGCTGGCCGATAGGGAGGTGAGGGAGGTTCTGGCCGTGCAGCGACCCGACGGCGCCCTCGACCATGCGGTAGCGCTGGCGGAGGGGCGTCCCCGCCGCGGCTTCGAGGCGCTGGCCCTGGCGGAGGAGGGTGCGCTCGCCGCGCTGCGGCGTTGGCTCGAGGCGCCCGGCACCGCGCCGGCGGCGAGGCACCTGGCCATCGCCGATGCGCTGGTCGCCGAATCCGGCGGGGCGGAGACGGGGTTCGCGCGCGACCTGATCGACGGCTGGCTATTGACGGAGGCCCGGGCGGCGGCAATCGCGGGCCCGATGGCTCGGGCGCGGCTTGCCTCGGCCAATGAGCTGTGGGACAAGGCACATCTGCTGTTTGCCGACCAGGAGACCCTCAATCTCGACGCGCGGCAAACCCTGGTCGCGGTGTTCGACGCGATCCGAAGCCACGCACAGAAAACCGCGCCAGCCGCCGAGGCGACATGACCCGCAACGCTTTCTACGTCACCACAGCGATCGCCTATCCCAATGGCGAGCCCCATATCGGGCATGCCTATGAGATGATCGCGACCGACGCCATCGCCCGCTGGAAGCGGCTGGAGGGAAAGGACGTCTTCTTCCTCACCGGCACGGATGAGCACGGCATCAAGATGGTGCAGACGGCAGCGGGGCAGGGCGTTTCGCCGCGCGAACTGGCCGATCGCAATTCGGCGCGCTTCCGCGAGCTGGCCAGGGCCCTCGACATCTCGAACGACGATTTCATCCGCACCACGGAACCGCGCCACTATGCGGCGAGCCAGGAAATCTGGCGCAAGATGCTGGCCAATGGCGACATCTATCAGTCGACCTATAAGGGCTGGTATTCGGTGCGCGACGAGGCCTATTTCGACGAGTCCGAACTGACCGATGGCGAGGGCGGCAGGAAGTTCGCGCCGTCGGGCGCCGAGGCGACCTGGGTCGAGGAGCCGAGCTATTTCTTCCGGCTCTCCGCCTATCAGGAGCGCCTGCTCGCCCATTACGAGGCGCACCCGGATTTCATCGCCCCGCGCGAGCGGCGGAACGAGATCGTCTCTTTCGTCAAAGGCGGGCTGCAGGACCTTTCGATCTCCCGCACCACCTTCGACTGGGGCATTCCCGTCCCCGATGCGCCGGGGCACGTCATGTATGTGTGGGTCGACGCGCTCACCAATTACATTACCGGGGTCGGCTATCCCGATACGGAAAGCAAATCGTTCCAGACCTATTGGCCGGCGGATCTGCATGTCATCGGCAAGGACATCATCCGGTTTCATACCGTGTATTGGCCGGCCTTCCTGATGAGCGCCGGCCTCGAGGTGCCCAAGCGCGTGGTGGCGCACGGCTTCCTGACGGTCGACGGCAAGAAGATGTCGAAGTCGCTGGGCAACGTCATCGACCCGTTTGCGCTGGTCGAGGAATTCGGCGTCGATCCGGTGCGCTTCTTCTTCCTGCGCGAAGTCTCGTTCGGCAATGACGGCGACTATTCCCGGGAGAAGATCGTCAACCGCGCCAATGCCGACCTCGCCAACGATCTGGGCAATCTGGCGCAGCGCTCGCTGTCGATGATCAACAAGAACTGCGATGCGCGCGTGCCGGTGCCGGGCCTGTTCAACAAGGATGACGAGGCGTTGCTGGCGTCTGCCGATGCGGCGGTTGCGGCGGCGGTCGGCGCCATGGATGCGCAGCTCGTCCATGAGGCGGTCGCGGCGATCTGGGAGGTCGTGGGCGAGGCCAACCGCTATTTCGCGGCGCAGGAACCCTGGGCGCTGAGGAAGAGCGATTTCAAGCGCATGGAGACGGTACTTTACGCAACGGCCGAAGTGATCCGGCGCCTTGCAATCCCGGCGCTTGCCTTCATGCCGCATTCGGCGGGCCGGCTGCTCGATTCGCTGAGCGTCGGCCGGAACAGATGGCTCATCTCGTTCGCCAATGACAGCGGCAGGCTCGAACCGGGGACCATGCTGCCGGTGCCCGAGCCGGTGTTCAAGCGTTTCGAGCGGGCGAAGGCGGAGTAGGGCGGTGGCCGTTCTCTCCGACCTCATCCTGAGCCTGTCGAAGGATGGGCCGCGCGCGCTGCCCAAGGTTCGACAAGCTCACCATGAGGTGGTGAAATGCTGATCGACAGCCATTGCCATCTCGATTTCGACGCGCTGTCCGCCGATCTCGACGGCGTGTTGGCGCGGGCCAGGGCCAATGATGTCGGCGGGGTGGTGACGATCTCGACGCGGGTGAAGGAATTCCATCGGCTGACGGCGATCGTCGAGACCCGCGACAATGTCTGGTTTTCCGTCGGCACCCATCCCGAGCACGCGCATGAAGAGCCGGACGTGACTGTCGAGGAACTGGTGCGCCTCTCCCAGCATCCCAAATGCGTGGCGATCGGCGAGGCCGGGCTCGATTATCACTACGGCATGGAGCATGTGGCCGCGCAGGTCGAAGGCTTTCGCCGGCACATCGCGGCCTCGCGCGAGACGCAATTGCCGCTGGTGATCCACGCGCGCGACGCCGACAAGGACATAGGCGATATCCTCGAGGAGGAGACGGCCAAGGGGGCGTTTCCTTTCGTGCTGCACTGCTTTTCATCGGGCGCCGAGCTGGCGCGGCGCGGCCTGGCGCTCGGCGGCTATCTCTCCTTCTCGGGCATCCTGACCTTCAAAAACGCCGAGGAAATCCGCGAGGTGGCGGGTTTCGCGCCGGCGGATCGCATTCTGGTTGAAACCGATGCGCCCTATCTCGCGCCGGTGCCCTATCGCGGCAAATCCAACGAGCCAGGCTTCGTGCGCTTCACCGCCGAGCGGTTGGCCGAGGTGCGCGGGGTCGGCTACGCGGAGATCGCGGCGCAGACCACGACCAATTTCGCCGAGCTTTTCGACAAGACGGGACTTGCCGGCTGATGGCGGAGGCGGAGGAGATCACCGCAACCATACTGGGCTGCGGTTCGTCGGGCGGCGTCCCGCGCATCGGCAATGTGTGGGGTACCTGCGAGCCCGGCAATCCGCGCAACCGGCGGCGGCGCTGTGCGCTGCTGATCGAGGGGCGCTCAGCGGGGAGTCCGGCGCCGACACGGATCGTGATCGATACCGGGTGCGATTTGCGCGAGCAGATGCTCGAGGCGCAGGTCGACCGGGTGGATGCCGTTTTCTACACGCATGAGCATGCCGACCATACGCACGGCATAGACGATTTGCGCGTGCTGGCACTCAACAACCGAAAGCGGGTCGATGTCTATTTCAGCGCCGAGGCGGGCGCGCGAATCCGCGAGGCGTTCGGCTACTGCTTCACCGCGGCGCCGGGCAGCGACTATCCGCCGATCCTCAACGGGCATGAGATCGCGGCGGGAGAGGACATTCTCATCGACGGGCCGGGCGGGTCGATCAGCGTCCATGCCTTCCGGCAGGACCATGGCGCAATCTATTCCTTCGGCTATCGGGTGAAGAATTTCGCCTATTCCTGCGACCTGTCGGGCGTTCCGGCGGAATCGCGCAAGGCGGTGTCGGGGCTCGACATCTGGGTCATCGATGCGCTGAGGCCGATGCCGCATCCCAGCCATCTGAGCCTGCCGGAATCGCTGCAGCTCATCGCCGAGCAGAAGCCGAGGCAGGCCATTCTCACCAATCTCCACATCGACATGGACTATGCCTGGGTCGAGGCGGAGACGCCGGACAATGTCACGCCGGCCTTCGACGGGCTCCAGGTCGATGTGCGCCGCGGCGTGATCCTCAACCGTTGATCGAGGCGGCTGCCTCGATTACATGAACGGCAGTTTCACCGAGTTGGTCCATGAAAGCCGAAACCGAAAAGTCCATCGCCGAAATCGAGCAGGTGCTGAGCCTGCTGAGGAGGCATCTTTGACTGGGATACAGCCGAACTGCGCCTCGATGCGCTGACAGCCCAGTCCGAATCCCCCGATCTCTGGAACGACCCCGAGAAAGCGCGCGAGGTGATGCGCCAGCGCGACGAACTCGACGCGGCCATCAAGCACGTCAAGCAGTTCGAAAACGGCATTCGCGATAACCGCGAGCTCATCGAAATGGGCGAGGCGGAGGGCGATGAAGAGGTCGTCAAGGATGCCGAGCGGGCGATCCGCGAGCTGGAAGCGCAGGCGCGGCGCGTGCAGATCGAAACGCTGCTGTCTGGCGAGGCGGACGGCAATGACTGCTACGTCGAAATCCATGCCGGCGCCGGCGGCACGGAGAGCCAGGACTGGGCCAACATGCTGCTGCGCATGTATACGCGCTGGGCGGAGCGGCGAAAGTTCAAGGTCGAGGTCATGGAGGTCCATGACGGCGAAGAAGCCGGCATCAAGTCTGCGACCATCCAGGTCAAGGGCCACAACGCCTATGGCTGGCTCAAGACCGAGAGCGGCGTGCACCGGCTGGTCCGCATCTCGCCCTATGACAGCGCGGCGCGGCGGCATACGAGTTTCTCGAGCGCCTGGGTCTATCCCGTGGTCGACGAGTCCATCGATATCCAGATCAACGAGTCCGACCTCAAGGTGGATACCTATCGGTCTTCGGGGGCCGGCGGGCAGCATGTGAACACCACGGATTCGGCCATCCGCATCACCCATGTGCCGACCGGCATCGTCGTCGCCTGCCAGGCCGAGCGCAGCCAGCACAAGAACCGCGCCACGGCCATGCAGATGCTCAAGGCGCGGCTCTACGAGCAGGAGCTGGAAAAGCGCGAGGCAGCGGCCAATGCCGAGGCGGCGGCGAAGTCCGACATCGGCTGGGGTCACCAGATCCGGTCCTATGTGCTGCAGCCCTACCAGATGGTGAAGGACCTGAGGACCGGCACTGAAACCTCCAACACCGCGGCGGTGCTGGACGGCGATCTCGACCCGTTTATGGAAGCGGCCCTGGCGCAACGCGTGCAGGGCTATGCCGACACCGTGCAGGATATCGAATAAGGCTGAGGCCGAGCGCGTTGCTGGATTCCGGCCTTCGCCGGAATGACGTCGGGGTTGCGGGCAGGGCCATGCCAATTCCACCGGGTCATTCCGGCGAAGGCTGGAATCCATTCATGTGCACTGCATCTTAGCCCAAATCTCCATCCTGCCCGCCATCCGTGACGGGCGCCGGCTCGACCCGTTCATGGAAGCGGCCCTGGCGCAGCGCGTGCAGGGCTATGCCGACACCGTGCAGGACATCGAATGGCTGGTTAGCCCAAATCCCCATCCTGCCCGCCATCCGTGACGGGCGCAGGATTATCGTCCGCGGGCGCCGTCGGCGTCAGGAAGTGCGCCAGCCTTCGGCCGAGCGCCAGATAGGTGGTCGGGTCGACCGGCTGGTCGTTGCGCCGGACCTCGAAATGGAGATGCGGCCCGGTTGACCGGCCGGTCGAGCCGACGCGGCCGATGGGCGTGCCGGTGTGGACGACGTCTCCCTCCCTGGCGATGAAGGCGGAGAGGTGGCCATAGCGGGTGACGAGGCCGCCGCCATGGTCGATGTCGATGACGTTGCCGTAGCCATTGATCTGGCCGACATAGATTACCTTGCCGTCGCCGGCCGCCATGACGTCGGTCCCCGACGGCCAGGGCAGGTCGATGCCGGGGTGGAAGGCCTGCCGGCCGGTGAAGGGATCGGTGCGGTTGCCGAAGCCGGAGCTCATGCGCAGGGGACCCGCGACCGGCATATGGACCGGCGCGGCGGCAATGGCCTGCCGGGCATCCTTCAGGCGCGTCAGCGCCGTGCCGACCGCATTGGCTTCGTCGACTAGATTTTCGGCGTCGGGCATGTTCGGCTGCGGCGGCAGCTCCGGGCCGCCCATGGCGCTGCCGGCGTCGGTGGCGCTGACGGGGAGCGCCGGCTTGATGCCGGCCTGCTTCAGCGAATCAAGGATCTGCTCGGTCGAGGAATTGGCTTCGGCCGACAGCGCCGCCAGCGCCTCGCGCGAGTCATCCATCATGGCGCGAACCTGATGGCCGGCCTGTTCCACGGCGGCTTCCCCGGCGTCGGCCGTCTTGAGGGTAACGCTCGCCGGAAGCGGGGCGATTTCCGCCGAGTTGGCGGCCGGCGCGTCCTTGTCGGCCGGCGTCGCCGGCGGGATCGGGCCGATGCCGAGTTCGGCCGCCTTTTCGGCGAGCGCCTTCACATATTGGTGCTGTTCCGCGAGCACTTCCTGCTGTTGCGCCAGTTCCTGCAATTGCAGGTTGAGGTCGCCGGCGCGGGCATATTGGCGCGAGTGCAGCCGGTCGACCTCGAGACGAAGCTCGGCCAGCCGGTCGTCATAGGCGGCGATCAGGCTCGCCGTGCGGCCATTGATGAGCGCTGCGATATCGGGGGTCATCAGCAGGGCGAGAGCGGTCGCGACATTGGTAGCGAACAGACCCGCAAAGACCAGGTAGAAGAGGCGGCGCGATACCGTTGGCACCGGCCGACGCGGCTTGTCCGGCTTGCCGGGCCGGGTCGCGAAAAGCTTCTGCCGCATCGTCGTCCCCACACGCGAATGTACTGCCGCAATAATGGGGCGTTAAGGTTAACAAACGGGAAGGGCCGCTCCCGAGGGCTCGCGGCGGGTCAGGCGGAGAGGGCCCTTGCCGCGTCCAGCACCTTCTCCGCATGACCCTTGATCCGGGTGACGCGCCATTGAGCTGCGATCGTGCCGTCGGGTCCGATCAGGAAGGTCGAGCGGATGAGGCCGACAAGGTGATGGCCGAAGGTGACCTTGGGCCCCCAGACGCCATAGGCGTCGATCGCCAGATGGGCGGGGTCGGCAAGGAGGATCGTTTCGAGACCATATTTGTCGCGGAAGCGGCAGTGCTTTTCGACACTGTCCTCGGAGATGCCGGCCACGGTCACGCCGAGCCGTTGAAATTCCGGCAGGAGCGCGGAAAACTGCTGGCTTTCGATCGTACACCCTTCGGTATCGTCCTCGGCGTAGAAGTAGAGGACGACCGGATGGCCGAGATGGGCGGAGAGGCGGAAGATGGAGCCGTCGGCGGCGGGCAGTTCGAAATCGGGCGCCTTATGGCCTTGGTCGGGCTTGGGCATTGTTCCGTGTCCGGTTCCGGGCGGCCGCGCGAGCGTTTTCAGGATGTTAGTGCCATATTCCAGCCGGTATCATTGGGCAAGAGACGCCCGGCCGGCCGATTCTCCGTCAGCGTTGCCAGTATGAGGCCTATTCCTGTTGAACGGTAGCCAGTGAAACCCACGCCCCCGCCGAATCGATCCGTCCTCCGGCGCCTGCGTGTGGGCCGGACCGGGCGCATCCTGCTCGGCCTCCTGTGCGTCCTGCTGGCGCCGCTGCTTGCGCTCTACATCACGTTACTGTTTACGCCCATCCCGCTGCCTTTCCTGCGCGGGCAGGTGCAGAACGCCGTGACGGCGTGGCTGTCGCCCGATTCCAAGCTGGAACTGGGCGACATGGCGCTGGCGGTCGAGGGCGGCACCTGGCCGGTGCTGCAGTTCAGCCCGGTTTCCTTTACCGACGCCAAGACCGGCGGGCGCATCCAGATGAAGGCGCTCGATGTCGGGTTTTCTCCGCTGCGCGTCCTGATCGGCCAGCCCGGTGCGGCGATCACCATGGTGGCGCCTCACCTGCAGGTCAATCAGGACCTGCTGGGACCGCGCCTCGCCAATTTCGAGTTCGTGCCGGGCGCCAATGGCGGACCGTCCACCGTCAGGGTCATGGCGGGGAAGGACAATTTCCCTTCGGTCGGCATTTCGGCCGGCGGCGTGTCGGTGAAAGGAAGCCTTCCAAACGGCACAACGCCGGGCGTGCGGTCCGACAATGACTGGCTGATCTACAACATGGAGGCGGCCGAGCAGAGCCTCGGCCAGATCGTCACCCAGGCCGAGCAGGGCCGCTTTTCGCGCCTCATCGTCCGTGATGGCGTCATGGAGATGAATGATGCGGTCTATGGCGTGCTGCGCCAGTTCACCGGCATCGATCTCGACGTTTCGCCGGGCATCGACGGCAAGCGCTCCTCGGGCAAGTTCTCCGCCAATTTTGCCGGCCAGACCATGCGCGGCGAGGTGGCGCGGGAGGTGGCCGATGACGGCACGGTAAAGCTCTCGGCGGATATCTCCAATATCGACTTCTCCTCATTCATGCCCTTCATCAACGATCCCGACAGCGTCATGGGCATTGTGGGGACGGGCCAGCTCTCGATCGATGTCGATTTCGACGGCAAGACGGGCAGGGTCGAGGACGGCGTATTCCACACCGATCTCACCGGCATGGACCTGAGGATCAATGGCGACCGCTTTCCCATAGCCAGCAGCATCGCGGCCATCAACTGGGAGCCGAAAAGCGGCCAGTTCAAGCTCGATGACGCCGAGCTCAAGATCGGCGACAGCTCGGCGACTATCTCGGGTATTTTCGTTCTCGGGCTCGACGACCATTATGGACCGACGGCGGGCGTGTCGATCACGGCGAAGGATGTGGCGCTACAGCCCGGCGACATGGATGCGCCGGCCGTCAATTTCGACAAGGTGACGTTTTCCGGCTGGTCGGCGCCGCTTTATGGCGCGCTCGGCATCGATAGTCTCGAGGCCACCAAGCCTGGCGTGGAGGTCAAGACCCAGGGCCGCATCGACATGCTGCAGAAGGGGTTGGGCTTCGACCTGCATGTGACAGGGTCCGGGGCAAGCGCCGACGACGTGAAGCGGCTCTGGCCCTATTTCCTCTCCACCGAAAGCCGCAGCTGGTTCGTCAAGAACGTCAAGACGGGCAAGGTGGAGAGTGCGGATCTGCACTTCGCCTTTCCCGTCGGCACGCTGTCCACCAAGGGCGAGGACAAGCCGGTGCCGCCCAACGCCATATCCATCGACATGGTGAGCAGCGGGGTAACCGTGGCGGCGCTCGATACGGCGCCGCCGGTCGCCATCGACGGCAAGACGCGCCTGCAGGTGCGCGACAGCAAGCTTACGGTGTCGGGCGATGGCGCCGAGGTGCCGACCGACGCCGGCCCGATCCAGCTGGCGACGCCCGCCGTGGTGATCGACAGCAGCGATCCGGCCCAGCGCGTGCTGGAGCTGTCGGGCCAGGTGAAGAGCGGGATTCCGTCGCTGGTGGCGCTGGTGAAAGCGCAGCAGCCGCAGGCTCTCGACAATGCCAAGCTGCCGCTCGACGTCACCGGGCTTGCCGGCAATGCCGACGTGAACCTCGTCTCGACCATTACGCTCGACCGGCAGGGCGGGCTCAAGAATTTCGATTATGCGCTCAACGGATCGGTCGCCAATTTCGCCAGCACGGCGCCGATCGACGGCCATGCGGTGAAGGACGGGCAGATTTCCTTCACCGCCTCGCAGAAGGGCTACCAGGCCAATGGCAAGGCCAATATCGACGGCTTCGCGGCGGACCTGCAGATCGACGGCACGCCGGATGGCCAGCCGAACCTGCTGCTGAGCTCGACGCTCGATGTCAAGGACCTCAAGGGCATGGGGTTCGATGCGACCAATTTCCTCTCGGGGCAGGTGCGTTTCGCGGCGCGGCCCATGCCGGACGGCACCATACAGATGGATGTCGACGTGAAGGACGCGGCGCTCGACATCAAGGACCTCGGCATCCGGAAGGAAAAGGGCGTCCCGGGCAGCCTGCAAGCCGCCGTCAAGCAGAATGGCGATTTGACCGAACTCAGCCAGATCAAGCTCGCCTTCGGCGATGTCGATCTCGAGGGCAGCCTGCAGTTCGACAATAAGAAGGGCCTGCAATCGGCCGATTTCTCGACCTTTGCCCTCAGTCCGGGGGACAAGGCACAGGCGTCGCTGACACCCATCAAGGACGGCTATGCGCTACAGCTGCATGGCGAGCAGCTCGACCTCAAGCCGATGCTGCAGCATTTCTTCGGCCTCGGCGGCGGCACGGGCGGCCCGCAGGCGTCGCAGATCAGCCAGACGATCGCGCTCAACCTAGACCTCAAGCGCGTGCTCGGCTTCTACAAGACGACCGCGTTCAACATGCAGCTTCAGCTGCAGCTCAAGGGCTCGGACATCCAGAAGGCGAGCTTGCAGACGCAGTTCGGCGACGGCAAGCGCGTTTCGGTGACGACGAACCCCACGCCCGACGGGAAGGTCCTGTCGCTGGCCTTCAACGACCTCGGGACGCTATTGCGCTTCGGCGGCATCTACCCTCGGATCGAGGGGGGCGAGGGGAGCCTCGTCATGACCAGCGCCAAAGGGCAGGACGGCGACCACGGCACCTTCGATGTCCACAATTTCGCGCTGGTGAACGAGGACAATGCGGCGCAGATCCTCGATTCCCATGCGGATTCGCGCCAGCTCATCGCCAAGGAAAACAAGCTCACCTTCAACAGCGGGCATGTCGATTTCATCCGCAGCTCCGACCGTGTGGAACTCAGCAATGGCGTGCTGACCGGCGACACCGTGGGCGGCACCATGCACGGCTTCATCTATACCGACCGCCGTCAATATGACCTCGTCGGCACCTATGTGCCGCTGTTCGGGCTCAACAACATCTTCCAGAAGCTGCCGATCTTCGGGCCGCTGATCGGCGGACGGGAAGGCGAGGGGCTGATCGGGGTGACCTTCGCGGTGCGCGGCAGCCTCGACAAGCCGACCTTCCAGATCAACCCGGCCTCCCTGCTGGTGCCGGG
>DASZUI010000010.1:0-13726 GCA_035547675.1 Devosia sp.
GCTTGTCGCGCTGCTGTGGCGCCGCCGCCGCGCCCCGGCTTTATTTAAGAACCATCAGCCAAAACTGTTTTCGCGCCATCGACAGTCCGGTCGGGGGCGCCTATACCAGCTTTGTTCCTGCCGCTCCCCCACCGCCCTCCCGGACAGTTGCGATGCCGCTCGGCGTCCTTTTTGCGCTTATTTCGTACTCGATCTATTCGTGCGGCGACGCCATGGTGAAAAGCTTCACCGGCACGGCCGGCGTGTTCGAGATCGGCTTTGTCAGCAATATTTTCGCGCTGGTGCCGGCGGTGTTCGCCAAGCGCGACGGCGAGAGCTGGCGGCATGCGCTGAAGCTCGCCCATCCGTGGCTGCTGCATCTGCGGGGCCTGCTGGCGCTGACGAGCTCGGTCTGCATCACCTATTCGTTCACCACCATTCCCCTGGCGGAGGCCTATGCCATCGCCTTCCTGACGCCGCTGTTCCTGACGGTGCTGTCGGTCGTGGTGCTGCGCGAAAAGGTGCGGCTCGATCGGTGGCTGCTGGTGGGCCTCAGCTTCATCGGCGTGATGATCGTCGTGCGCCCCGGTTTCCGCGAATTGCACTGGGGGCACCTCACCGCGCTCATTTCGGCCTTCGCCAGTTCCTCCTCGACCACGATCCTGCGGCTCGTCTCGGGGCGGGAGACGCGGCTTTCCATCATCGCGATGAACGGCCTCTACCAGATCGTGGGCAACGGCGTTCTCATGGTCACCGGCTTTGCCCTTCTCGCGCCGCTCGAATTCGCGCGGCTGGCGCTGATCGGTCTGGTCGGCGGGGTGGCGCAGCTTCTCATCATCGCCGGCCTCAAGCTGGCGCCGGCGAGCCATGTCGGCCCCACGCAATATGTGCAGATCGTCTGGGCGGTGATCTTCGGGTCGGTGTTCTACAGCGAATTCCCGGACCGGATCGGCATCGTCGGCCTCGTCGTGGTGGTGCTGTCAGGGGTCGCCACCGTGTTCTCCGACGGCGCCCGCGCCCGCATCGCCGGCCGCTGGAGCGAATTCCGCGCCCGCCGCGGCGGCCCCAAATTCAGCGAAGTCGAGCCGCCGGAAATCTGACCCAGCCATTCGGCTGGACCTGATTTTCCGCGCGCGGCGACATAGAGAGCGCGTTGCCCATGGTTCGACCAGCCATTCGGCTGGACCTGATTTTCGCGCGTCGCGACGCAGAGAGCGCGTTGCCCATGGTTCCACCAGCCATTCGGCTGGACCTGATTTCGCGCGTGGCGACGTAGAGAGCGCGTTGCCCATGGTTCGACAAGCTCACCATGAGGTTTGCGGATAGCGGCTCTTGCTTCCCCGAGTCGTCCAGCGCGCTGCCACGTAGAGCGAGCAGCCGATGGTCCAGCAGGCTCGCCGCGAAGCTGTGGCAATCGGCCCATCCTCCACCGACCTCATCCTGAGCTTGTCGAAGGATGGGCAGCGTGCACGGCCGGTTCGGCTGCACGCTGGACCTGATTTCGCGCGAGGCGATGTAGAGAGCGCGTTGCCCATGGTTCGACAGGCTCACATGGTTCGACAGGCTCACCATCAGGTTGTCGCAATCGGCCCATCCTCCACCGACCTCATCCTGAGTTTGTCGAAGGATGGGCAGCGCGCACGGCTGGTTCGGCTGCCCGCTGGACCTGATTTCGCGCGTGGCGACGTAGAGAGCGCGCGGCCCATGGTTCGAGGCTCGGCTTCGCCTCGCACCTCACCATGAGGTGGTGGAAGCAAACTCCTCTCCTCATCCTGAGGTGGGAGCGAAGCGACCCTCGAAGGATGGGCCACGCGCTCCCTATGTGGCCACATCGAAAATCCGGTCCAGCCGAATGGCTGGCCGAATGGCTCGTCGTCAGGCTCCGACTTTCTCCGCGAGGCCGGCCTTGATCGCCGCCACGGCGTCGGCGGCGCGGGCGCCATCGGGGCCGCCGCCCTGGGCCATGTCGGGGCGGCCGCCGCCGCCCTGCCCGCCCAGCGCGGCGGTGCCGAGCTTGACGAGATCGGCAGCCGAGATGCGGCTGGTGAGGTCGTCGGTGACCCCGACCGCGACGGTCCCCTTGCCGTCCTCGCCCTTGAGGACCAGCGCAATGACTCCCGAGCCGGTGCGCTTCTTCTCCTCGTCGACGAGGCCGCGCAGCGCCTTGGCCTCGACGCCTTCGACGACGCGGCCGACAAAGGCGGTGCCATTGACCTTCTCTACCGCCGGCGCGCCGGCGCCCACGCCACCCAGGGCCAGCTTCTGGCGGGCCTCGGCGAGCGCGCGCTCATTGCGGCGGCTCTCGTTCTGCAGCGCCTCGATGCGCTCCAGCACCTCGTGCGGGCCGGTCTTCAGCAGGGACGCCGCGTTGGCGACGATCTCGGCATTGGCCCGGGCGTGGTGGCGCGCATTGGTCGCCGTCAGCGCCTCGATGCGGCGCACGCCGGAGGCGACCGCGCTTTCGGCGACGATGGTGATCAGGCCGATATCGCCGGTGCGCCGCACATGAGTGCCGCCGCAGAGCTCGACCGACCAGCCGAGACCGTTGCCGGTTGGCTCACCCATCGAGACGACGCGGACCTCGTCGCCGTATTTTTCGCCGAACAGCGCCCGGGCGCCGGACTGCTTGGCGTCCTCCACGCCCATCAGATGCGTCTCGACCGCCGCGTTCTGCAGCACGATGTCGTTGGCGATGTCCTCGACCTCGGCAATTTCCTGCTCGGTCATCGGCTTGGTATGGACGAAATCGAAGCGCAGCCGGTCGGGTGACACGAGCGAGCCGCGCTGCGCCACATGATCGCCGAGCACCTGGCGCAGCGCCTCGTGCAGCAGGTGAGTGGCCGAATGATTGGCGCGGATCGCGCTGCGGCGCCGGTGGTCGACGGTGAGCGCCAGCGCCTGGCCCTTCCTGAGCGTCCCCTCTTCAACCTTCACCTGGTGGGCGAAGACGCCGGAATGCTTGGTCGTATCGAGCACGCTGGCGCGAACGCCCTCGCCGGTAAAGCTCCCCGTATCGCCGACCTGGCCGCCGCTCTCGCCGTAAAACGGGGTCTGGTTGAGGACCACGACGCCCTCCTCGCCCGCCTTGAGCTCGGCCACTTCCTTGCCGTCGCGGATGAGCGCACGGATTTCGCCCTCGGCGTTTTCGGTTTCATAGCCGAGGAATTCGGTCGGACCGACGCTGTCGGCGAGCGCAAACCAGATCGCCTCGGTCGTCGCTTCGCCCGAACCGGCCCAGCTTTTGCGCGCCTCGGCGCGCTGCTTCGCCATGGCGTCCTCGAAGCCGGTGAGGTCCACATGGATGCCGCGGGTGCGCAGCGCATCCTGCGTCAGGTCGAGCGGGAAGCCGTAGGTATCGTAAAGCTTGAAGGCGGTGACGCCCTCGAGCATGTCGCCCTCGCCGAGACCCGCCGTCTCCTCCTCGAGAATCTGCAGGCCGCGGCTCAGCGTCTTGAGGAAGCGGTGCTCCTCGAGGCGGATCGTCTCCTCGACCAGCGCCTCGCCGCGGGCGAGCTCGGGATAGGCCTGGCCCATCTCGCGGACCAGCGCCGGCACGAGCTTGAAAATCACCGGCTCGGTCGCGCCGAGCAGGGTGGCGTGGCGCATGGCGCGGCGCATGATGCGGCGCAGCACATAGCCGCGGCCTTCGTTCGAGGGCAGCACGCCCTCGGCGATCAGGAAGCTCATCGAGCGCAAATGGTCGGCGATCACGCGCTGGCTGACCCGGCCATCGCCGCCCGGCTCGGTGCCGGTCGCCGCCGCGACCGCCGCGATCAGCGCCTGGAACAGATCGATATCGTAATTGTCGTGCTTGCCCTGCAGCACCGCCGCGATGCGCTCGAGGCCCATGCCGGTGTCGATCGAGGGACGCGGCAAGGCGTCGCGGTGGCCGTTCGCCTGCTGCTCATATTGCATGAAGACGAGGTTCCACACCTCGGTGAAGCGGTCGCCATCCTCGTCGGCGCTGCCCGGCGGGCCGCCGAAGACGTTCTCGCCATGATCGAAGAAGATTTCCGAGCACGGGCCACACGGGCCGGTATCGCCCATCTGCCAGAAGTTCGACTTTTCGCCGAGGCGCACGATGCGATCGTCGCCGAAGCCGGCGATCTTCTTCCAGAGCGCCGCCGCATCGTCGTCGTCCTTATAGACGGTCGCCATCAGGCGATTGGCCGGCAGGCCGAACTCCCTGGTCAGGAGATTCCAGGCGAGCTCGATGGCGCGTTCCTTGAAATAGTCGCCGAAGGAGAAATTGCCCAGCATCTCGAAGAAGGTATGGTGGCGCGCGGTGAAGCCGACATTGTCGAGATCGTTGTGCTTGCCGCCGGCGCGCACGCATTTCTGCGACGAGGCCGCCCGCGAATAGGGGCGCTTCTCGAGGCCGGTGAAGACGTTCTTGAACTGCACCATGCCGGCATTGGTGAACATGAGCGTGGGATCGTTGCGCGGCACGAGCGGGCTCGAGGCGACACGTTCGTGTCCCTGTGCCACGAAGTAATCGAGGAACCGCGACCGGATTTCGTTTACGCTCGTCATAACTTTCTTTCCGGCGAAACCGCCTGCCATAAAGCAATGAGCCGGGACGTACTCCCGGCTCATGGCCGTCACGGCGGGTTATTATCGCGACGCCCCTCCCCCTGTCCACCAGGCATTCGCCTGGACTGGCCCTTCGAGGCGGCGAGGCCGAGCGCGCGCTGCCCATGGTTCGACAAGCTCACCATGAGGTTTTGGCTGGGCCTGTCTTTCGAGGCGGCGGGTAGAGCGCGCGCTGCTCATGGTTCGTCCTTCGGCAGGCTCAGGGGACTCACCATGAGATCGTGGAGCTGAGGATACCCAGCATCCCCGACTTCATCCTGAGCCTGTCGAAGGATGGGCCGCGCACACCGAGACGTTCAACGCCGCGAACGAGGCCTTATTCCTCCTCCGTCTCGCCCTCCTCGGGGCCGGCGATGAGGGCTTCGCTCAACAGGCCCGAGCTCTCGCGGACGCTCTTTTCGATGATGTCGGCGATCTCGGGATTATCCTTGAGGAACTGGCGGGCATTTTCCCTGCCCTGGCCGAGGCGCTGGCTGTCGAAGGAGAACCAGGCGCCCGACTTCTCGACCACGCCGCTCTTGACGCCGAGATCGAGCAATTCGCCGGTCTTGGAAATGCCTTCGCCATACATGATGTCGAATTCGACCTGGCGGAAAGGCGGGGCGAGCTTGTTCTTGACCACCTTGACGCGGGTCTGGTTGCCGATGACCTCGTCGCGCTCCTTGATGGCGCCGATGCGCCGGATGTCGAGGCGAACCGAGGAATAGAACTTCAGCGCATTGCCGCCCGTGGTGGTTTCGGGCGAGCCATACATCACGCCGATCTTCATGCGGATCTGGTTGATGAAGATCACCATGGCGTTCGACTTGGAGATCGAGGCGGTGAGCTTGCGCATGGCCTGGCTCATCAGGCGGGCCTGCAGGCCGGGCATGGAATCGCCCATCTCGCCTTCGAGCTCGGCCTTGGGCGTGAGGGCCGCGACCGAGTCGATGACCAAGACGTCGATGGCGCCCGAGCGCACCAGCGTATCGGCGATTTCAAGCGCCTGCTCGCCGGTGTCGGGCTGGGAGATCAGCAGGTCGTCGACCCTGACGCCGAGCTTGCGCGCATAAATCGGGTCGAGCGCATGCTCGGCATCGACAAAGGCGCAGATGCCGCCATTCTTCTGGGCCTCGGCCACCACATGCAGCGCCAGCGTCGTCTTGCCCGAGCTCTCCGGCCCGAAGACCTCGACGATGCGGCCGCGCGGCAGCCCGCCGATGCCGAGTGCAATGTCGAGCCCGAGCGAGCCGGTCGAGATCGATTCGACCTGGGTGATGGCGCCCTCGGAGAAGCGCATGACCGAGCCCTTGCCGAAATTGCGCTCGATCTGGCCGAGGGCCGCCGCCAAGGCCTTGTCCTTATCCATCGAACCCCCTTCGACAACCCGCAACATACCCGGCGTCGCCGCCATATCGGTCTCCCTTATTTCACGCGGCCCGCCGCCGCGCAACGCGCTCGGCAAGCCAACCTCTGTCCATCTAATATTCGTATTTTGTTCTCATTTTGTTTCTTTCGCGTCAAGTGAAATCACGCCGCCGGCGCTTTTCTACCGCCGATCGCTGATTCCCCTTGCCCGGCGCGCCCGCTGCGGCTTTATGTCGGGCAAAAAGGAGGGATGGATCCCATGCACCTGATGCAGTTCGTTGGCGAGGACGGCGCCCGCGCCGTGGGCGTGGAGGAAGGCGGGGAGGTGCGCGCCATCGCCGGCGCGACCAGCCTTTACGATATCGCGCTGGCTTCGCTCACCGCCGGCCGGACGCTGGCGGAGACCATCGCGACGACCTCGCTCGGCAAGGGCGTGCCGCGGGAGGTGCTGCTGGCCGAAGGCCGGGTGCTCGCCCCGATCGACCATCCCGATCCGGCCCATCTCTATGTGACGGGCACCGGGCTCACCCATCTGGGCTCGGCGGCGACGCGCGACGCCATGCACAAGGCCAACCAGCAGCAGAGCGACGCCCCGCTCACCGATTCGATGAAGATGTTCCGCATGGGCCTCGAGGGCGGCAAGCCGAAGCCGGGCGAAGTCGGCGTGCAGCCGGAATGGTTCTACAAGGGCAATGGCTATTCGGTGGTGCCGCCGGGCCGGCCGATCCCCTCCCCGGCCTTCGCCAAGGACGCGGGCGAGGAGCCGGAGATCGCCGGCATCTATGTCATCGACCAGCATGCGCAGCCGCGCCGGCTCGGCTTTACCCTTGCCAACGAATTTTCCGACCATGTGACGGAGCGGGTCAACTATCTGTGGCTCGCCCATTCCAAGCTCAGGGCCTGCGCGCTGGGGCCGGAGCTCCGCGTGGGCGACCTGCCGGGGAACGTCTCGGGCATGTCGCGCATCCTGCGCGGCGGCAAGGTGCTGTGGGAAAAGCCCTTCCTCTCCGGGGAGGACAATATGAGCCACACCATCGCCAATCTCGAATACCACCATTTCAAATACGACATCTTCCGCCAGCCGGGCGACGTGCATGTGCATATGTTCGGCACGGCGACGCTCTCCTTCGCGGACAGCATCAAGACCGAGCCGGGCGACGTGTTCGAGATCGAGGAAGCCCAGTTCGGCGCGCCGCTGCGCAACGCCGTCGCGATCGAGGCGGACAAGCCGGTCGAGGTGAGCGGGCTCTATTGACGGCGCCCGCCCGCCGCGGCCGGATCGCTGCGGCGGCCCGATGAACCCGATTTGACATGCGCCGGGCGGCAGGCTGCCGTCCGGCGTTCGCGCATATCCTGGCGGAACCGAAGCCGAGGAGGCGGGTTTGTCGTCATGCGGCGCGGATATCGCCGCATCGGCCCCACAGGTGTGGCGCCCTGGCCCTCGAGCCGGTTCGCTTCGGATCGCCGAGCCTCACCAGCACCTTCTATCCCAGACCCGGACCCGCCGGGGCTGCGCGTCGTCACGTCCGCAAGGAGAGGTCGACCATGGCAAACGTTGCAATTTCGGACAACGAAATCGGAGCCGGCCTCGAGCCCGATGCGAGTGGCAACGCCGGTCGGCTCCAGCCCGCCCAGGGCGGCCGGGACGGCCACGAGATCATCCTGCGCTATTCGCTCTTCAACTGCCTCGTGTTGTTCCTCTTCGCCTATGCCGCCTATTTCGGCAATGCGGTGCAGTTCCTCTGGCAGTTCGACGCCACCCGCTTCAGCTTCCTGATCATCGGCATCTACCTGCTGCTCACCCTCTATATCGGGGCCACCCGGCAATATGGCAGCTCGGCGCTCGTCTATTTCGTATCGAACCGGCTGACCTCGGTGGGCCTGATCGGCACGGTCATCGGCATCATGCTGCTGATGCACAATCTGGGCACGCAGAACATCAATGATGTGGCGCAGGTCTTCGCCGCGCTGGTCCGCGGCATGTCCACCCTGCTCATCACCACGCTTTGCGGCATGGCGTTCTCGCTGCTGATGGATTTGCAGATGTGGGTGGTCTTCGGGCACCAGCCCAAATGATGAACCGGCAGACCAGCATCGCCTATATCGACCTGCTGACGGTGCTGGTCGCGCTGTTCGCGGTGGTCACGGGCATATTGCTGTCGCAGAACCACGCGCTCTCCAAAGGCAATGTGGAGCAGAAGGCGGAATTCATCGCCATCCTGGAATGGGGCGACAATTCGCGCAGCGACGTCGATCTGTGGGTGCGCAACCCGCATGGCGACATCGTGAATTTCCGCAACCGGGACAAGGGCCTGATCAGCCTCGATCGCGACGACATGGGCAGCAACAACGTGGTGCTCGCCGCCGACGGCCAGGCGATCACCAGCACCACCCGGCGTGAGATGGCATCGGTCCGGGCGATCATGCCGGGGCAGCACGTCGTCAACGTCATGCTCTATGCGCTGCGCGACAAGCCGCCCATCCAGGCCAAGGTGCAGATCATCAAGCTCAATCCCTATCAGGTGGTGGCCGAGCGCACGGTGCCCCTCGATACGCCCGGCGAGGAGCGAACGATCGCCTCCTTCGACGTGCAGCCGGACGGGTCCGTGTCGAGCATCGACACCACATCGCAGATCAAGCTCGCGGAGGTCGTCCAGTGATCCTGTTCGTCACCTTGCTGGCCCTCGGCTCGCTCATGACATTCATCGTCACCGTAATCTGGTTCAAGCGCATGACGCCGCTGGTGCTGCCGGCGCTCTTTGTCGCGCTGTTCTGGGGCTCGGTCAGCCTCGTCGCCTATGTGGGCTATGCCGTCGACTCCCGCTATCTCGACGGCACGGAGGCAACCGTCATCGACAGCGTCGACGGCAGCCAGTGGATTTACCTGCTGGTCAAGCTCGACAAGGACAATGAGCCGCGCCTGGTCCGCCTGCCCAATACCGAGCAGAACAAGAAGGGCGCCGACCAGGCCAAGCAGCAGGCGCAGAAGGGGCTGGCCGTCATCCGTTTCGGCGATGGCCCGCAGAACGCCTCGGCCGGGGCGAACCAGGACGGCCAGAGCCAGGACAGCCCCACATCGTTCCGCATCCTCAACCTCGCCGAAACCAATGTTTACGGCAAGACGGGCGGCGCGACGGATTAAGGGTGCCCTAAACGGCAAAAGGCCCCGCCGCGGGGCGGCGGAGCCCTTTCAATCAGCCGGCAGAACCGTTCAGGCCGCTTCCTTGACCTTCTGCTGCAGGTCGGGCGGCACGATCTCGGCCATGAGCGAGACGATGGCGTCCATGGCGGGCACGACCTTCTGGCCTTCGCTGCCGAGACGGCGGACGGAGACCGTCCCCTCCTCCGCCTCGCGCTTGCCGACCACGAACATCAGCGGCACCTTCTGGGTCGAGTGCTCGCGCACCTTGTAGTTGATCTTCTCGTTGCGCGTGTCGATCTCGGCGCGGATGCCAGCGGCGCGGAGCTGGCCCACCAGCTTTTGCGCATAGCCGTCGGCTTCCGAAACGATGGTCGCCACCACCACCTGTACCGGGGCGAGCCAGATCGGCAGCTTGCCGGCATAGTGCTCGAGCATGATGCCCATGAAGCGCTCCAGCGTGCCGAGCACGGCCCGATGCAGCATCACCGCATATTTCCGGCTGCCGTCCTCGGTGACGTAGGTGGCATCGAGCCGTTCCGGCAGCACATAGTCGAGCTGCAGCGTGCCCACCTGCCAGGACCGGCCGATGGCGTCCTTGAGATGGAACTCGAGCTTGGGCGCGTAGAAGGCGCCCTCGCCGGCCGCGATCTCGAACTTATGCCCGGTGGCGAGCAGCGCATCGCCCAGCGCCTTCTCCGCCGCGTTCCAGCGCTCGATGGTGCCGCCGAATTTCTCGGGACGCGTCGCCAGCTTGATGACCACGTCCGAGAAGCCCATGTCGGTATAGACCGAGTAGAGCAGGTTCACGAAATGCTCGGTCTCGGACTGAATCTGATCCTCGCGGCAGAAGATGTGCGCGTCGTCCTGCGTCATCTGGCGGACGCGCATCAGCCCGTGCAGCGCGCCATGCGCCTCGTTTCGGTGGCAGCAGCCGAACTCGGCCATGCGGATCGGCAGGTCGCGATAGCTCTTGATGCCCTGGTTGAAGATCTGGATATGCGCCGGGCAGTTCATGGGCTTCAGCGCCATGAGGTCCGCCTTGCCGGAGAGCACGGGGCCCTCCTCCTCGGTGCCGGGAATTTCGTCGGGCACGACGAACATGTTCTCGCGATATTTGCCCCAGTGGCCCGAGGCCTCCCAGAACTTGGCCGACATGAGCTGCGGGGTCTTCACCTCGACATAGCCGGCATTGTTCAGGCGGCGACGGATATAGTCCTCGAGCGCGTGATAGATCACGAAGCCCTTGGGGTGCCAGAAGACCGAGCCGGGCGCCTCGTCCTGCAGATGGAACAGGTCGAGCTCGCGGCCGAGCTTGCGGTGGTCGCGCTTCTCGGCCTCCTCGATCATTGTCAGATAGCCGTCGAGATCGGCCTGGTTGGCAAAGGCGGTGCCATAGATGCGCGACAGCACTTCGCGGTTGGAATCGCCGCGCCAATAGGCGCCCGCCACCTTGGTCAGCCTGAAGGCCGTGCCGACATCCTTGGTGGTCCGCATATGCGGGCCGCGGCAGAGGTCGAACCACTGGCCCTGCTTGTAAATCTTGACGTCCTGGTCCTCGGGGATGGCATCGACCAGCTCGACCTTGAACTTCTCGCCCTTGCTGGCGAAGACGCGCTTGGCCTCGTCACGGCTCCAGACCTCCTTGGTGAAGGCGGCGCCTCTGGCGATGATCTCAGCCATCTTCTTTTCGATCTGCCGCAGCTCGTCCTCCGAGAAGGGCGTCTGGCGGTAGAAATCGTAATAGAAGCCGTTCTCGATCACCGGGCCGATGGTGACCTGCGTGCCGGGCCAGAGTTCCTGCACCGCCTCGGCGAGCACATGCGCCGCATCGTGCCGGATAAGGCCGAGCCCTTCCGGGGAATCGCGGTCGACGAATTCGATTTTGCCGTCCTCGTTCAGCGGATCGGAGAGGTCCGACAGCACGCCGTTCCACTTCATGGCGACGGTCTTCTTGGCGAGGCTCTTGGAGAGGCCGTCGACGATAGTGGTGCCCGTGGTGCCCGCCGCGTATTCGCGCACAGCACCGTCGGGGAACGTCACCTTGATCGTCATTTTCATCTCCTGAAGTGGCCATATGGCCGGTAGGTCGCATTGCGACACGGCTGTCTATCATAGACCGTGTCTGATTCCACCCAGCCTTGCAGGCGAGCGGTCCAGCCGAATGGCTGGCTACCGCCAGCGCCCATAGGTCCAGGGCCGGTACCACACCGCATCGCGGGGGATGATCTCGGGCACCGGGTCGTAGCCATGCGTGCCGCCGGGGCGGCAGCGGGAGAGGCGGGCGGCGCCCATCCAGCCGCCCGGCCAGAAACCGAATCTCCAGATCGCCGCGGCGGTATATTCCGAGCAGGACGGCATGTGCCGGCAGGTGCGGCCGACAAAGGCGGAGAGCGTATAGCGGTAGATCGCGATCAGGCCGATCGAAACCAGCTTGAACGGCAGGTCCACCGCCGACCAGAAGCTGTCGGAAACCGTCTTCAACATGCGCTCACACCGCGCCGGCCCCGAGCTTGTCGAGCGCCTCCGCAACCGCGTCGAACACCAGCAGGGTCGAGGCGTGGCGCGGCTTGTAGTCGCGGACCGGCTCGAGATAGGCGAGGTCCGCCCATTTGCCGCCGGGCGGCGCGCCATCGGCCTTGAGCATGGCGGTCATTTCATCGCGAAGGCGGCGGAATTCGCGGGCCGGCGTGCCGACAATATGGCTGGCCACGACCGCGGCCGAGGTCTGGCCGAGCGCACAGGCGTTCACCTCATGCCCATAGGCGGTGATGATGCCGTCGGCGACGCGGATATCGACCTCGATCACCGAGCCGCAGACGCGCGAGACTTTCCGCGCCGAAGCGTCGGGATTCGCCAGGCGCGGGGCGTCCGGTGGATTGCCTGCGATCTCGAGGATCTTTTCAGAATAGAGATCGCTCAGCTCCATCTGCCGCACAATTCTGTTTCTTGAGAGCATCACCAGCCCACCTATATAAGTGTGCCTGCCCCGGTTGTTGAAGGGGCGGCCTGTCACGCGCTGCGCCTCCCGGGAGCCCGATATGGACCTGAGCCTCAAGCCGCACACCCCGCCGACCCCTCGCGAAATCGTGCGCCCGAGCCGGGAGGAGGCCGAAGCCGCCATCCGCACGCTCATCGCCTGGGCCGGGGACGACCCCGATCGCGAGGGCCTGCTCGATACGCCGAGCCGCGTCGCGGAGGCCTATGGCGAGCTTTTCGAGGGCTATGGACAGGATCCCAAGGCCGTCCTGAGCAAGACCTTTCGCGAGGTCGGCGGCTATGACGACGTCGTGCTGGTCAAGGATATTCCCTTCCATTCGCATTGCGAGCACCACATGGTGCCGTTCTTCGGCAAGGCGCATATCGCCTATCTCCCCACTGAGGGCGTGGTCGGCCTGTCCAAGCTCGCGCGGCTGGTCAATGTGTTCGCGCGGCGGCTGCAGACGCAGGAAAACCTGACGCAGCAGGTTCTCGACGCGGTCAACGAAAACCTCAATCCACGCGGCGCGGCGGTGATGCTGGAGGCGGAACACCTCTGCATGACCATGCGCGGCGTTCACGCCCACGGCGCCTCGACCGTGACGCAGCGCTTCACCGGGGTCTTCGCCGAGGACAAGCGCGAGCAGGAGCGGTTCTTCGCGATGGTGCGGGGGCGCTGAAAGTAAACTGGATTCCCGCCTTCGCGGAATGACGATGGGAGCGAGGCACGGCCTCGCCACAACCGCCGTCATTCCCGCGCAGGCGGGAATCCAGTTTCCGGCCAGCGCGGCGCATCAGCATTCACATGATGGTTTTCGCGTGCCCCATCCCGCGTTAAGCTGCGGCATGAGCCCGGCATTCACCGATCCGCAATCCCTGTCGCACGATGCCCTCGAGGAGGGCCCGGTCTTCGCGCCGCGCTTCGACGACAAGGGCCTGGTCACGGCCATCGCCGTCGAGGCGTCGAGTGGGGCGGTGCTGATGGTCGCGCACATGAACGCCGAGGCGCTGTCGCTGACCCTGCAGACGGGCGAGGTCCATTACTTCTCCCGCTCGCGCGGCAAGCTCTGGAAAAAGGGCGAGACCTCCGGCGAGGTGCAGAAACTCGTCGAAATGCAGGTGGATTGTGACCAGGACGCGCTGCTCGTGCTGGTGGAGCAGACCGGGCGCGGCGCCGCCTGCCACACCGGCCGCAAAAGCTGCTTCTACCGGCGCGTCAGCGTCGAGAACGGCGCGGCCGGGCTAGTCGATACGGGCGAGAAGCGGCTGTTCGATCCGGAGCTGGTTTATAATCGCTGAGACGGCGTGAAGGCCCCCTCACCCGGCGCTGCGCGCCGACCTCTCCCCCGAGGGAGAGGTGACGCTGCGGCGAGGTGCTGCCCTGAATCACCTCTCCCTTTGGGGGAGAGGTCGGATGCGTGAGCATCCGGGTGAGGGGGCCTTCCCGCCCCACTCACTCCGTCGCACTCACGCGCGCGCCATGCTCGAAAAACGGCACGAGCATCAGGCCGGTAAAAAAGCCGCCCAGATGTGCCTGCCAAGCGATGGCGACATCCTGGCCGATGAGCAGCGGGGCGAGCGGCACGAGGCAGTTCAGCACCACCCAGAGAATCGAGAAATTCCGCGCCGGCGGGCTGCGCAGCAGTTCGGGCAGGCTCGCCATCCGGCGGCCTACAGGAATAGGCGCGC
>DASZUI010000011.1:0-6369 GCA_035547675.1 Devosia sp.
CGCTCGGCGCCACAGGTCGAAGGCGCGGTGGCACGGACGCTGGAGATGCTGGATGCGCGGCTCAGGGCGGACCTCGCGGCCTATGGCGAGGGCCCGGACCGCTTCGGGCTGATCCATGCCGATATGCGGCTCGCCAATTTATTGGTCGATGGCGACCGGGTGACGCTGATCGATTTCGACGACTGCGGCTTCGGCTGGTTCATGTATGACTTCGCGGCGGCGATTTCCTTCCATGAGGCCGATCCACAGGCGCCGGAGCTGCGGCGGCGCTGGCTCGATGGTTACCGGCAGGTGAGAACGCTGTCGGATGCTGATCTGGGCATCATCGATGCCATGGTCCTGCTCAGGCGCATGGCGCTGCTCGCCTGGATCGGGTCGCATGGGGAGACGGCGCTTGCGCAGGCGCATGCGGCGGATTTTGCGCGGGTGACCGCGGAACTGGCGGGGCGGTATTTCAGCCATTCGGCTGGACCGATCGTTGTGGGCAGGTAGGGTGCCGCCTCGTCTCCCTCCCCCTTGAGGGGAGGGATCAAGGGTGGGGGTGCCTTGCAGCATGCACCGGCGTGCGTTGTTTACCCCCACCCGGCTGCCGCCACCCTCCCCTCAAGGGGGAGGGGCGCTTATGGCACCTACATCACCACATCGAAAGGCAGGTCCAGCCGAATGGCTGGGTCATACCACCGCCGTCTTCTTGTCCTCGCCCGGCATTAGCCGCTCGAAGCCGCTGGAGACGCCCCAGATGAGGCCGACGAGCAGATAGAGATGGCGCCAGTGGTCGATGTCGATGATGGCGGCCTCAATGATGAGCGGGACATAGGTGGCGAGCAGCGGGAGCATCAGGCGGCGATTGGGGCCGGCGCGCCAGAGGCCGGCGACGGCCTTGCCCAGCGTCAGCGCGAGGATGGCAAAGAAGGCCAGCCCGCCGCCCCAGCCATAGACATGGATGACGTTGACATAGGTGTCGTGCGGCTCCTCGGTGATGCGGAGATTGTGGAACTCGGCGGGGCCGATGCCGAGCGGGTTGGATAGCGCCAAATCCCAGGCATAGCCCTGCCGGCCGAAGCGGCCGTTTTCGCCGCTGTCATAGCTTTCGGCGACCGTGGCACGCTCGGAGAACAGGGCGCCGACCGAGGGGATGCTGAGCAGGCCCGCCAGCGCCAGCACGACCATCGCGCTGCCCATCAGCGCCAGCACGAGCATGCGGACTTTTTCCCGGGCGTTGGCCTCCAGAAAATAAACGGCGAGGAAGAGCATGGCCGCGCCGCCGGCCAGACTGCCCCAGGCGGCGCGCGAGAAGCTGACGAAGACGCCGACCATCAGCACCATGAAGATCGCGCCGTTGAGGAGAAAGCTCAGCCGGCCGCGCAGGAGCAGCAGCCGCTGCAGCGCGTAAAACGCCGGCAGGATGAGGAAGGGCGCAAAGACGTTGGGGTCCTGGAAAAAGCCCTTGGCGCGGCTGTAGCGGGTGAGGACGTCGTACATGCCGGGGACCATGTGCAGATAGCCCAGCGTGCCGGCGATGGCGGAGATCACGGCCATTGCCGTATAGGCCTGCATGATCCGGCGCATGCGTTCCTGCGGGCGCTCGGCGACATAATTGGCGAGAAAGAAGCCGGTGAGCATCAGGAAGATGGTCACGCCCTGATAGACCAGCGTGCTCGTCGCGGGCGTGTAGGTCGCCTGGAACGCGGCGATGGCGGCAAAGGGGGAGAAGGCGACGATGAGCAGGAGCAGCCCGACCGTCGAGCGATAGACCTTCATGCCGGCAAACAGCGCCAGCGGCAGCACCAGGGCGAAGACGAATTCGTAGGGCGACGGCTCGACGATGATCATGCCGCCCATGAAGATCCAGAACCAGACCAGGCGATCGAGCAGGATTTTCAGCGCGCCGGCGACAAATACCCGGCCGCGCGGGGGGCGCGGTTCGGCGAAGCCGGCGGTGGCGGCCAGCGCCATCAGTAGGCGTTCTCGCCGCGCAGCACCAGCGAGACCGGGGTCATGACGAGAATGTAGAGGTCGAGCAGGAGGCTCCAGTGCTCGATGTAATAGAGGTCGTGGTTGACGCGCTGCATGATCTTGTCGAGCGTGTCGGTTTCGCCGCGCCAGCCATTGATTTGCGCCCAGCCGGTGATGCCCGGCTTGACCCGGTGGCGGGCGAAATAGCCTTCCACCGCCTCGTAATAGAGGACGTTGGCCGCCTTGGCCTGGAGCGCGTGGGGGCGCGGGCCGACGATGGAGAGCTGGCCCCTGAGCACGTTGAAGAGCTGCGGCAGCTCGTCGATCGAGGTCTTGCGGATGAAGCGGCCGACGCGGGTGACGCGCGGATCGTCCTTGGTCACCAGCTTGGCCGCGCCCGCATCGGCGCGATCCACATACATGGAGCGGAACTTGTAGACCTCGATCAGCTCGTTATTGAAGCCATGCCGCTTCTGGCGGAACAGCACCGGGCCCTTGCTGTCGAGCTTTATCGCGATGGCGGTCGCGATCATTACCGGCGACAGCAGGATGAGCGCGATGGCGGCGACGAGGTGATCGAAGAGCCATTTGAAAACGAGGTTCCAGTCCGAAATCGGCCGGTCGGCGACATCGAAGACCGGCACCTCGCCGAGATAGGAATAGGCGCGGGAGGCGAAGCGCAGCTTGCTCATATGGGCGGAGAGCCGGATGTCGACCGGCAGTACCCAGAGCTGCTTGAGCATTTCGAGCACGCGCGTTTCGGCTGAAAGCGGCATGGAGACGATGACCAGGTCGACGCGGGTGTGGCGCGCGAACTCGACCAGTCCCGCCACCTTGCCGAGCTTGGGCGTGCCGGCGACCATTTCGGGCGAGCGATCGTCGATGCGATCGTCGAAGAGACCGATCAGCTCGACATCGCTGTCGGCGCTCCGGTGGATGGCGGCGATCAGCTCCTCGGCGTCCTTGCCGCCGCCGACGATGACGGTGCGGCGCTTGAGGCGGCCCTCGGCCGTCCATTGCCGCACCAGTGCGCGCAGGGACAGGCGGAAAAGCACCAGCACCAGCGCGCCCGAGGCATACCAGCCGACGAGCCAGACCCGGCTCACCATATCGGACGCCTTGAACATGAAGACGAGAAGCGAGAGCAGGATCGTCACCGCCGACCAGGCGGCGAGCACGCGGCCGTTCTGCTGCAGGGCCGAGCGGTACATGGCGATGCGGTGGGTGCGCGCCGCATTGAACAGCACATTGGCGACCAGCGTCGCCCCGAGAATGACGGCGAAATAAAAGGCGAACTGCCCGTTATGGACATAGGCCCCGTAGATGGCCAGGCCCAGCGTCGCCAGCAGCAGCGCTTCGACCGCCTGCGCGACGCCGGTGATGACGGCGCCAGGCAGGTTGCGCTCGACGGGGCGGGTCAGCAGGTCGGTGGCGGCCTCGGTCAGGCCTGCGCCGGCGGCGACCGCGCGGGCGGCATGGTCGAGGATGGCTTCCTTGGGATCGATGCGAAACATCTCTCAGGCCGGATGCTCGGTTGGATTTCGCCGGGAAATTATCGCTTCGGCCGTGAAGAGGGGGTGAAAAGCGAGCGTTAAGATTAACTTGCCAGCGCCTGGCGGTAGAGCGCCTCGATCTGGTCGGCCATGTACACGACCGAAAAGCGTGTGCGGATGAATTCGAGGCGCCGGCGCGCCTCGGCCTCGGCGGCCTCCGGCGCGTCGAGGGCGGCCTGCATGGCGTCGGCGAGCGCGGGCACATTGGCCGGCGGCACGAGGCTCGGCGCGGTAGGGCCGAAGATTTCCGCCGTGCCGCCGACATTGGTGGCGATCACCGGCCGGCCGGCGGCCGTCGCTTCCATCACCACGTAGGGCAGGGACTCGGCCAGCGAGGGCACGACGGCGATGCGGCCGCGGACGAACATCTCGCGCGCCGGGCGGACGCCGGCAAACTCGACTCGGGCGGCGAGGCCGAGCGTGGCGGCCAGTTCTCTGAAGGCTTCGAAATCCGGGCCGGCGCCCGCCATGACCAGCGTGGCCGGGCGGCCATCGGCCATTACCCCGGTGAGCGCCTGCAACAGGTAGCGTATGCCCTTGAGCTCGCGGAATTCGCCGAGGAAAACGAAATCCCTGGCGTCTGCGGCGGGCGTTACGGGTTCGAACTCGGCCTCGAGCAGGCCATTGTGGATCACCGGCGCCGGGCAGGGCGGCGGCGCGATGCCTTCGGAGAAGGCCCGGCGCGCGAATTCGCTTTCGAAGATCACCGCGTCCGTCCGGGCGAGAAGGCGGCGCTCCAGGCCACGGAACAACCGTCCCGACATCGAACCCGGCGGGTAGTGGAGCACGCCGCCATGGGGGGTGTAGAGCGCGACGGGCGTGCCGTTGCGGCGGGCGAGGCGGGCCGACAGGCCGCCCTTGGCGCCATGACCATGGATCACATCGATGCCGAGCCGGCGCGCCAGCCTGCGGATGGCGAGCGGCGTGGTGAGGTCGCCGGGGCCGATGAGGCGCGGCATGGGCAGGCGGTGGATGCCAAGTGCCGCATGTGGCGCGAGCATTGCGAACTTTTCATCGGTGCGCGCATCGCCGGCGCGGTCGGCCACGATGCCGACCTGATGTCCGCGGGACGCCAGCTCGACCGTGAGGTCGCCGACATGGCGGAAAAGTCCCCCCACGGGCGCGCGCAGCACCTGAAGGACCCGTAACGAAGATGTAGCCAATTCGTCCGCCCCCAGGCAGCGCCAGTCATTCCGCGTCCTTGTGGACAAGCAAGCATGCCAGAGCCGGGTTAACGATCCTGCCAAGCCGGCTTGGACAGGCCGGGCGTTACAGGCTTAAG
Organism: Devosia sp.; assembly: GCA_035547675.1. Lineage (GTDB taxonomy): Bacteria > Pseudomonadota > Alphaproteobacteria > Rhizobiales > Devosiaceae > DASZTU01. Next base: position 4,792 of record DASZUI010000011.1, read on the forward strand.
GGAACGGTGACGCTCGGGTGGTATGCAATTCGTTAGCAGGGGCCTGGAATGGCGTTCAACGCGGTGGACACGGAGCTCAGGGGGCCGGCCTTTGGCCGCTCGGAGGCATTGTTTCGCCTGGCGCTCGCCGCCTTCGGGCTGATGGGCGCGCGGCTCGCGGGTGCCGTCTTCAGCTTCCTCAGCCAACTAATCCTGGCGCGCAGCTTCGCGGCGGCCGATGTCGGCGTCGTCTTCCTCGCCATGAGCGTGACGACCTTCGTCAGCCTGCTGATGACCTGTGGCTACCATACGTTGGCGCTCACCTATCTCGCGCGTTATCGCGCCTTCGGCCGCTCGCGGCTGGTGGATGCGTTTCTCGCAGTCAGCCGGCGCGACATGGTAATCGCGGCGCTGCTGATGCTGCTTGCCAGCGTCATCGCCTATTTCTTCCTGCCGCTGTCGGACCATATGGCCAAGGCGCTGCTGTTCGGGTGCCTTGCGGCGGTGCCGCTGGCGGCGCTCCGGCTCAACAACAGCTCGGCCAATGCGCAACGGCGCTTCACGCTGTCCTACGCCCCGGATTTCGTGGCGCGGCCGCTGCTGCTGCTGATCTTCGTGGCCGGCATGGTGCTCGCCGGGGTGGGGCGCGACGTCGACTATGTGCTGATGGCGCTGGTTGCGATCTCGTTCGGGGTGGCGATCGGGCAGGCGGCGATCCTCGGCAAGGACAATGTCTGGCCGTGGACCGCACCGGCGGTGTCGCGCAACCTGACCCGCTTCCTGCGCCACCGGGCGGTCGCGATGCTGCTGGTGACGGTGGTTGCCGGCGCCTCGGCCGATTTGGTGGTGATGCTGGGCGGCCTGTTCCTGCCGTCTTCGGAAGTGGCGGTGCTCGGCGTCGCGGTGAGGCTTGCGGCGCTCATTGGCTTCTTCAGCTCGGCGTCGCAACCTTTCGTGCTGCGCGACCTGGCCTCGGCGCGGGCGAGCGGCGCCGACACCGACCGGCTGCTGCTGCGCATGAATCTGGCGGGGCTGTCGATCATGGGGCTGGCAATCCTCGCCTGCGTGCTGTTCGGGCCGGCGATCCTCAGGCTTTACGGCGTCGAATATGGCGCCGGCTACTGGCCGCTGCTGCTGTTCATGGTCGGACAGGCGTTCCGCACCTCGGGCGGCATGAACGGCGAATTGCTGGCGCTGGGCGGCCATCAGGTGAAGAGCGCTTCGCTCTGCTTCTGCGCCGTGCTGGTGCTGGTGACGATGGCGACGCTGCTCACGCCGCATTGGGGCATCATGGGGCTGGCGACGGCCTCGGTCATTGCCGAGGCCTTCTGGGCGGCCGGGCTGGCGCTGCTCACGCAAAGGCTTGAAGGCCGGCGCGGCGATATTGTTGGGCTGCTGATGCGGCGCTGGGCCAGCCATTCGCCTGGACCGGCCTTTCGCCGCTAGCCACCAGACGCTCTAGGGCCAATCGACATTCAGGATTCACGCGGCGCTTGAGCGCTGATTCATTCCGTTCCGAGTTTGATGATTCGGAGCGGGATGATGCTTCAGCCGAAGCGCTATGAGTTGACCCAGGCGCAATGGGAGCGGATCGCTCCC
>DASZUI010000012.1:0-10686 GCA_035547675.1 Devosia sp.
GCGCGAGCAGGGCGTCAACTTCATCGATACCGCCGATGTCTATGGCGATGGCGCCTCCGAGACCGTCGTCGGCAAGGGCATCAAGGCGCATCGCGACCATTGGGTGCTGGCCACCAAATTCGTCAACGTGCCGGCGGCGCCCGGCCCCAATCGCGGCGGGTACTCTAGGAAATGGGTTGTCGAGGAAGTCGAGAACTCGCTGCGCCGGCTCGGTACCGACTACATCGATATCCTCTATTTCCACCGCGCGGTCCTCGATGCACCGCCCGAGGAGGCGGTCCGGGCCGTGGCCGATCTGATCCGCGCCGGCAAGCTCCGCTACTTCGCCGTGTCGAACTTCCGCGCCTTCCGCATCGCCGAAATGTGCCAGATCGCCGATGCGCTGGGCATTGACCGGCCGGTGGCGAGCCAGCCGCTCTACAACATCGTGACCCGCACCGCGGAGGCCGAGCAAATACCGGCGGCGCATCACTATGGCCTCGGCATCGTGCCCTATTCGCCCCTGGCGCGCGGCGTGCTCACCGGCAAATACGAGCCCGGCAAGGCCCCGCCGGCCGACACCCGTGCCGGCCGCCATGACAAGCGCATCATGGAAACCGAATGGCGGCCGGAATCACTGGAGGTCGCCAAGAAGATCGCCGATCATGCCCGCGCCAAGGGCATCGAGCCCGCCGACTTTGCCATCGCCTGGGTGCTCAACAACAAGCTCGTCGCCTCGGCCATCACCGGCCCGCGGACCGAAGCGCACTGGGACAGCTATATTCGCGCCCTCGAGGTGAAGCTGGACGCCTCGGACGAGGCCTTCATCGACGGTCTGGTAACGCCCGGCCATGCCTCGACGCCCGGCTTCAACGACCCCGCCTACCCGATCGAAGGCCGCGTCCCGCGCTAGCCGAAGGGCGGGAGACTGTCCGGCCCGGATCGCAAATTCGGTCAGGCCGAGGGGCTGGTGGCATCAGCCTGTCATCTAGGGGCGTTACGCCGAACGAGCCATGCCATTGGTAGACGGAACGTTTCCGGCTAGACTGTGTTTCGGGGGCACTCAGGAGGGTCTTCGCAGATGGGTTTGTTCGATCAGGGTTTCGCGAACGAGAAGGGCCTGTCGCCGGCGGCGATCGCTCTGCTCGGCTTGCTCGCGGTCAAGGGTTTCGAGAACCGCGATAAGATTGCCGATGCATTGGGCGGCCTGCTCGGCAACAAGGGCGGCGGCACCGCGCCGGCCTCCGGCAATCCCGCCCCGGCCAGTGCTCCGTCCCAGGGCGATAGCGGGCTCGGCGGCTTGCTGGGCGGCCTCGCCGGCGCGCTCGGCGGCAATGCCTCTACCGGCCAGGTGGTCAGCGGCGGCCTTGGCGACCTGCTCGACAAGTTCCAGCAGGCCGGGCATGGCGACATCGCCAATTCCTGGGTCCAGGACGGCCCGCAGCGCCAGCCGGCGCCGCAACAGGTGGAGCAGGCGGTGGGCGGCGACGTGATCGACCAGCTCGCGCAGCAGACGGGCCTGAGCCGCGATCAGCTGCTGCAGCGCCTCTCGCAGGTGCTGCCGCACGCCGTCGACCAGCTCACGCCGGATTCCCGCGTGCCGACGCCGCAGGAAGCCAATTCTGGTTCATTCTGGGGCAAGCACTGACATGGGTATCATCTGGACTATCATTATCGGCTTCATCGCCGGCCTGATCGCCAAGTTCATCGTCCATGGCAGCGGCGCGCCGAGCGGCTTCATCTGGACCGTGATCATCGGCATTGTCGGCGCCCTGCTGGCCACCTGGCTGGGGCAGGCGATCGGCTGGTACCAGCCCGATCAGAGCGCCGGCCTCATCGGCGCCATTGTCGGCTCGGTGATCCTGCTGATCATCTATGGCTTCATCGTCCGCGCCACCCGGCGCACCTGACGAAAGCGGCTTTTGCGCAAAAGCGGAGCCCGGCGCCGAAGCGCCGGGCTTTTCGTTATCGGGCGGCCGTTATGTTGATCATCCATGGCACGCCGAACTTATCCTTCAGCATGCCGAAGCTGTCGCCCCAGGGCGCCTTTTCGAGCGGCATGGTGACCTCGGCGCCGTCCGCGAGCTTGTTCCAATAGCCGCGCAGTTCCGCCTCGTCGGTGCCGCTGATCGAAACCGTCATGCCGCGGCCATTGGCCTGCCCGGCATCCTCGAAGGTGTCCGATCCCATCAGCACGAAGCCGTTGGGCGCAGTCAGCGCGGCATGCATCACCAGATCCCGCTGCGAGGGATCGTGCGCCATGTCGCCGAAGGGCAGAACCTGCAGCTCTCCCCCGAAGACCGAGCGGTAGAAATCCATCGCCTCGCGGGCGTTGGAGCCGAAATGCAGATAGGGGTTCAGTGTGCTCGACATCTTATCTCCTCCCACTTTGCCGCCCCGAGCCTAGCAGCACTGTGTGACAGCCGATAGCGAACCGAAGGGAACTTGATTTTTGTTAGCGACTCGGCTCGTGCCGCGTGCCAGCCTGATACCGCTCCAAAGGACGTTGAACGACCCTGGATCGGCCGCTGGTGACCGCCAACACCGGCGGCCTTTCTTTTGGGTCCCCAACAAAACTGCGTTGGCCCGGAACCAAAGGGCGGCTGAGAAGTTTGCCGGTTTCGGCGTCGCGTAACTCCTGCGCGGCGGCTTCAGGGGAGATTGGGGTGACAGCAGCAATGCAGCGCAAGGAACTGGACCGCCATCAGATCGTGATGGCGCTCCGAGCCTTCAGGCGTGGGGATTTCGGGGTCAGGCTACCGTATGATTTTGAAGGTGCGGATGGAGAGATCGCCCGCACGTTCAACGAGATCGTCGAGCTGAACGAACAGCTCGCCAGCGAGTTCGAGCGCCTCGGGCGCCTCGTGGGCAAGGATGGGCGCATCGGCGAGCGCGGTCATGTCAGCAACGCCACCGGCGGTTGGGAGGCGAGTGTCCGCTCGGTCAACGAGCTGATCGAGGACCTGGTGCAGCCGACGGCCGAGGTCGCCCGCGTGATCGGCGCGGTGGCCCGCGGCGACCTCACGCAGTCCATGGCCGTGGAGATCGACGGCCGGCCCCTGCGCGGCGAGTTCCTGCGCATCGGCAAGGTGGTGAACACCATGGTCGGCCAGCTCGCCTCCTTCTCCTCGGAAGTGACGCGCGTGGCGCGCGAGGTGGGCACCGAGGGCAAGCTCGGCGGCCAGGCGCAGGTGCGCGGCGTGGCGGGCACCTGGAAGGATTTGACCGACAACGTCAACGCCATGGCGACGAACCTCACCGCCCAGGTGCGCAACATCGCCGAGGTGACGACCGCGGTGGCCTCGGGCGATCTGTCCAAGAAGATCACGGTGGACGTGAAGGGCGAAATCCTTGAGCTGAAGAACACCATCAACACCATGGTGGACCAGCTCAACTCCTTCGCTTCCGAAGTGACGCGCGTCGCCCGCGAAGTGGGTACGGAAGGCAAGCTCGGCGGCCAGGCGCAAGTGCCCGGCGTTGCCGGCACCTGGAAGGACCTGACCGACAATGTGAACTCCATGGCCGAGAACTTGACCGGCCAGGTGCGCAACATCGCCGAGGTGACGACGGCGGTGGCCTCGGGCGACCTCTCCAAGAAGATCACCGTGGATGTGCGCGGCGAAATCCTGGAGCTGAAGAACACCATCAACACCATGGTGGACCAGCTCAATTCCTTCGCCTCGGAAGTGACGCGCGTGGCACGCGAAGTGGGTACGGAAGGCAAGCTGGGTGGCCAGGCGGACGTGAAGGGCGTCGGCGGCACCTGGAAGGATTTGACCGACAATGTGAACCTCATGGCCGCCAACCTCACCGGCCAGGTGCGAAACATCGCCGAGGTGACGACGGCCGTGGCGCGCGGCGACCTCTCCAAGAAGATCACCGTGGACGTGAAGGGCGAAATCCTTGAGCTGAAGAACACCATCAACACCATGGTGGACCAGCTCAACTCCTTCGCCTCGGAAGTGACGCGCGTCGCCCGCGAAGTGGGTTCCGAAGGCAAGCTCGGCGGCCAGGCGCATGTGGAAGGCGTCGCCGGCACCTGGAAGGACCTGACCGACAACGTCAACGCCATGGCCGGTAACCTGACCGTGCAGCTGCGCGACGTGTCCAAGGTCGCGACCGCCATCGCCAATGGCGACCTGACGCAGAAGGTCACGGTGGATGTGCAGGGCGAGATCCTGCAGATCAAGGAAGTGATCAACACCATGGTTGATCAGCTCAATTCCTTCGCCTCGGAAGTGACGCGCGTGGCCCGTGAAGTGGGTACGGAGGGCAAGCTGGGCGGCCAGGCCGACGTGAAGGGCGTCGGCGGCACCTGGAAGGACCTGACCGACAATGTGAACCTGATGGCGACCAATCTCACCAATCAGGTGCGCGGCATCGCCGACGTCGTGACCGCCGTGGCGCAGGGCAATCTGACGCGCAAGCTCACCGTGGATGCCAAGGGCGAAATCGCCGCCCTCGCCGATACCATCAACGGCATGATCGAGACGCTCGCCACCTTCGCCGACCAGGTGACGAACGTCGCCCGCGAAGTGGGCGTCGAGGGGCAGCTCGGCGGCCAGGCCCGCGTGCCCGGCGCCGCCGGCCTCTGGCGCGACCTTACCGACAATGTGAACGCCATGGCGGCCAATCTGACCAGCCAGGTGCGTTCGATCGCCGATGTGGCGACCGCCGTGACCAAGGGCGACCTGTCGCGGTCGATCGCGGTGGAAGCTTCCGGCGAGATGGCCTCGCTCAAGGACAACATCAACGAGATGATCCGCAACCTCAAGGATCAGACGTTGAAGAACGCCGAGCAGGACTGGCTCAAGACCAACCTCGCGCGCTTCTCCCGTATGCTGCAGGGCGAACGCGACCTCGCGACGGTGTCGCAGATGATCATGTCCGAGCTCGCCCCGCTGGTGAACGCGCAATATGGCGTGTTCTACGTCACCTCGCGCGAGGATTCTGAGGTGCATCTCGATCTCGTGGCGAGCTATGGCGCCGAAAGCGCCGCTGAAATCCGCTCCCGGATCGGGCTGCGCGAGGGCCTGATCGGGCAGGCGGCGGCCGACCGCCGTACCATCCTGCTCGACAATGTGCCCGCCGATTTCCTCAAGATATCGACCGGCCTGGGTGCGGCGCCGCCGGCCAATGTCGTCATCCTGCCGGCGCTGTTCGAAGACGAGGTCAAGGCGGTGATCGAACTCGCCTCCTTCTCGAGCTTCAGCGACACCCACCAGGTCTTCCTCAACCAGCTCATGGAATCGGTCGGCATCGTGCTCAACACGATCGCAGCCACCATGCGGACCGAGGGCCTCCTGGTGCGGTCCCAGCAGCTCACCGCCGAACTCCAGTCGCGCCAGCGCGAACTGACCACCAAGCAGGAAGAGCTGCACGCCACCAATGAGGAGCTGCAGGAAAAGGCGCAGCTGCTCGAGAACGAGAAGAAGCAGGTGGAGGCCAAGAATCTCGAAATCGAGATGGCCCGCCGCGCGCTCGAGGAAAAAGCCGAGCAGCTGGCGCTCACCTCCAAGTACAAGTCGGAATTCCTCGCCAATATGAGCCACGAGCTGCGCACGCCGCTCAACTCGCTGCTGATCCTGTCGAACCTGCTCGCCGGCAACCAGCAGGGCAATCTCAACGAAAAGCAGGTGGAGTTCGCCCGTACCATCAATTCGGCCGGCACCGATCTGCTCAGCCTCATCAATGACATTCTCGATCTCTCCAAGATCGAGTCCGGCACGGTCTCCATCGACATCGGCGAGATGCCGGTGGCCCAGCTCCACCAGCATGTGGAGCGCACCTTCCGCCAGATCGCGACGGACAAGGGGCTGGGTTTCACCATCAATGTCGACCCGCGCCTGCCCCCGGCTATCCGCACCGACGAGAAGCGCCTGCAGCAGGTGATCCTCAACCTCTTGTCCAACGCCTTCAAGTTCACCGCCAAGGGCGAGGTTTCGCTCGATCTTTCGCTGGTCGAGGACGGCGAGGCGCAGTCGCTGGCGGTGGCCGTCAAGGATACCGGCATCGGCATACCCGCCGACAAGCAGAAGCTGATCTTCGAGGCCTTCCAGCAGGCCGACGGCACCACGAGCCGCAAATATGGCGGCACCGGCCTCGGCCTGTCGATCAGCCGCGAAATCGCGCGGCTACTCGACGGCGAAATCCGCGTCGAGAGCGCGCCGGGCAAGGGCTCAACCTTTACGCTGCTCGTGCCGCTGGCCGGGCCGCATCCGGTGTCCGCCCAGCGCCCGCCGCTGCCCGGCCCGCAATTGGTCGGCTCCGAGGACCGGCAGGGCTACATCTCGGAAATTGCCGATGACCGGGACTCGATCGTCCCCGGCGACCGCGTGGTGCTGATCGTCGAGGATGACCAAGCCTTTGGCGACATCCTGCTGCGCGTTGCCCAGTCGGCCGGGCTCAAGGGCGTCGTCTCCAATGCGGGGGCCGGCACGGTGGCTCTGGCGCGCAAGCTCGTGCCGGACGCGATCACGCTCGACCTGGGGCTCTCGGACATCGACGGCTGGGTGCTGTTCGACCTGCTGCGGCACGATCCCAAGACCAGCGCGATCCCGATCCACATCATCTCCGGGGCCGACCGCATCGGCGACCTTGCCGACCGGGGCGCCGCCAGCGTGCTCACCAAGCCGGTCTCGCACGAGCAATTGCTCGAGACGTTCGCCTCGGTCGGCGCCGTCGAGGCACCGCCCCATCCGGTCCTGCATCTTGCCGCCGGCGAGCCCGACCCGGATGACGCCGTCGATCTCTCCCACGCCAGGGTGTTGATCGTCGATGACGACATCCGCAATATCTATTCGCTAACCAGCGTGCTCGAGACCTACGGCATAGAGGTGTTGCATGCCGAGCGCGGCATGGACGGCATCAATCTGCTGGAGCGCTACGACGACATCGATGTCGCCCTTATCGATATCATGATGCCCGAGATGGACGGCTACGAGACGATCCGCGAGATCCGCCGGCGGCCGCACCTGGCCAATCTGCCGATCATTTCGGTGACGGCCAAGGCCATGAAAGGCGATCGCCAGAAATGCCTCGACGCGGGGGCTTCCGACTACATCGCCAAGCCGGTCGACCTCGACCTGTTGATGGCCCTGCTCAGGGTGTGGATCGGCCGCGCGCGCAACGAAGCCGCCGCCCGCCCACAATTGGTGGCGGTCAAGTAATGCCGGCGACTGGTATGGCGATGCACAGCGCCGACGAGTTCGCGTTCCAACACGAGGGGGAGGCGGATGCCCTCCTCCCCCGCGCCAGCGTGCTCGTGGTCGATGACGACAACCGCAACCTGCTGGCGCTGAGCGAGGTGCTGGGCGACATCGCGGACGTCGTTTGCGCCAGTTCCGGCGAGGAGGCGCTGCGCTTTCTGCTGAAGCAGCAATTCGCCGTCATCATTCTCGACGTGCTCATGCCCGTCATGGATGGCTACGAGACGGCGCGCCTGATCCGCTCCCGTGTCCAGACGCGCGACACGCCGATCATCTTCCTGACCGCCATCAACAAGGAAGATGCGCACCTGCTCAAGGGCTATGACAGCGGCGCCGTCGACTACGTCTTTAAGCCGCTGGAGCCCCTGATCATCCGCTCCAAGGTGTCGGTCTTCGTCAGCCTCTACGAAAAGACCCGCGAGATCGCCGAAAAAGCGGCCACGCAGGAACGCCTGCTCAAGGAGCGGCTGGAGGCCGAGCAGGAGCGGATGCGCGTGCTCGAGGCGCTGCGCGCCTCCGAGGAGCGCGAGGCGCTTCTCCTGCGCTCGCTGCCCCTGGCCCTTTACGTGCGGGATGGCGAGACGCTGGACCCGCGCTTCGTCTCCGGCAATGTGTCGGCGATCACCGGCTTCGAGGCCGAGGTGTTTTCGCGCGACCCCGGCATCTGGCGCGAGCGCGTCCACCCGGACGACCTGACCGTCTTCTACGGGCCCTGGGATGGCGAGGAGCGGAACTGCGAATTCCGCTGGCGCCATGCGGACGGCCATTATGTCTATCTGCTGGCCCAGGGCATCCGGCTGCCCGGCCGCGGCAATATCATCGCCGGCACGATGCGCGACGTTTCGGCCGAGCGCCGTCTGCAGGAACAATTGCAGCAGTCCCAGAAGATGGATGCGCTGGGCAAGCTCACCGGCGGCATTGCACATGATTTCAATAATCTACTGGCGGCGGTGCTGAGCGGCATCGCGCTGATCGAGCGCCGCACGCCGCTGGACGACCGTTCGCGCCAAATCATGGACATGACCCGCCACGCGCTCGGGCAGGGCAAGCAGCTGGTCGACCGCATGCTGGCCTTTTCGCGCCGGCAGAGCCTTTCCCCCCAGGTGGTCGAGCTCGACGAGACACGCCGCACGCTGGGCGGGCTGCTGAGCCCCATCCTGGGCGGCCTGATTTCGCTCGAATGGCAGGTGGACGAAGATATCTGGCCGGTTTTCGTCGACCCCTCGCAGCTCGAACTGGCGGTGATGAACCTCGTGCTCAACGCCCGCGACGCAACCCCGGGGGGCGGTACCGTGACGCTGAGCCTCGTCAATCGGCAGATCACCGCACCGCGCGGCGAGCTGCCGGCAGGCGACTATGTCGTGATCTCCGTTGCCGACACGGGCGAGGGCATCCCGAAGGACCTGCTGAGCAAGGTCATGGAGCCGTTCTTCACCACCAAGGAGGTGGGCAAGGGCACCGGCCTGGGGCTCAGCACGACCTATGGCTTCGCGCGCCAGTCCGGCGGCACGCTCGAGATCGAGTCGGCGCCCGGCAAGGGGACGCGGGTGGACATCTGGCTGCCGCGCACGGCACGGCCCGTCCCGGGCGAGGCCCAGGGTGCCCAGCCGCGCGGCCCCGAGAGCCCGCCGGTGAAAGGCGTGCGCGTGCTGCTGGTCGACGACAGCGAGAGCCTTCGCCATTTCACCGAGGAGCACCTCACCGATCTCGGGTTTGCCGTGACCACGGCCGATGGCGGCGCGGCGGCGCGCGCCGTGATCGAGGATTCGCCCGCCGCGCACGACGTCATCGTTACCGATTATGCCATGCCCGGCACCTCCGGCCTCGATCTCATCCGCTTCGCCCGCAATGCGCGCGCCGATTTTCCCGCGGTGATCATTACCGGCTATGCCGAAACCGGGGCCATGGCCGAATGTCCGCCCGACGTGCCCGTGCTCACCAAGCCTTTCGCCGTGCCCCGCCTCGCCGAGGCGATCCTGTCGGTGGCACGCCGGTGACCGCACCCTGAGGCTCGGCGCTCCTTTGTCGTTTGTGGGACAATCCGTCGATTGCGCCGGCGCCTTCGCCTCGCCATAAAGTCAGCCGGCAAGTGATTTGGCGAAGGAGCGGCCATGAACGCTGACATTCTGGTGCTTGGCGCGGGCATAGTCGGGGTAAGTACCGCGGTGCACCTGGCCCAGCGTGGCCGCAGCGTCGTGCTGCTCGACCGGCGGCATCCCGGCGAGGAAACCTCCTACGGCAATGCCGGGCTCATCCAGCGCGAGGGCGTGCATCCGCACGCCTTCCCGCTCGGCATCGGCAAGCTGCTGAAATACGGGCTGAACAACAGCACCGACATGTTCTACCACCCCACGGCGATCCCGGCGCTGGTGCCGTTTCTGGCCCGCTATTGGTGGCATTCGTGGCCCAGGCACTACGCCGCCATCGCCCGCGCCTACGCCCCGCTGATCGAGGCATCCGTGCGCGAGCACGAGGCGCTGATCACCGCCTCGGGGGCCGAGGCGCTGATCGGCAAGGGCGGCTGGTACCTGATGTTCCGCACCGCCCAAAAGCGCGACGAGGGCTTCGCCGAGGCCGACCTGCTGGCGCGCGAATTCGGCGTCGGCCGCGACAAGCTCGACGGCCGGCAGATGAAGGCGGTCGAGCCCGGGCTGATGACCGACCTCGCTGGGGCCGTGCATTGGACCGATCCCTGGACGATCCGCGATCCGCACGCGCTGGTGATGGCCTATTTCGGGCTGTTCGAGCGGCTGGGCGGCGCCTTCCGCATGGGCGACGCCACCACGCTTGCCGCGACGCCATCCGGCGGCTGGCGCGTCGAAAGCGCCGAGGGCGCCGTCGAGGCGGGGCAGGTGGTCGTCGCCCTCGGCCCCTGGGCCGGCGATCTGACGCGGCGGCTCGGCTATCGCCTGCCGCTCTCGGTCAAGCGCGGCTACCATATGCATTACCGCCAGCCGGCGGTGCGGCCGCTGACCCATTGGATTCTCGATTCCGAGCCGGGCTATTTGCTGGCGCCGATGAACCAGGGCATCCGCCTTACGACTGGCGCGGAATTCGCCAATCGCGACGCGCCCAAGACGCCCGTGCAGGTCGACCGCGACGAGGCGATTGCGCGCACGCTCTTCCCGATCGGCGAGCGGCTCGATCCGGAGCCGTGGATGGGCGCCCGCCCGATCACGCCGGACATGATGCCGATCATCGGACCCGCGCCGCGCCACAAGGCGCTCTGGTTCGCCTTCGGCCACGCCCATCACGGCATGACGCTCGGCCCCGCCACGGGCCGCCTCATCGCCGAAATGGCGACCGGCGAAAAGCCGTTCCTCGATCCCTCCGCTTTCAGCGCCGCGCGGTTTCGGGCCTAGGGCCAATCGACATTCAGGATTCACGCGGCGCTTGAGCGCTGATTCATTTCGTTCCGAGTTTGATGATTCGGAGCGGGATGATGCTTCAGCCGAAGCGCTATGAGTTGACCCAGGCGCAATGGGAGCGGATCGCTCCC
>DASZUI010000013.1:0-10309 GCA_035547675.1 Devosia sp.
GCGATCCGCTCCCATTGCGCCTGGGTCAACTCATAGCGCTTCGGCTGAAGCATCATCCCGCTCCGAATCATCAAACTCGGAACGGAATGAATCAGCGCTCAAGCGCCGCGTGAATCCTGAATGTCGATTGGCCCTAGGGCGTCCGCTGCCCATCCTTCGCCCTTCGACAAGCTCAGGAGGCTCAGGATGAGGCGGTGGAGAATTGGACGCTCTGCCCAGGCAACCTCCGCGACCTCATCCTGAGCCTGTCGAGAATTGGAAACTCCGCCCCCGCAAACCCCACAACCTCATCCTGAGCCTGTCGAAGGATGGGCCACGCGCTCCTACGCCGCTGCCGCCTTCTTCGGCTCCACAGCCTCGAGCGCCTGCATCAGCACTTCCGGCCCGGCGCCCCGCCTTGCGGCATCGACGCTCAGGAACTGCCGGAACTGCCGCGCGCCGGGCAGGCCATTGGCAAGCCCGAGCATGTGCCGGCTGATCTGGTTGAGCCGCGCGCCCGACGACAGCTCCCGCTCGGCATAGGCCGCCATCTCGCCCATCACCTGCGCCAGCGCGAACGGCCGGGCCGGCGCACCGAACAGGCGCTCGTCCACCTCCGCCAGCAGCACCGGATTGTGATAGGCCGCGCGCCCCAGCATCACGCCCGAGACATGGGCCAGATGCGCCTCCGCCGCCTCCAGCGTCTCGATCCCGCCATTGATCATCACCGGCAGGGGCGCGAGCCGCTTCGCCAGCCGATAGACGCGCTCGTAGTGGAGCGGCGGCACCGTGCGGTTTTCCTTCGGGCTCAGGCCCTTGAGCCAGGCTTTGCGCGCATGGACATAAAGCGCCTCGACGCCCGCCGAAACCATCGCATCCGCGAAGCGGTCGAGATCGGCCTCCGAATCCTGGTCGTCGATGCCGATCCGGCATTTGACCGTAACCGGCAGGCCGGTGGCTCCCTTCATCGCCCTGACGCAATCGGCCACGAGTTCGGGCTCGGCCATCAGGCAGGCGCCGAACCGGCCCGACTGCACCCGGTCCGACGGGCAGCCGACATTGAGGTTGATCTCGTCATAGCCGAACAGCGCACCGATCGCGGCGGCGGCGGCCAGCTCCGCCGGGTCCGAACCGCCCAATTGCAGCGCGACCGGCTGCTCGCCCGCATTATAGGCAAGCAGCCTGGCGCGATCGCCATGCAGGATCGCCGCGCTCGTCACCATTTCGGTGAACAGCAGGCCGCGCCGGGTCAGCAGCCGGTGCAGATAGCGGCAATGCCGGTCCGTCCAGTCCATCATCGGCGCAACGGAAAAGCGGCGCGAATTGTGAAGGTCATATGTCATTGGTCCGCTCATAGCCGATTTTGCCGGGCCGCTCCAGTCACCGGGTTTACGGCCACCCGGCTGACATGTCAGATGCCGGTCAATACCGAGTGAGGAGCATATTATGACTGCCGCGACCAAGATCGCCTTCGACAAGAGCCGGCTTGCCCGTGCCGATCTCGACCTGCCGCGCTTCGGGCTGGGCACGGCGAGCCTCGCCGGCAATTTCGTCGACGTGCCGCCCGAACAGGCCCGCCTGACCGTGACCCACGCGCTCGAGCGCGGCCTCACCTATTTCGATACCGCCCCCCAATACGGCCTCGGGCGCGGCGAGCATTTCGTCGGCGACGCGCTCCGCTATCGCCGAGAGGGCACCGTGCTCTCGACCAAGGTGGGCGGCCTGTTGAAGCCTGTCCTGAGCGACGCCCAGCGCACCCGGCCGCACAATTGGGCGCAGCCTTTTCCCTTCGAGATCGGCTACGACTATTCCTATGGCGCGATCATGCGCTCCTGGGAAGACAGCCTGCAACGGCTCGGCCTCGCCGCCGTCGACATCCTCTATGTCCACGATATCGGCAGCATGACGCATGGCGCCGAAGCGCCTGCCAAATGGGAACAGCTGACCACCGGCGGCGGCTATCGCGCTCTGCAGGAACTCAAGGCCGGGGGCGCCATCAAGGCGATCGGCATCGGAGTCAACGAATTCCAGGTGCTGCTCGATGCCCTCGAGCTCGGCGACTGGGACGTGTTCCTCCTCGCCGGCCGCTATACCCTGCTCGACCAGAGCTCGCTGTCCTTCCTCGAAACCTGTCGCCGGCGCGGCGTAGCGGTGGTCGCCGCGGCGCCCTTCAATGGCGGCGCCCTCATGGGCAACGGCACCTGGAACTATGCCAAGGCACCGCCGGAAATCGCCGATCGCGTCAGGCGGCTCGAAGCCTTCTGCGCCGAGCATCGCGTGCCGGTCGGCGCCGCCGCCCTGCAATTCCCCATGGCGCACCCGGCCGTCACCACCATGCTGCCCGGCCCGAAATCGCCCGCCGAGCTCGACGGCCTGCTGGACTGGTGGCAGGTCGAAATTCCGGCCGCCTTCTGGGACGATCTGGCGAAGTCGGGGCTGCTGGAAGCAGGGACGCCGCTGCCGAATGGGCGAAGCGCCTAGAGGACGATCCGTTTCGCTCGAATCCAGTCCAACCGGCATCATTTCCGCGAATCCGGTCCAACCCGGCGTCATTCCCGCGAAAGCGGGAATCTCTGTTCCCTTCCGGGCCCGGAGCTTCGGCAAAACGGAGATTCCCGCTTTCGCGGGAATGACGCGGAGTTTGATGTTTCAACCCGAATGGGTCGGGCTCCTAGAGCGTTTTCAGGAAAAGTGGTTCCACTTTTCCGGTTCGAAAACGCGACAACTCAAAAACTTAGAGCTCACGTTCTGATGCAATCAGAATGTGAAATGCTCTAGGGTGGCCTGAAGCGCTGCGCTTGCGGCCTTCGCCGGAATGACGTCGGAGTGGAGGCAATGCCGTGCCACGAACGCTGCGTCATTCCGGCGAAAGCCGGAATCCAGCAGCACGCGCTGCCCATCCTTCGACAGGCTCAGGATGAGGTGGAGCTTGCTTCCCCGACCGCATGGCGAGCCCAACACGCGCCCTACCTGCCCACCTCGAAAATCCGGTCCAGCCGAATGGCTGGTGGTCAGGCCCGCGCGGCCGCGCCGAGCACTTCCTTGACCTTGGAATTGATCTGGTCGAGCGAATAGGGCTTGGCGAGGAATTCGACGCTCTGGTCGTCGGCGATATCCTTGCGCACGCTCTCCTCAGCATAGCCCGAAACGAAGATCACCTTCACCTCCGGCAACCGCTCGCGCACATGCGTGAGCAGCGTGGGCCCGTCCATCTCCGGCATGACGACGTCGGAAATGATCAGGTCGACATTGTTGCCGACCTCGTCCAGCACCTCGAGCGCTTCCTCGCCGGAGCCCGCCTCATAGACCTCGTAGCCCGTCGCCTTGAGCGCGCGGGCGGAAAAGGCGCGCACGCTCTCCTCATCCTCGACCAGCAGGATGCGTTCATTGCCCGTCAGGTCCTTGACGGGAGCGGCAGCCGCCACCTTCGGCAATTCGCCCTCCGCCGGCACATAGCGCGGCAGGAAAATGCGGAAGGTCGTGCCCTTTCCCACGGTCGATTCGGGATAGATGAAGCCGCCCGTCTGCTTGATGATGCCATAGACGGTGGAGAGGCCCAGCCCCGTCCCCTTGCCGAGCTCCTTGGTCGAGAAGAAGGGCTCGAAGATCTTTTCCATGATCTCCGGCGTCATGCCGGTGCCCGTGTCCTCGACCTCGACCAGCACGTAATCGGCGGGCGGCATCCCCGTGTAGTGCAGCGCCGCCGCCTCCGCCTCCGGCATGTTGCGCGTGCGGATGGTGATCGTGCCGCCATTGGGCATGGCGTCGCGCGCATTGACGACGAGGTTGACCACCACCTGCTCGAGCTGCACGAGGTCCGCGCGCACCGGCCAGACATTGTCGGCATGGCTGACGGCCAGCGAAATCGTCTCGCCGATCAGCCGCTTCAGCAGCACGGTCAAATCGTCGATATTGCCGGTAATGTCGAGAATTTGCGGCCTGAGCGTCTGCCGGCGCGAGAAGGCGAGCAATTGCCGCGTCAGCCCCGCCGCGCGGTTGGCGCTGTTCTTGATCGACATCAGGTCGTTGAACGAGGGATCGCCCGGCTTGTGCTTGATCAGCAGCAGGTCGGAGAATCCGATGATGGCGGTCAGCACATTGTTGAAATCATGCGCGACCCCACCGGCGAGCTGGCCCACCGCCTGCATCTTCTGGCCCTGCGCGAACTGCGCCTCGAGCTTGCGCTGCTCGGTCATGTCGAGGGCATAGATGTTGACGCGCTCGGGCGAGGCGGAGCTTTCCTCCGATCCCGATACATAGAGCCGCACGGCCCGGTCGGCCTGCGTCGCGAGCTGGGCATCGACGGGCTCGATTTCCGAGCGGTTGCCCGCCGCCGCTTCGAGTGCGCGCGCGAAGGCGTCGCGGCTCGGCTCGGCCAGAAGCTCCACAAGAGGATGAAGCTCGAGACTCTTCTCCCCGCCCGACCAGCCGAAAATGCGGCTGAAGGGCGCGTTCGTCCGAACGATCCGGCCGGCGCTGTCGAGCGTGGCGATCGCGAAGGGCGTGTCGTTGAAAAAACGCGAGAACCGCACTTCGGCGGCGCGCAACTCCTCTTCCGTCCCCGCCCCGGCCCGGCTCCGGTCGAGCACCAGCGTACGCGTCTCGCCCAGTTCGCCGTCAGCAAGCCGCGCCGCGCGATGCAGCAGCCGCACCGGCAGCGTCGTGCCGTTGCGGCGGACGAGGTCGATGTCGATGATCTCGGTGCGGATTTCGCCATCGCTCCGCCCGCCCATCAGCAGGCTCGCCCCGTCGCCGCGCACGAAATCGGAAACCTTCACGTCCCCCGATTCGAACGAGGCGAGGTCGTAGCCCAGCCAATCGGCGAGCGTCGAATTGAGATATTGCACGCGCCCCGCCGCATCGGCGGAAAAGAAGCCCGCCGGGGCATGGTCGAGATAGTCTATGGCCCGCTGCAGTTCGAGGAAGGCGTTTTCCTGCCGCTCGCGATCGCGGGTGATTTCCTCAACGCTCCAGACCACCAGCGGCTTGGAAATCCCCTCGACGGCAGGCAGCGCCCGTACCCCGACGCGATACCAGACCGGCTGGTTGCCCTGTCCCCCGCCGAGCCCGCCGATGAGCCGCATGTCCTCGCTCGCCGCGCGGCCGTCCCGCGCCGCCCGCGACAGCCGGTAGATGGCTTCGCTGACCTCCGGCTCGCCGGCGAACAGCCGCGCCACGCCGACCGCCAGCCCATTGCTGATGGCACCGGGAAATTGCCCGTATTGCGCGTTGGCGTAGGCGATCTTGCCGTCGCGATCGGTCACCAGCGCGCCGAAAGGCAGGCTGTCGACGATCGCCTTGGGGAGCGACCGGCCCTCCTCGTTCGGCGTCATGCGGAACAGCCCCGCCGCCAGCGCGAAGAGGCAGAAGACGCCCACCACCGCCAGCAGCCCGAGGAAGATCATCACATAGTCGCCGGGAATGCGGTCGCCGAACAGCGACACGGCAATGGCGGCCGCGAGGAAGAACACCGCCAGCGCCCCGACGCGCCAATAGCCGCCGCTGCCCCTGACATTGGAAACCAGCGGCGCGGGATAGACCTCGTCGTCGAGCGGCGTACCTGGCATGTGTTTTCCTGGCTCTCCCGGAGGCGAAAGCCTGCTCTCGAATCAAGGCGACTTCAAAGCTCTAGCAAATCGCCTTGACGGTTGGGTAGCCGCGCCCGCGAAATCCAGAGGGTTTGGGGCGGCGTATGTTACCGGATTCCGGCCTTCGCCGGAATGACGTCGTGTCTGTGGCACGCCCGCCGCTCCGTCCCACCGTCATTCCGGCGAAGGCCGGAATCCACAGCGCGCGCTGCCCATCCTTCGACAGGCTCAGGATGAGGTGGGAGTGACAAGCTCAGGATGAGGATGGGCGTTTGTTGATCCTAATATCCACGAGCTCATGGTGAGCCTGTCGAACCATGGGCCGCGCGCTCCCTACCTGGCCACGGCGAAAAAGCCGGTCCAGCCGAATGGCTGGCCGTTCACGACGCCCGCCAGTTCCGCGCCCGCCTGAGCCGCATCACATAGCCGATCACCTGCGCCACCGCCTTGAAATGCTCCGCCGGAATCGTCCTGTCGATGGTGACGCTGGCATAGAGCGCCCGCGCGAGCGGCGGGTTTTCGATCACCGGCACATTGTTTTCCTCGGCCACGGCACGGATGCGCAGGGCGAGTTCGTCGACGCCCTTGGCGACGCAGAGCGGCGCCGGCATGGTGCGGTCATATTTGAGCGCCACCGCAAAGTGGGTCGGGTTGGCGATGACCACCGTCGCCGAGGGCACCGCCGACATCATGCGCCGGCGCGCCTTTTCGATCCGGAGCTGGCGGATGCGGCCCTTGATCTTGGGGTCGCCTTCCATCTGCTTGAACTCGTCCCGGACCTCCTGCAGCGTCATCTTGTGCTGGTTCCACCAGCGGTTGCGCTGGTAGAAGAAATCGGCGCCCGCGATCAGCGTCATGGCCGCCACGGACGCCCAGAACACCTTGAGCGCCAGCTCCTGCGCGATCGGCATGATCAGCGCCGGGTCGGAGGTGATCATGCCCTCCATCCGGTCGCGCTCCGGCCAGAGCGCGTAGAACATCACCGCCCCGACGATCCCGAGCTTGACCAGCCCCTTGACGAAATTGATCAGGGATTCGCGCGAAAACAGCCGCCGCGCCCCGCTGAGCGGCGAAATCTTGGAAAATTTCGGCACCAGCGGCGTCACCGAAACCAGCGGTCTGTGCTGCACCAGATTGGCGACGATGGCGATCAGCGCCAGCACCGCCATCGGAATGACGGCAACCCCGATGATCCCTTGCGCCAGCGTGGTGAAGAAGGCGCCGAATTGCGGGCCGCCCACCTCGAACTGGTCGGCATTGGCCATCACCAGCCGCAATTCCTGCATCAGCTGGCCGCTCGTCCACGGCCCCATCATCGCCAGCACGCCCGCCGTGCCGCCGAGCATCAGCCAGGTGACCACCTCCGGGCTCTTGGCCACGTCGCCGCGCCGGCGCGCATCCTCGATGCGCTTGGCCGAAGGGTCTTCGGTTTTCGAGCCCTCGTCGGTTTCCTCGCTCGCCATGCCTCAGCCGCCCCCGATGAAGCTGAGCTCGGCCTGCACATGGGTGAGATACCAGCCCATCATGACCGTGAGCAGGAACGCAAAGAGGATGAGGCCGGCGAAGATATTGGCCGGCATGGAGAGGAAATAGACCTGCAGCGCCGGCATCAGCCGCGACAGGATGCCGAGGCCGACATTGAACACCAGCCCCATGACGATGAACGGCGCCGCCATCTGCACGCCGACCAGGAACCCCTCGGCCATGACCTTGATCGCCATCTGCAGCGCATCGGAAACCATCAGCGGGTCGGTCGGCGACATCATCTTGTAGCTCGAGACGATCGCCGACAGCGCCAGGTGATGAAGGTCGGTCGCAAAAATCAGCGTCACGCCGAGCATGGAAAGGAAATTGCCGATCACCGCGCCCTGCACCCCCGTCTGGCTCGGATCGGCACCCTGCGCGATGGAAAGGCCGGTCTGGAAGGCGATGATGGCGCCGGCGACCTCGGTGGCCATCACGATGAACCGGCTGATCCCGCCGAGAATCAGCCCCACGGCGATTTCATGCAGCAGAAGCAGGCCCAGCGCGCCGAAATCCTGCGGCAGCGCCGGCAGGCTCGGCGACAGCAGGGGCAGCAGCACAAGCACCAGCGCCAGCGCGAAGGTCAGCCGCATCTGTACCGGAATGGCCTGCTCGCCCAGCCCCGGAATGAACATCAGTATCGTGCCCACGCGGGCAAAGATCAGCATGAAGGCGAAGGCGACCTGGGGCAGCCAGTTGAGCCCGACCGTCATCGAAGCGTTCCGGGGCAACGACCCGGCCGAACGGTCCGGTGCCCCGCCCTTCGGTTGTGCAAGCGCATTGCCGGCTAGCCGCCCGAGATGATGAGGCCGGCAATCCGCGTCATCAGGCCGTTCATGGTCGCCCCGAGGAACGGCAGGGTCAGCAGCATGGTGACGAAGATCGCAAGGATCTTAGGCACGAACACCAGCGTCTGCTCCTGGATCTGGGTCAGCGCCTGGATCAGCGCCACCACCACGCCCACCACCATGCCGACGATCATCATCGGGGCGGCCACCATCACCAGCGTCCAGATCGCGTCCCGCCCCACATCCAGAACTTCGGCGCCGCTCAATTCGCTATCCCTTCAGCTCGCCGACCGAACCGGAGTCAGATCGGCATCTTCATGATGTCTTCATAGGCCGAGATCACCCGGTCGCGCACCGCGACCAGTCCCTGGACCGCAACCTGAGTCTGCGACACCGAGGTGACCACATCGACCAGATTCCCCTTGCCGTTGACAAGGTCGACCTGTTTGCGATCGCTGGCGCGGCCGCTGTCGACGACGCTTTGCACCGCTTCCGACACGAGCTTGCCGAAATCGAGCCCTTGCGGATTGGAGGTTGGCGCCGCCGCTTCCGGCAGCAGATTGCGATCGATGAGCTTGGAGGCGTTGCTGTAGGCAGCAGCCGCGGTGGCGAACGGCACGGACATGGCAGTGATTCTCTTCGTTTGACGCTTGTTTGGAGAATGACCGGCGCCGCCGCGCCGGCCGGCGCTTCGAGGGTTCAGCCCTTGAGGATGTTGATGGTCTGGCCCTGCATCATCCGGGTGGCCGAGACGACGTTGAGATTGGCCTCGTAGCTGCGCTGCGCTTCCCGCATGTCCATCGCCTCGATCTGCGGATTGACATTGGGATAGCGCACATAGCCCCGCGCATCGGCCGCCGGGTGCCCGGGCTCGTACCGCTCCTGGAAATCGGACATGTCGTAGGCGACCCTGCCGATCTGCACCTTGGTCGCCTCGAGTTCGCTGTCGAATACCGCCTTGAAGGTCGGGATTTGCCGGCGATAGGGCGTGTCGGTCGGCGTCTTGCCGGCCGAATCGGCGTTGGCGAGGTTCTCCGCGATCACCGTCATGCGCGCGCTCTGGGCGTGCATGCCGCTGGCGGCGATGACGAGGGAGTTGTTGAAGTCGTTCATCTGATTTCGGCCTCTGTGGAGCGCGGCCGGTCAGGCCGCGCGGTAAGCACGTTCGATCGGTCAGGCGCCGCCGAGCGCCGTGCGCAGCAGCCCCAGCGATTTGGTGTAGAGGGCCGTCACCGTCTGGTAGTCCATCTGGTTGGCCGAGACCTTCATCATCTCGTCCTCGATCGACACGCCATTGCCTTCCGGCGTCACCTCGAAATTGAGCTGCTGGCCGGCCTGCGGCGTCCCGTCCGCCCCGCCCGTGATCGGGAAGAAGCGCGGATCGGCCGAGATCATGGCGACCTGTTCGGCCGACAGCTTTCCCGAGCCGTCGCCGATGGCGAAGGGCTCGAGTTCCTGCCCGCGATAATTCGGCGTATCGGAATTGGCGACGTTCTGCGCGAGCAGATCCTGCCGCTGCTGGTCCCACCGCATCTTGGCGGTGAGCGCATCGAGAAGTTGGATTCCCATTCTATGCCCCTGCGACGCACCGCCGGCCGGGCATCCCCTGCCCGGACTCAGCGGCACTTCCCCGTTGATGGGCAAACCCTGCCCACCTATGGTTAATCAGTAGTTAACGACAGGGCCTTCCGGGCGAATTGGTCTCGCAATTTGCACATTTCGGGCGCATGTTCGGCAAATACTGCCGGCCTGTGCCGGTCCGGAGACCACTACATGCAGTTCCTGACGAGCCTCGTCGGAGGCTCCGGCAGTCTATATCTGAATGCCGCGCTCGCCCTTGCCATTGTCCTCGTCCTGATCTTCCTCGGCCTCTGGGCGCTCAAGCTCCTGTTCCGCGCCTCGAGTACCGCGGTGCGCGGCCGCAACAAGCGGCTGGCGATCGTCGACACGCTGGCGATCGACGCCAAGCGGCAATTGCTGATCGTCCGGCGCGACAATGTGGAACATCTGATCATGACCGGCGGGCCGCAGGATGTGCTGATCGAGTCCGGCATCGCCGCCGCCTCGGCCGTGCCCGCTACCGTCCGCACCCTGCCGCCGCCGCGCGGCCCCGCCCAGACGCCGGTTCAGACGGCCGCCGCGGCTCAGCGCCTGCAGGCCGCCCGCACGCGCCGGGCACCGGCCGCCATCGAAGCCGCACCCGCGGCCAGCAATGACCAGACCCCGCCCGCCGCCGGCCGGCCGGCGCCCCGCCGCGGCGGCTCGCTGCGCTATACCGGTCTGATGCGTCCGGTGCGCATGGAACCTGTGATGACACCGCCCGCCAACACCGACAATTCCGCCCCTGGCTCTTCCGACTCAGCTACAAGGGCCGGGGTTACGCCGTTCGACCTCTCGCAGGACGGCAACGGGCAGGCATTTGAGCGAAGC
>DASZUI010000014.1:0-2807 GCA_035547675.1 Devosia sp.
GTCGCCCACTTCGCCTATTCGACCTTCGCCAAGGCGGCGATCGCGCGGCGCGACAATCTGCTGGCCTCCGCCCACGACATGAAGGACAAGCTCGAGGCCGCCCAGGATGCGCTGGCCGAGGCCATCGAGGAATTGAAAAAAATCGAACTGCTCGACCAGCGCGAGCAGAGCCGCGAAGCCGCCGCCGAAGCCAAGCTCGAACAGGCCGAATACGACGAAATGGGCCGCCTCCGCCACCTGCGCTAACCCCCAGGCATTCGCCTGGACCGGCCTTTCGATGTGGGCAGGTAGGGAGCGCGTGGGGGTCCGCGGCGCGGCGCGGCGCGCGCTTCTGGATTCCGGCCTTCGCCGGAATGACTTGGTGGAATTGAAGCCGCCTTGCCCTGCTGCCGGAATGGCGTGGTGGCATAGGCACCACCTCACCCCTCCGCGACGTCATTCCGGCGAAGGCCGGAATCCAGGCCGTGGCACCGCCTATCCCACTCGCTCCATCAACTCGAGGCGGTTGCCGAAGGGGTCGGCGACGTAGAGGCGGTCATAGCCATCGAGCGGTTCGTCGGCCGCGGGCGGGAAACCGGCGCGGTCGAGGCGGGCGGCGAGGGAGTCGAGGTCCTTCACCAGGAAGGCGGGGTGGGCCTTGCGGGCGGGCCTGAAATCCGCCTCGACGCCCAGATGCAGCTTTATCGGGCCGCGCGCGAACCAGACGCCGCCGCGGGCGGCGAGATTGGGCGGCTTGGGCACCTCGGCGAGGCCCAGCAACTCGCCATAGAAGCGGCGGGCCGTTTCTTCGCCGCCTGCCGGCATGGCGAGCTGCACATGATCGAGGGCAAGAAGCGTCATCGCGGGCTCTCCTGTTAGGCAATTGTTCGGCGCGGCGGCAGCATAATCCGGCCGGACCGCAATGGGGGAGGGCCGCTTGGCGCGTTCGCCGTCCAGAATGCCCGTGACGCGCCTCGCCGGCCTGCCCCGGCGGGCGCTGTGGGGCATTGCCATGGGATTGCTCGCGGCGATCGGCGGATTGGCCGTGCTCGCGCTGCTGCACCAGGATGCGGCGGTGAGCATCCCGCAGAACCAGCGGGACATGGCAACCTATACCCTGATCGTCGAGGCCATGCACCGGGGGCAGGGCTATTACGACGCGGTCGCCGCGGCGCTGCGGCAGAACCATTACGGCATGCAGTCGGTCTTCAACTGGCGCACGCCGTTGCTGCTCACCGGCGCCGCCTCGTTTCCTTCGCTCATCTGGCCACAAATGCTGCAGGGGATTGCGGCGCTTGTCGCGCTGCTGCTCGCGGCGCGGCTGGCGCTGCGCGAGCTCGGCGGTATCGCGGCGGCGCTGGTTTTCGTGCTCGGCCTCGGCTCGCTGGCCATGGTCGCGGTGCCCGGCAGCGTGCTGATGGCGGAGGTGCCCGCCGGCGTGCTGATCCTGCTGTCGGCGTCCGCCTATGGGCTGGGCTGGCGCCGGGTCGGGTTCATTGCGGCGGTACTGGCGCTGTTCATCAGGGAGCTGGCGGGGCCTTATGTGCTGGTTTGCGCCGTGCTTGCCTGGCGGGAGGGCCGGTGGCGGGAGGTCACCGGCTGGATGGCGGCGGGGCTCGCCTATGCCGGCTATTTCCTCTGGCATATGCACATGGTCGCCCTGCACGTCGCGCCCGGCGATCCGGCGGATATGTCGGGGTGGCTGCAATGGGGCGGGGCCGGCTTCGTGTTGCAGACGGCGCAGTTCGACGGCGTCTTCGCCGTGGCGCCGCTCCGGGTGACGGCGCTGATCCTGCCGGCCGCGTGGCTGGGGCTGCTGGCCTGGCCGGGTGCGGCGGGCGAGCGGATCGGGCTCACGGTGAGCCTTTATCTGGCGCTCTTCGCGGTCGCGGGCAAGCCGTTCAACACCTATTGGGGCGCGCTCTATACGCCGCTGCTGGTGTTCGGGCTGGCATGGTTTCCGTTCGCGGTCGCCGATTTGTGGCGGGGGGTCGCTGCTCCCCCATCGGCGGAACGGCGCAGCGAGGCGTGAGCTGGGACGATGCCATCCGCGTTTCCCTCCCCCTTGCGGGGAGGGATCAAGGGTGGGGGTGCCTATCCACAAACGCCGGCGCGCGAGGCGTACCCCCACCCGGCTGCCGCCACCCTCCCCTCAAGGGGGAGGGGCGATAGGGCCACTCGCTTACACGCTCCCCACCGTCTTCAGCCGCACCCTCGGGTGGACTTCGGTCTGGCTCATGACTACGGTCTGCGGGCGGAAGCGCTCGATGATGGCGCGGACATGCGGGCGGATCGAGGGCGAGGTGATGAGCACCGGCAATTCGCCCTGCTGGGCGGCCTGCTCGAAGCCCTTTTGCACGCCGACGATGAATTGCTGCAGCCGCGAGGGCGCCATGGCGAGGTGGCGGTTCTCGCCCTCGCCGACCATAGCTTCGGCGAAGTCGCGCTCCCATTGCGGGGAGAGCGTGAGCAGCGGCAGATTGCCGTCCGGCCCGAGATTGGCGGCGCAGATCTGGCGGGCGAGGCGGGCGCGGACATGCTCGACCATGGTCTGGGTCGAGCGGCCGGGCGCCGCGATCTCGGCGATGCCTTCGAGGATGGTCGGCAGGTCGCGGATGGAGATACGCTCGTTGAGCAGGGCCTGCAGCACGCGCTGGATGCCGGAGATCGAAATCTGGCCGGGCACCAGATCGTCCATCAGCTTCTGCTGTTCCTTGGTGAGGCCGGAGAGCAGGGACTGCACGGCCGAATAGGTCAGGAGTTCGGCGACATTGGCCTTGAGCACTTCGGTCAGATGCGTCGAGACCACGGTCGAGGGGTCGATGATC
>DASZUI010000015.1:0-2156 GCA_035547675.1 Devosia sp.
ACGAGGGGAGCGGGGCGCTGGTGCTCGGCGCGCGCTACGGGCAGGGCACGATGTACACCCGCAATGCGGGCGAGCATGCGGTGTTCTGGCAGGGGCCGAGCGTCGGGCTCGACTTCGGCGGCGACGGATCCAAGGTCATGATGCTCGTCTACAATTTGCCCACCGTCGATGCCATCTATGGCCGCTATCCCGGCGTGGCCGGTTCGGCCTATGTGGTGGGCGGGCTCGGCCTGACCGTGCTCAAGAAGGACCATGTGGTGGTGGTCCCGATCCGCTCCGGCGTCGGCGCCCGCCTCGGCATCAATGCCGGCTATCTCCACTTCTCCCCCGAAGCCACCTGGAACCCCTTCTAGCCAGCCATTCGGCTGGACTTCGAGCCGGCCGCGCAGCGGCAAAATCCCTCCGGTGGAGGGATTTTAGGCGAGAAGGCCATGAGGGCTATGCCCGAATGGCGTCGATTCGATGTGGGCAGGTAGAGCGCGTGGCCCATGGTTCGACAGGCTCACCATGAGGTGAGGAGGTTGGGTCGGCAGTACCACCACCTATGCCACGACCTCATCCTGAGCCATGCCACCACCTCATCCTGAGCTTGTCGAAGGATGGGCAGCACGCACCCTACCTCGCCTCATAGAAGGCCCGCCATTCGAGCACAGCTCTCATGGCCTTCTCGCCTCAAATCGATCCACCGGATCGATTTGGCCTTCGGCACGGCTCGAAGCCCAGCCGAATGGCCGGCGGGATTCGGCAGATGCGGCCATTTCGGCTACACTACGTTGAAGGATTGCGTATAGAGCCTGATCCGGCAACGGGGATGCCTGCCCGATGAGCATTGAAAGCATGATGTACTTCGCCCTTGGCGCGCTGGTGGCGGCCCTGGTGATGCTGATGATCATGCCGGCGATCTGGCGGCGCGCGGTGCGCCTCACCAAGAAGCGCATCGAGGCGGCGACGCCCATCACGCTGGCCGAATTCCGGGCCGACAAGGACCAGTTGCGCGCCGAATTCGCGCTGGAAAGGCGCAAGCTCGAGATCATCATCGAGCAATTGCGCGCGCGCCTTTCCGACCAGCTCGCCGAATTCGCCACCCGAAGCTCGGATTACGCGACGCTGCAGGCGGAACGCGAGCAGCAGGCGGCCAATATGGCGGCCCTGGAGCAGCGCGAGAACGAATTGCGCCGGCGCGTGCTCGAGCTCGAGCGGGAAGGCGCGGCTTTGGCCGAGCAATTGCGCGCCAAGGACGAGGAGGTCGAGGCGCGCGCCGCCGAGCTTGCGGCCGCGCGCGAGGCGATCCGGCAAAAGGCGCCGCCGGCCGTGCTTGGCGATACCAAGGAGCTGACGGGCGACTACCAGGAGGATGTCGACGAGCTGCTGACGGCCCTCGCCGTCGAGCGCAAGCGCGCTGGCGCGCTCGAAGACCGGGTCAAGGACCTCTTGGCGCAGCTCGAGCAGAGCGATCAGCGGACCGGCGAAATCAGCGCGGCCATGGCCGACCTCAAACGCTCGCTCAACGGTAAGGATGGCGAGGCCGCCGGGCAGGCGCTGGCCGAGGCGGAGGTGCGCATCGCGCAGGCCGAAAGCCGGATCAATGCGCTGCTGGAGGAAACCGCCGGGCCCGCCGCCGAAGGCGGGCACGCGGCGGCGCCGCTTCTCGCCGAAAAGCTGTCGCTCGAAGACCAGACGGTGCAGCTGCGCGACAAGGTGCTGTCGGTCGAGGGCGCCGTGCTGTCGGATTGGGACACGGACCGGCTCGATCCGTCGGGGCTCCGTCGCCGGCTGGGCGAGATCGCCGCCGATGCCAGCCGGCTGGTCTATACGCTCGACAACGAGACCCCAGCCGAGCAGGAGGAGAGCCTGTTCGACCGCGTGCAGCGTTTCGCCGACGACGGATTCAATGTGGAAACCCTGCCGGTCAAAAATCCCCATGTGGTCCGGCCGGCCAACGGCCCGGCCCGCCCGGCCGCCGTCGGCTCGGTCGCCGACCGCCTCGCCGCCCTGCGCGAACTCCAATCCCGCCGCTAGGGCCAATCGACATTCAGGATTCACGCGGCGCTTGAGCGCTGATTCATTTCGTTCCGAGTTTGATGATTCGGAGCGGGATGATGCTTCAGCCGAAGCGCTATGAGTTGACCCAGGCGCAATGGGAGCGGATCGCTCCC
>DASZUI010000016.1:0-10024 GCA_035547675.1 Devosia sp.
ATGGGCACGACGTTGAGCCGGTAATAGAGGTCCTCGCGGAACAGCCCCTGCCGGATCATCTGGCTGAGATCGCGATGCGTTGCCGCCACGATGCGGACATTGGCCTTGATCGGCGTCCGCCCGCCGACCATGGTGTACTCGCCCTCCTGCAGCACGCGCAGCAGGCGCGTCTGCGCGTCCATCGGCATGTCGCCGATCTCGTCGAGAAAGAGCGTGCCGCCCTCCGCCTGCTCGAAGCGGCCCGAGGAGCGCGCCAGGGCGCCGGTAAAGGCGCCCTTTTCGTGCCCGAACAGCTCCGCTTCGATCAGGTCGCGCGGGATCGCCGCCATGTTGATGGCCACGAACGGCCCGTTTCGCCGCTTGCCGAAATCGTGCAGCGCCCGGGCGACCAGTTCCTTGCCGGTGCCGCTCTCGCCGGTGATCATCACCGTGAGGTCGGTCTGCATCAGCCGGGCCAGCGCGCGGTAGATGTCCTGCATGGCGGCCGACCGGCCCACCAGCGGCATGACCTCGTCGGCGGCCTCGGCATGGCGGTTATTGGACGCCGGCTTCTTGGCATCGGCCAGCGCGCGCGACACCACCGACAGCACCTCCGAAATGTCGAAGGGCTTCGGCAGATATTCATACGCCCCGACTTCATTGGCGCGAATTGCCGTCATGAAGGTGTTCTGCGCACTCATGACGATCATCGGCAGGTCGGGCCTGAGCTTCTTGATCTTCGGCATGACGTCGAAGGCGTTGCCGTCCGGCATCATGACGTCGGTAATCAGCAGTTCCCCCTCGCCCCGGCTCACCCAATTCCACATGGTCGACATGTTGCCCGTGGGCCTGACCTCGTAACCGGCGCGGGTCAGCGCCTGGTTGAGCACCATCCGGATCGACGCGTCGTCGTCGGCGATGAGAATCGTTTGACCGCTCATTCGGACGCCTCGTCGTCGGACTGGCTGATCGCGCCGCTGGCGATGGGCAGCAGGATGCGGAAGCGGGTGCGTCCCGGCCGGCTGTCGCAATCGACAACGCCCCCGTGGTCACCCACCACCTTGGCCACCAGCGCCAGCCCCAGGCCCGAGCCATTGGTCTTGGTGGTGACGAAGGGATCGAAAAGGATCGGCAGCAGGTCGGGCGGCACGCCCGGCCCATTGTCCTCGATGGTGATCTCGAGCGGCAGCGAGATGCGGTCGAGCACGCCCGACACGGAGATCTTGATGCCGGGCCGGAACGCCGTCTGGAAGCGGATTTCGGGTTTCGGCGTCCGCTCCAGCGCCTCGGCGGCGTTCTTCACCAGATTCAGGAAAACCTGCACGAGCTGGTCGCGATTGCCCCAGACCGGCGGCAGCGACGGGTCGTATTCCTCGTAGAAGGTGATGCCGCGCGCCACCCCGCTCTTGGCGAGCAGCTTTACCCGGTCGAGCACGACATGGATGTTGATCGGCTCGCGCTCCATCGGACGCTCGTCGCCGAAAACTTCGACGCGGTCGATCAGGTCGACGATCCGGTCCGTCTCCTCGCGAATGAGGCGGGCAAGCGGCTGCTCCTCGTCGGTGACGGTTTGCTCCAGCAGTTGCGCCGCGCCGCGAATGCCGGACAGCGGGTTCTTGATCTCGTGGGCCAGCATGGAGGCGAGGCCGGTCACCGAACGTGCCGCGCCGCGCGACACCAGCTGCCGGTCGATCTTGTCGGCCATGGTGCGCTCCTGCAGCAGCAGCGCCACCCTGCCATCCGTGTCCGAAATCGGCGCGGCGAAGACATCGACGATCCGCTCGTCGCCGAAGCGCGAGGAGCCGATACGCATCCGGTATTCCGTCATCGGCCCCCGCCGCTCGAACACCTGCTGCACCAGCATGACGATGGGCGAACCGAAAGCGATCAGGTCGTCGAGCTTCTGCCGGCTGAGCACGCTCAGCGACGCCCCGAAGAACGCTTCGGCCGCGTAGTTCACGAAGACGATGGAATTATTCTGGTCGCAGACGATCACCGGCTGCGGCAGGGCCTGCAGCACGGCGGTCGAAAGATCGGTCGAGGCCCGCGCGTTCATGCGGCCTCCCGTACCGGAGCGCTGAACATTTGCGCGATCATGCGCCGGACGTCGCTTGGCTGCGCCGAGTTGAGCAGCGACCATCTTGCCTCCCTGGTCGGCACGATGCCGGCCGCTTCCAGATACCAGTCCAGGTGCTTGCGGGCGGCGCGCACGCCCACCTCCACGCCATATTCCTCGAGCACGCCGTCATAATGCTCGGTCACCAGTCCGACGAGCTCGGCGCCCTGGGGCGCCTGCCGCGGGGCCCGCCCGGCCAGGGCATCGCCCACCTGCCCTACCGCCCAGGGCCGCCCCTGGGCACCACGGCCCATCATGACGGCCGCTGCACCCGATTGCGCCAGGGCCTGCGAAGCCGTGGCAAAATCCAGAATGTCGCCATTGACGACGACCGGCACGCCGACGGCCTCGACCACCGGCCGCACCAGGTGCCATCGCGCCGTGCCCTTGTAGAATTGCTGGCGGGTCCGGCCGTGTACGGTGATCATCTGCGCGCCGGCATCCACCACACGGCGCGCCAGCTCGGCGGCATTGAGGCTGTCCTCGTCCCAGCCGAGCCGCATCTTGACGGTGACCGGCAGCGGCGTCGCCGAAACCACGGCCTCCACCAGCCGGATTGCTTCGTCCGGCACACGCATCAGGGCCGAGCCCGCATAGCCATTCGTGACCCGCTTGGCGGGACAGCCGAAATTCAGGTCGATGATGTCGGCGCCCGCATCCGCGGCGATTTCGGCGCCGCGCCGCATCCATTCGGTTTCGCACCCGGCAAGCTGCACCATATGCGGCAGCCTGCCGGATTTGGAGAGCTTGCGCACCATGTCGGCATGGCCGCTCGATAGCGCGTTGCTGGCGATCATCTCGGACACGACGAGCCCGGCGCCGAAACGCTCGGCAATTGCCCGCATCGGCTTGTCCGTGATACCGGCCATCGGCGCCAGGAAGGCCCTCGCCGGGAGCTCATGACCACCGATGCTCAGAGGTGAGGCAATGCCCGCCACCAAAATGCCCCGAAATTCAGCACGCATAGTAGAGTGCCTGCACAATAATCAAATTCGGCGGGCAGACAACAGTCATTTTGGACATTGCTTGCCGCTGACCGCCCGGACCGGCTAGAGCGTTGCCCGCGAGCGCGACGCTGTCGGCACGGCGCGGCGCGCGACAGATACCGACCGGCTTCTAAACCCATCTTCATGACGGCCGAAAGACCGATGAACCGCCCCGAGCGCGTTGCTGCCATCGTTGTTGCCGCCGGCACCGGAAGCCGGGCCGCGGATCTTGCCGATCCGTTGCCGAAGCAGTACCGAAGTGTCGCCGGTGTTTCGGTCCTGCGGCGCACCATCGAGGCGCTGCTCGCGGTCGATCGCATCGGCCTGGTGCTGCCGGTCATCCACCCTGAGCACAGCCATTTCTATGCCGCCCTGGGCCTGCAGGACCCCCGCCTGCTGCCGCCGGTGCATGGCGGCGCCACCCGGCAAGCCTCTGTACGGGCTGGACTTTTCGCGCTCGAACGGCATGCCCCGGATGCCGTGCTGATCCAGGACGCGGCACG
Source organism: Devosia sp. (assembly GCA_035547675.1). Taxonomy (GTDB): domain Bacteria; phylum Pseudomonadota; class Alphaproteobacteria; order Rhizobiales; family Devosiaceae; genus DASZTU01. Next base: position 3,585 of record DASZUI010000016.1, read on the forward strand.
CCCCTTCATCGACGAGCCGCTGGTCGCCGCGGTGCTCGACGCGCTCGAAACCCATGACGGCGCCCTCCCCGTCATTCCGGTTACCGACACCATCAAGCGCTCCGCTGACGGCCGCACCGTCGCCGCGACGGAGGACCGGCGCACCCTCTACGCCGCGCAGACGCCGCAGGGCTTCCGATTTGATCAGATATATCAGGCACATGCGAAGGCCGCAGCCGCGCCGGCCGAATTCACCGACGACGCCGCCGTCGCCGAATGGGCCGGCCTCACCATCGCCATGACGCCCGGCAGCCACCGCAACATCAAGATCACCCATGCCGAGGACTTCGCCCGCGCCGAACGCCTGCTCGGCGGAGAAAAGCCTTTGGAAACAAGGACCGGCACCGGCTTCGACGTGCATCCCTTCGAGCCAGGCGACTTCGTTACCCTCGGCGGCGTCCGCATCCTGCATAACCGGCGCCTGCAGGGCCATTCGGATGCCGATGCCGCCCTCCACGCCCTCACCGACGCGCTCTACGGCGCACTGGGCGAAGGCGATATCGGCACGCATTTTCCGCCGAGCGACCCGCAATGGAAGGGCGCCGACTCGGCCCGCTTCCTGCGCCATGCCGTCGACCTGGTCGGCGGGCGCGGCGGGCGCATCGTCAATCTCGACCTGACCATTGTCTGCGAGAAGCCGAAGATCGCGCCCCATGTTCAGGAAATGCGTGCAAAGATCGCAGAAATCTGCGGAATTTCTGTCGGTCGTGTTGCCGTAAAAGCGACAACGAGCGAACGGCTCGGCTTCACCGGCCGGGAAGAAGGCCTCGTTGCGCTGGCGAGCGCCAGCATAGAGCTTCCCAGGGAGGATTGATCGATGAAGATGCCGCCCGCCATCGCCGCCGCAGCCCAGGCCGCCAATGACCTGCTCCGCGAGCAGAAATTGACCGTCGCGACCGCCGAAAGCTGCACCGGCGGCCTGGTCGCCGGCGCACTGACCTCGATTCCCGGTTCCTCGGACGTCGTCACCGGCGGCTTCATCACCTACGCCAATGCGGCCAAGATCGAGATGATCGGCGTGCCCGCCCGGCTGATCCGGGACTTCGGCGCCGTTTCGCCCCAGGTCGCCCGCAGCATGGCGGACGGCGCCCGCAACACCGCGGGGGTGGACGTCGCTGTCGCCATTACCGGCATCGCCGGCCCCGGCGGCGGCAGCGCCGCCAAGCCGGTTGGCCTCGTCTATTTCGCCTGCGCCACGCATGAGGGCACCAGGGTGCTCGAGCGCCGCTTCGGCGATCTTGGCCGCGACGGCATCCGCGAGGCCTCGGTTCTCACCGCCCTCGAACTGCTGATCGATGTGGTGACGGACGGCGTCAGCGCGGCGGCCCCGGACCCCGCCGCTTAGAGCGTTTTCAGGAAAAGTGGTTCCACTTTTCCGGCCTCATGGTGAGCTTGTCGAACCACGAAAACACGACAACTCAAGAACTTAGAGCTCACGTTCTGATGCAATCAGAACGTGAAATGCTCTAGCCGTAGCGCCGCTCCGCCTCGGCGATGAAAGCGTCCATGATCTCGGTCTGCTTGGCCGCGAAGGCCGGCTCCGCCACCGCGGCAACAAACGGGTTGGAGATCTTGAAATCAATATCGAAATGGATGTGCGTCCCCCCCACCTCGGGCAGGAACCGCCACTCGCTGACCAGATGCGCGAACGGCCCGTCGGTCGCCCGCGCCGCGATCGTGCCCGCCTCGGCATCGAGCGTGACACGGCTGGTATAGGCCTGCGTCACCGGCCCGAACATCAGCGTCATCCGTGCATAGACGGTCGCCCCGCCGGCGCGATCCGGCGTTACCTCCATCGCACGGCAATTGGGGATGAAGCGCGGATAGCTCGGCAAATCCGCGACCAGCGCAAACATCTGCGCCGGCGCGTAGGCGACGTGGCGGTCGAAGGCGAGCTTCGGCATCAGGCGGCGTGAAGCGCCAGCCGCGCAGCCCTGAGCTTCGCAAAATCCTCGCCGGCATGATGCGACGAACGGGTCAGCGGGCTCGACGACACCAGCAGGAAGCCCTTGGTCTTGCCCACGACCTCATAGGACTTGAACTCGTCCGGCGTGATATAGCGGACGACCGGATGGTGCTTCTTGGTCGGCTGCAGATACTGCCCGATGGTGAGGAAATCGACATCCGCCGAGCGGAGATCGTCCATCAGCTGCAGCACCTCGTTTCGCTCCTCGCCGAGGCCCACCATGATGCCGGACTTAGTGAACATGGTGGGATCGAGCTCCTTCACCCGCTGCAGCAGCCGGATGGAATAGAAATAGCGCGCGCCCGGCCGGACCTTCAGATAGTTTGACGGCACCGTTTCGAGATTGTGGTTGAAAACGTCGGGCCTGGCCGCAACAACGATCTCCAGCGCCCCGTCCTTCCTGAGGAAATCCGGGGTCAGCACCTCGATCGTCGTCGCCGGATTTTCGGCCCGGATGGCGCGGATGACGGCGGCAAAATGGTTCGCCCCGCCATCCGGCAGATCGTCGCGGTCGACCGACGTGATCACGACATGATGGAGCCCGAGTTTCTTCACGGCGCTCGCCACATGCTCCGGCTCGAGGGGATCGAGCGCCGTCGGCAGCCCGGTCGCCACATTGCAGAAGGCGCAGGCCCGCGTGCAGACCTCGCCCATGATCATCATGGTCGCGTGCTTCTGGCTCCAGCATTCCCCGATATTGGGACAGCCCGCCTCCTCGCACACCGTGACCAGATTGTGCTCGCGCACGATCTGTTGCGTCTCGCGATAGACGGGTGAGCCCGGCGCGCGGACGCGAATCCAGTCCGGCTTGCGCATCACCTCGCTATCGGGGCGATGCGCCTTTTCCGGGTGCCGTGGGCGGCTGTGGTCGATGAGCGTGACCATTTTTGTCCTTCATAGGCCGAGCTTGCGGCCAAACTGGATTCCCGCCTTCGCGGGAATGACGTCGTCTATGTATTGGAGGCGGTCCCGCCTCGCTCCCCTCCCCCTTGAGGGGAGGGGTCGGGGGCGGGGGTACAACGCGCGCCGGCGTTTGTGGAGAAGCACCCCCACCCTTGATCCCTCCCCTCAAGGGGGAGGGAGACGATGTGGCACCCTACCTGCCCACATCGAAAGTTCGGTCCAGCCGAATGGCTGGTTACACCCGGTTCGACCCGGTTATCGCCCTGAGGATCAGCATCAATATGCCGGCCCCGATGATGGCGATGACGATCTGCTGCCAGAAGCCCACGAAGGTGCCGCCGGCGAAACGCTCGAGCACGAAGTTCACCACGACCGCGCCGAGAATGCCCAGGATGATGTTGAGGAAGATATTCGTCCTGATCCTGAGGATGATCGATGCGATCCACCCCGCAAGACCGCCGAAGATAATCGAGCTGAAGAAACCAAAACCGTCCATTGCTGCCTCCGTGAGCCCAACCGCCGGCTAGATATTGAGAGCGCGCCCATAGGCGTCAAGCACGCTCTCCTTCATCGTCTCGCTGAGGGTCGGATGCGGGAAGATGGTGTGCATGAGTTCTTCCTCGGTGGTTTCGAGGTTCATGGCGACCACGAAACCTTCGATGAGCTCCGTCACCTCCGCGCCCACCATATGGGCGCCCAGCAATTCGCCCGTCTTCGCGTCGAAGATCGTCTTCACCAGTCCCTCGGGCTCGCCGAGCGCGATTGCCTTGCCATTGCCGATGAAGGGGAAGCGGCCGACCTTGATGTCGCGCCCCGCCTCGCGCGCCTTGGCCTCGGTGAGCCCGACGCTGGCGATCTGCGGATCGCAATAGGTGCAGCCCGGCACCTTCATGCGGTCGAGCGGGTGGGGATGGAGCCCGGCGATCGTTTCCACCGTGATGACGGCCTCGTGCTCGGCCTTGTGCGCCAGCATGGGCGGGCCGGCAACGTCGCCGATGGCCCAGACGCCCGGTACATTGGTCCGGCCGACCGCGTCGATCTTGATGGCGCCGCGATTGAGCTCGACCCCGAGCTTTTCGAGGCCCAGCCCCTCGGTATTGCAGACCACGCCCACCGCCGAAATCAGGTGGTCGCCGGAAAGCACCTCGGTCTTGCCGTCCTTGAGCTCGACCGTCGCCTTGACGCCGTCCCTGCTCTTTTCGACCTTAGTCACTTTGGCGTCGGTCAGCATGCGGATGCCGCGCTTTTCGAAGCGCTTGCGGGCATGGGCGGCGATCTCGGCGTCCTCGACCGGCAGGATCTGCGGCAACAGCTCGATCACCGTCACCTCGACGCCGAGCGCGTTGTAGAAGGACGCGAATTCGACCCCGATGGCACCCGAGCCCATGACGAGCAGCGATTTCGGCATCTTTTCGGGCTTCATTGCCTCGAAATAGGTCCAGATACGGTCGCCATCGGGCTCGATGCCGGGCAGCACGCGCGGCCGGGCGCCGGTTGCGATGATGATGTTCTTGGCCTTGTAATTGCCGGGCCCGAGCGGATTTTTCGGCCCCGGCCATTGCGGCTGCATCGGCGGCTTCCTGGTCGGCTCGACGGCGATTTCGCCCGCTGCGGTGAGCCGTGCTTCGCCCCAGATGATGTCGACCTTGTTCTTGCGCATCAGGAACTGGACGCCATTGTTCATCTGGCCGGCGATGTCGCGCGACCGCTTCACGATGGCGGCGAGATCGTAGCCGAAATTCGTCGCCTTCAGCCCATAGGCCGAGGCGTGCGCCATATGCGAATAGACCTCGGCCGTCCTGAGCAGCGCCTTGGTCGGAATGCAGCCCCAATTGGAGCAGATGCCCGCCATGTGCTCGCGCTCGACGATGGCCGTCTTGAGGCCGAGCTGCGCCGCGCGGATGGCGGCGACATAGCCGCCGGGCCCCGCGCCGATGACGATGAGATCGTAAGTGTCGGCCAAGATTTACTCCTTCACCATCAGGATTCCCGCGCCATCAGGAGCCAGTCCCGCCCCTTGGGGCCGCCGCTCGGAAACGGCACCATCGGCCGTTTCGCCGTCACGACGAAGCCACGGCGCTCATAGAGCCGGCGCGCGCCCTCATTGACGTCTTCGCTGATCAGCGCGACGCCCGACGCCGCCGTTTCACGCGCCTTGGCCTCCGCCACATCCAGCAGCTTCGAGCCCACGCCCTTGTCGCGCCAGGGCACATAGACGCCGAGCATGGAAATGAACCACTTGCCGGCCGCCTCAGCCTCGAGCTCGTAGAGCGGCCGGAAATAGTCCGGAGTCCGCGGCGGGATCGGCTCCGCCGCGTCGGGCTCGCGATAGCCGAGCAGCATGCCGGCCACCTCGCCGTCGATTTCGGCCATGAAGGCGTTGCGCCAGCTGAACGCACCGTCCTCGCGGAGCAGTTGCAGCCGTCCGATTTCGATGGGGCTATACGTCCCCGCCGCATCCTGGCTGCGCGCCCAGCCATCCGCCGGCCCGCCATGCGCTGCGATGTTGATCAAGAGCGCGATGTCGCTCGCATCCGCCTTGCGCGCCGGGCGGATGGCGATGGCCTCGCTCACAGCCCCAGCACCTCTTTGACGACCGGCACCAGCCCCGCCCCGATCGCTCGCGTATTGGCGGCATCGAGATGGACGCCGTCGAGCGGCGACGGCTTGGCCACGGTCGCGGCATCGAAGAAGGCGGTGCCATATTCGTCGGCGCGGCGCCGATACCAGTGCGCAAAGCTCCTGGACTCGGCGATGGCGGCGTCCTGGCCGAAATGCACCATCATCTCGGGATGGTCGGTGTCGCCCAGATGCGGCGGCGAGACGATGATGATTTCCGGGATCGGTTCGCCCTTCGCGCCGGCATGGCCGCGCACGATCTCGACCAGCCGCCCCACGCCCTTTGAGGCCTCGAACGCCGTACGCCCGTGGAACGGCTTGAGATCATTGGTGCCGAGCATGAGGATGACCAGATCGAGCGGCCCATGCGAGGCGAGCAGCGTCGGCAGCACCCGCGCGCCATTGCGGTCGGCGGGCGAGAAATGGTCGTCATGGACCGTCGTGCGCCCGCCCAGCCCCTCGGCGATCACCCGCGCGGCGCCGTCGAGCCCCTGCTCCAGCACGGTCGGCCAGCGATCCTCATAATCATGCCGCGGCCCGCCCGTCCGGGGGTTCGCGCCATAGGTGAGGCTGTCGCCGAAAGCGAGGATGACTTTCTGCGGCATCGTCAGGCCAGCATCATGATCGGATTTTCGACGAGGCCGCGGAAGGCGGCGAGCAGTTCCGCGCCGAGCGCGCCATCGACCGCGCGGTGGTCGCAGGAGAGCGTCACCGTCATGAAATTGCCGGTCTTGATCTGGCCCTTCTCGACATAGACCCGCTCCTCGCCCGCCCCGACCGCCAGGATCGTGCCATGCGGCGGATTGATCACCGCGGCGAATTCGCGGATGCCGAACATGCCGAGATTGGAAACCGAGGTCGTGCCGCCCTGATATTCCTCGGGCTTGAGCTTCTTGGCGCGGGCCCGGCCGGC
>DASZUI010000017.1:0-9285 GCA_035547675.1 Devosia sp.
GAAGAGCTCGGCATCAAGCTCGAGAACGTCACCCTCGACATGCTCGGCACCGCCAAGCGCGTGGAAATCTCCAAGGAGAACACCACGATCGTCGACGGCGCCGGCTCCAAGGCCGACATCGAGGCGCGCGTCGCCCAGATCAAGGCGCAGATCGAGGAGACCACCTCCGACTATGACCGCGAGAAGCTGCAGGAGCGGCTGGCCAAGCTCGCCGGCGGCGTTGCGGTGATCAAGGTCGGCGGCGCCACCGAAGTCGAGGTGAAGGAGCGCAAGGACCGCGTCGACGACGCGCTCAATGCGACCCGCGCCGCGGTCGAGGAAGGCATTGTCCCGGGTGGCGGCGTGGCGCTGCTGCGCGCTTCGTCCAACCTGACGGTGAAGGGCGAGAACGCCGACCAGCAGGCCGGCATCAACATCGTCCGCCGGGCGCTGCAGGAGCCGATCCGCCAGATCGCGCAGAACTCGGGCGCCGAGGGCTCGGTGATCGTCGGCAAGGTGCTGGAGAATTCCTCCGACAATTACGGCTACGACGCGCAGAACGACACCTATGGCGACCTGATCAAGATGGGCATCATCGACCCCGTGAAGGTGGTGCGCTCGGCCCTGCAGGACGCTTCCTCGGTCGCCGGCCTGCTCATCACCACCGAGGCGATGATCGCCGAGCTGCCCAAGGAAGCGGCTCCCCCGATGCCGGGTGGCGGCGGCATGGGCGGCATGGGCGGCATGGACTTCTAAGAAGTCCAATCGCTTGTTGGCTACGGAAGGCGCGGGTGGAAACACCTGCGCCTTTTTTTGGACTTGCGATACTGTACCGTGTGTATTATATTACATACCGAAGCGCATGAGGTGCTACCAATCCAAGAGTGGAGAGATAGCCATGCGCATCGAACGCAACAGCCGCAAGCTGATCCAGATGCTGGAAGCGGATGGATGGGTTTTGCTGACGGTGCGAGGGGATCACCACAATTTCCGGCATCCCTCTCGCCCTGGAACGGTAACCGTCACGCATCCGAGAAAAGACATACCGATTGGAACGGTGATGTCTATCTATCGCCAAGCCGGCTGGCGAAGGTAGGACAAGATTGCGCTACGCAGCATTCATTCACAAGGATCCCGATTCGATCTACGGAGTCAGCTTTCCTGACTTTCCGGGGTGTATCGCGGCAGAAGCGACGATTGAGCGGGCGATGATTAGCGCCGCCGATGCCCTATCGCTCCATGTCGCTTCGATGGAAGCGGACCATGAGCCCATCCCGGCGCCCCGCCCCATCGAAGATGTCATGGCGGACCCCGATTTGGCCGACTGGCGCGAAGGGGCTATCGTCACGCTCGTTCCGCTCGTTCGTGATCTCGGTTCAACCACGCGGATCAATGTCTCGCTCGATCTCGGGCTATTGCAGGCGATCGATGACGAGGCGCGGCAGCGCAAGCAGACCCGCTCGGCGTTCATTGCGTCGGCTGTCCGCAAGGAACTGACCAACTAGGAGGCGGCGATGCGTGGATTGCTGGCAGTTGGGCTACTGACCGTTCTACCGCTCCCCGCCATCGCCGCGCCGCCCGCCTATCTCGACGACCGCTCGACGGCCTCCTCGCTGGTTCGTTCGTTTTACAACGCCATCGACCGGCACGAATATGCGCGGGCCTACAGCTATTTCGCCGAGGGCGCGGCGCCGAAACGTTATGCGCAGTTCGCGGCGGGGTACGCGGATACGGCCTCGGTGCGAGTCCTGACCGGCCGGGCGACGAGCGAGGGGGCGGCGGGCAGCACCTATACGACGGTCACGGTGGCCATCGACGCCCTCTCCAAATCGGGGAGGCATCGCCAGTATGCCGGCTGCTACACCACGCGGCTCGCCGATCCCGCGATCCAGGAGCCGCCCGTCGTCCCGATGGTGATCTTCCGTGCACAATTGCATGCCGCGTTCGGCAGCCTCGCCTCGCTCCTCGGCGATTGCGCGGCCGATTAGGCCCACGGCCACAATCCGAAACGATTCTTCTGATTTCCGTCGCGGCAAGCGCATGCGATAGGATGCCCCCATGAATACACCGCACATCCTTATCGTCGAGGACGACAAAGACATCGGCCTTCTGGTCGCCAAATATCTCAAGGCGAACGAGATGCGCGTGACCATCGCCGAGAACGGGCGGGCCATGGACCGGGTGCTGGCCGATACCCGCATCAGCCTGATCGTGCTCGACCGCATGCTCCCCGGCGAGGACGGGCTTTCCATCTGCCGCCGGCTGCGCGCCAGCTCCGACATTCCCATCATCATCCTCACCGCGCAGGGCGACGAGATCGAGCGCATCGTCGGGCTCGAAATGGGCGCCGACGACTACATCGGCAAGCCCTTCAATCCGCGCGAGCTGCTGGCGCGCATCCGCGCCGTATTGCGCCGGCGCGACGATGCGGTGGCCGCCGTGGCCGGGCCGAAGCGCAGCTACCGCTTCGCCGGCTGGATGCTGGACGGGCCGATGCGCCGGCTCTACGACCCCGGCGGGGCCCGGGTGGAGCTGACCGGGGCCGAGTTCGACCTGCTGCTGGTGTTCTGCGAGCGGCCGGGGCGCACGCTGTCGCGCGACCAGATCATCGAGCTGACGCAGGGCCGCGAGGCGGCGCCCTCGGAGCGCAGCGTCGACATCCTCGTCAGCCGGCTCAGGCGCAAGCTCGAGCGCGACCCGCGCGACCCCGAGCTGCTGCAGACGATCCGCTCGAGCGGCTACCTGTTTTCCCCGGAGGTCAGCAGCGAATGAAGATGCGCTGGTTCACGCCGATCCTGCCGAACCGGATCGGCGGCCAGATGCTGCTGCTGATCCTGTTTTCGCTCGTCGTGACGCAGGCGGTCAATTTCGGCGTGCTGGTGATCAGCGACCAGGGACGGCGCGAGGAATCGCAGTTGCGCACCGCGGTAGGCACCTTCGTTTCCGGTGCGCACATGATCGCCGCGTCCAAGTCCGACGACTGGCCGGTGATTGCGCAAATCGTGCGGACGACGCAGCCGGAGATCGATTTCCAGTACCAGACGGACGGCCGCTGGAACGCCGACGAAACCGACGATTCGAACCCGTTCTCCTTCATCGCGCGCGACCTCGGTCCGGGATTCCAGGTGCAGGAGAGGCAGCTGCCCTCGCCCGACCCCGGCGAGGAAGGACCGCACCAGGTTTCGGTCAAGCTGCCCAACGACGTGGTGGTGACGGCGCGGCTGTCCCTGCCTTCGTCCCAGATGCGGCCGCCGGTCTCGGCCTGGAGCCTGTTCACCTTCGCACTGGTGTTCCTGCCGCTGGTGTTCTTCTGGGCGGCCTGGACCTTGTCGCGCCGGCTCAACACCTTCGCGCGCGCCGCCGAGGATTTTTCGCTCGAGGGGACGCAGTCGCCGCTGCCGGAAACCGGGCCGGAGGAAATCCAGCGCCTGGCACGGGCGCTCAACCGGATGCGGGACCGGATCATGAACCTGCTGCGCGACCGGACGCGCATGCTGTCGGCGATCGGGCACGATCTCAGGACGCCGATCACGCGGCTGCGCCTCAGGGCCGAGTTCATCGAGGACGAGCACACGCGGATCGGCATTTTGCGCGACCTCGACCGCATGAACCGCATGGTGGAAACGGCGCTGACCTATATCCGGTCGGGCTCGGTCACCGAGCAGCCGGAAACCATCGACCTGCCGGCCCTGCTCAAGACTGTGGGCGACAATTTCACCGAGGTCGGCGAGTCGGTGACCTATGAAGGCAGCGACCGGCTGAGCATTACGGCCCGGCCCGACGCCCTGCTGCGCGCCGTGGAAAACCTGGTCGAGAATGCGTTGAAATATGGCTCGGAGGCGGTGCTGCGCAGCGGCCGCGAGGGCGACACTGTATTCATCGAAGTCGAGGACAACGGCACCGGCATCGCCGAAGACCAGCGCAAGGCGGTGCTGGAGCCGTTCGTGCGCGGCGATGCGGCGCGATCGAGCGCGGCGGGCGGATTCGGGCTGGGCCTGTCCATCACCGATTCCATCGCCAAGCTGCATGGCGGCAAGCTGGTGCTGACCAGCGGCAGGATGGGCGGGCTGCTGGCGCGGCTGGTGCTGCCCGCCAGTGACGAGGACAGGCCGAGCCGGGCGGCCGAGTGAGGCTTACGAAGATTTAATTGAATCTTACTGTTTCCGCGACCGCGATGGACATGCGGGGAAACAATCGCCGGCCCTCGCCGCCATTACCGTTAACAGCGCGTTAAGCCGCGCGGCCTCTGATCGCCGGGCGAGTGGAATCGCTCGCGGCGCAACGGAGCATCTCCATGTCCATGATTGGCGGGATCGGGCAATCGCCCTATCCTCCCTATGTTACTTCCACCAGTTCGGCGGGTTCGACGGACGCCGGCAGCGATATCGACCTGCTGGCGGCGGCGAGCGACACCGACGGCACCAGTTCAACGGCCGCGGCGGCCGGCACGGCGCAGGCGCCGTCCGACCAGCAATCGGCCGAGCAGTTCCTGACGCAATTGCTCGCCAGCGCCCAGTCGGGCACCGGCGGCAGCGGCGGCGTGCATCATGGCGGTGGACACCACCATCATGGCGGCGGGCTCGCCGCGCTCGGCAGCGACAGCTCGGATTCGACCGACGGGACGGATTCCACCGATGCCACCGATTCGACGGACAGCAATGATCCGCTGTCGATCCTCGAAGGCATCCTCAATGACAGTACCAGCGGGTCGACAGGCAGCACGCAGGCGCCGCTCGACCTGCTGAGCGCAGCCAACAGCGCCTATTCCGCGACTGGAAGCAGCGGCAATTCCTGGTCGCCGCCCTCGCTCTTCGACGGCGCGGCCTGACCCCCACAGCGAACACCGATCGGGCGGCCTCGGCCGCCCTTTCGCCTTTCCGCCGTTCCTTCGCTTATGAATGGCCGGTCATGACGACGCGGGCGGCGAGGATCATCGATACGATGACGACCAGCGGGCGGATCACCCTGGCGCCGAGCCTGATGCCGGTGAGCGCGCCGAGATAGCCGCCGGCCACCTGCCCTATCATCATGGCGATGGCGGCCGGCCAGATCACCTTGCCCGAGGGGATGAACAGGGTCAGCGCCGCGAGGTTCGAGACGAGATTCAGGATCTTGGTGTGCGCCGCCGCCCGGGTGACGCCGAGCCCGAACAGCATGACGAAACCCATGGTGAGGAAGGAGCCGGTGCCCGGCCCGAACACCCCGTCATAGAACCCGACGATGACGCCCATCACGGGCACATAGACCGCGTAGTTCAGCCGGGCGTGGCGGTCGGCATCGGTCAGCTTCGGCGCGAACAGGAAATAAGCGGCGATGGCGACGAGGGCGACGGGCACAGCCATGGCGAGGCGGCTCGTATCCACATGCTCCACGGTGAACGCACCGGCGAGGCTGCCGGCATAGGTCGTCACGATGGCCGGCCCGAGCGGGCGAAGTTCCACCAGGCCCTTGCGCCAATAGGTGGTCGCGGCCATGGCCGTGCCGATGGCGCTCTGCGCCTTGTTGGCGGCGAGCGCGCCCACCGGCGGCAGGCCGAAAGAGAGCAGCGCCGGCAGCGAAATCAGCCCCCCGCCCCCGGCGATCGCATCGACGAAGCCGGCAAGCAGGCCGAAGCCGGCGAGCGCGAGCAGGATCAGGGGTGGGAGCATGAAGGGCTTTCGGGCGGGCGGGCAGATAGGACGGAGTTGCCTAGAGCATTTCACGTTCTGATTGAATTAGAACGTGAGCTCTAAGTTCTTGAGTTGTCGCGTTTTCGTGGTTCGGCAGGCTCACCATGACGCCGGAAAAGTGGAACCACTTTTCCTGAAAACGCTCTAATACAGTTTGCCGTCCGTGTGGAAGCGAGAAACGGCCGCGGGGAGCATCAGGCCCTCACCCGCCTGCCGGCACCCTCGCCCGCTTGCGGGAGAGGGTGGCGCGAAGCGCCGGGTGGGGGCCGGCGACGTGCCGCTCAAACCTCAGCCGAGCCCGGCGGAATCCAGCCCACCGTCTCCAGCAGCAGCTTGAGCTGGGTCTGGCGTTCGGGATTCCAGTCGGCCCGACGGGAGAGGAAGAGCTGCGCTTCGCTCCGCAAAATCAGCCCGTCCTCGAGCACGCGCAGGGCATTGGCGGTCAGCGTCGAGCCCGAAGAGGTGATGTCGACGATGAGGTCGGCGGCGCCCGAGGCGGGGGCGGCTTCGGTGGCGCCGGTGCTCTCCACCAGCCGGTATTCGACCATGCCGTGGCGGCTGAAGAAGCGGCGCGTGAGGTTGAGATATTTGGTGGCGACGCGGAGCCAGCGATGGTGCCGGGTGCGGAAATCCGCGGCGACGTCGGCGAGGTCGGTCATGCGGGTGACGTCGATCCAGGGGGCCGGCACGGCCACGACGAGATCGGCCCGGCCGAAGCCCAGCGCGCGGAGCGGGGCGGCCTGGGCGCCGGTTTCGTCGCCCGATTCCTCGATGAGATCGGTGCCGGTGACGCCGAGCTCGAGCGTGCCGCGGATCAGCTCGCGGGCGATCTCGCCCGCCGGCATGAAGCGCACGATGAGGTCGGGCAGCGCCGGGGCGGTGCCGAAATAGGAGCGTGCGCCGCCATTGCGCTCGATGACGAGCCCGGCCTGGGCGAAGGCGGCGCGCGTCTCCTCCTCGAGCCGGCCCTTGGAGGGAATGCCGAGCGTCAGATGCGTCATCGGCCGAACTCCTGTTCCAGCCGGCTGACCCAGACGGCGCAACCGGCGGCGGGGACGGGGACCGAGGCGCCGAGCCGCTGCAGCAGGCGATCATATTGGCCGCCCGAGGCGAGCACGGTCCCCTGCCCCGACAGCATCTCGAAGACGATGCCGGTGTAATAATCGAGCCGCGGCGAGAAGCTGGCATCGAAGCGGATTTCGGCCTCGGGCGCGAGCGCGGCAAGCGTCGTCGCGTGGCGCCGCAGCGTCGCCAGCGGCGCGGCGAGATCGAAGCCGTAATGCGTGCCCAGCGCCTCGATTTCGGCGAAGGCCGCCCCAGCCGGCGCATCGACCGAGAGATAAAGTCGCAGCAGGTCGACGGTGCCGGGCGGCACATGGGCGGCGGCGAGGGCCAGCTTTTCGCTGTAGCGGGCGGCGACTTCCTCCGGGCGCCGGCCCAGCTCGGGATTGAAGCCGGCGGCCAGCATCTGCTCGGTGACGTAATCGACCAGCGCCGCCTGCCCGGAGGGCTCGATGGAGATTTCCGCCGGCGCCGCCTCGGCCGCCGCCAGCCGGTCGAGCAGGCGCGCCATGGCGTCGGGATGGCCGAAACGATGGCGCAGGCGCGGCCGCCACGCCTCGGGCATGTCGGCGCTCCCGAGGATCGCCTCGAACAGCGCCACGCCGCCGAGCCGGATGGCGGGCGCGGTGACGCCATAGACGGCGAGCGCGCGGCGGGCGAAGGTCAGCACCTCGTCGAGCGCGTGTTCCGGATCGGTCTGGCCGAGGAGTTCGACACCCGCCTGCACATATTCGGTGGGGCCCGTGCCGTTTTGGCGGAACACCGGGCCCATATAGCTATAGGCGGCCGGCGCGCCGGAAAGGCCCTGCTTCACATATTGGGCGACGATGGGGATGGTGAATTCCGGCCTGAGGCAATATTCGGCGCCGTCATTGCCGAGCGACAGCATGAGGGAACGGCCGAAATCCTCGCCGGCGAGCTCGAAATAGGGGTTGGCTTCGAGCAGCATGGGCGGGTCGACGCGCGCGATCCCCTCCGCCTCGACGAGCCGGGTCAGGGCGAGATTGCGCTCGTAAGCGGTGGTCACTTGCCGTTGCGATCCAGCCAGGCCCGGACCGCCGGAAGTTCGGACACCTTGGCCACGAGGTCGGCATTGGCGCATTCGAACTGGCCGGGGCGCTCGGCCTTCCATTCGGCATTGTCGGTGATTTCGGCCGCCGCCGCCTTGCCGACCGCGAGGTCCTTGATCTGCACGACGCCGCGGGCGCGCTCGTCGCTGCCTTCGATGACCACGGCGGGCGAATTGCGCTTGTCGGCATAAGCGAGCTGCTTGCCGAAATTCTTGGTGGCGCCGAGGAACATCTCCGCCCTGATGCCGGCATGGCGCAGGCGCGACACCATTTCCTGGTAGCGCGCCGTCTGGTCGCGATCCATCACCAGCACGACGACCGGCCCCATGGGCGGCGCGCTGGCGAGATTGCCAGTCAGCCGCAGCGCCGTCGCAAGGCGCGACACGCCGATCGAAAAGCCGGTCGCCGGCACGGGCTCGCTGCGGAAGCGGGAGACCAGCCCGTCATAGCGCCCGCCGCCGCCGACCGAACCGAAGACGACGCGCTCGCCCTTCTCATTGGTGACGGGGAAGGTCAGTTCGATCTCGAAGACCGGGCCGGTGTAGTATTCGAGGCCGCGGACGACGGAGGGGTCGAAACGCAGCCGATCGCGATCGTAGCCGGCGGCCTCCGCAGCTTCTTCGATCGCTATCAACTCCCTGATGCCAGCGTCGGCAGTAGGATTATCAATAATGCGCTGGCTGAGCCGAGCATCGATCTCACTTGCCGCCACCCAGTCGCTGCCGCTTTCCAATACATCGCACACCGCATCGGCATTTTCGCGGCTTAGGCCGGCGCCCTCGGTGAAATCGCCGCTCTCATCCTTGCGCCCGGTCGTCAGCAATTGGAAAACGCCGTCAAGGCCGAACTTATCGAATTTGTCCATGGCCCTAAGGACTACAAGCCGCTGACCTTCTTCTACGATCTGAAGCCCTTGCAGCATCCCGTCCAGGAGCTTGCGACTGCTGAAGCGTACCCGATACTTCCCCGCCAAGCCCAGCGCGTCCATGGTGTCGGCCATCATCATGCACATTTCGGCGTCGGCCTCGGGGCCGGGCGCGCCGACGGTATCGGCGTCGAACTGCATGAACTGGCGGAAGCGGCCGGGGCCGGGCTTCTCGTTGCGGAACACATAGCCCACGCGATAGGAGCGGTAGGGCTTTGGCAGGCGCTCGAAATTCTCGGCGAAATGGCGGGCGAGCGGCGCGGTCAAGTCATAGCGCAGGCTCAGCCACTGCTCGTCATCGTCCTGCAGCGAGAAGACGCCGGCGTTCGGCCGGTCGGTATCGGGCAGGAATTTGCCCAGCGCCTCGGTATATTCGAAGAGCGGGGTTTCGACGGGATCGAAGCCATAGCGCTCATAGACGCCCCTGATCTTTTGGATCATGGCGTCCATGGCGGCGATGTCGTCCGGCTCCCGATCGACGAAGCCGCGCGGCAGCCGCGCCTCGATGAGCTTGGATTTGGCCATCATGCTTTCCGGAAATACGCGGGCGTTCCTAGCGGATAGAGGGACGCGGGGCAAG
>DASZUI010000018.1:0-8843 GCA_035547675.1 Devosia sp.
TCACCGGAGTGTCCAAGTGACCACGCTTTACGATTTCACCATGCCGCTGCTCGACGGTACGCCGCAGCCGCTTTCCGCCTATGCCGGCAAGCTGGTGCTGGTGGTGAACGTGGCGAGCAAATGCGGCTTCACGCCCCAGTATGAAGGGCTGGAGAAGCTCTGGCGGGACCACAGGGACGAGGGGCTGGTGATCCTCGGCTTTCCCTGCAACCAGTTCGGCGGGCAGGAGCCGGATACGGCGGAGGAAATCGCCGAATTCTGCAGCACCACCTACCAGGTGAGCTTCCCGATCTTCGCCAAGATCGAGGTGAACGGCACCAATGCCGATCCGCTCTACAAATTCCTCAAGTCGAGCGCGCCGGGCGTCTTCGGCACCGAGATGGTGAAGTGGAACTTCACCAAATTCCTCGTCGGCCGCGACGGCAAGGTGATCGAGCGCTTCGGCCCGGAAAAGACCCCGGAGCAGATCGACAAGGAAATCGCGCCGCTGCTGCAGGAGAAGGCGGCGGCGTAATCGGCAACGTCTGTGGCGCGACTGGATTCCGGCCTTCGCCGGAATGACGTGGTGGAATTTGGTACGGCCTCGCCCCAACCCAGCCGTCATTCCGGCGAAGGCCGGAATCCATAACGCGCGCTGCCGTCCTTCGACAGGCTCAGGACGAGGTTGCGTATGAGGGCGGCTGGCTAGTCCGTCCCACCCGAGATCGGGGCGGCGTAGGCGACGTCCATATCCCAGGGGAAATAGATCCAGGTGTCCTGGCTGACCTCGGTGATGAAGGTATCGACCATCTCGCGGCCCTTGGGCTTGGCATAGACGGTGGCGAAATGGGCGCCGGGCAGCATGTCGCGGACGGCGCGGGCGGTCGCGCCGGTATCGACGAGGTCGTCGACAATCAGCACCTTCCTGCCGGCGACGTGCATGCCGCGGATTTCCTCGCTGATCGGCTTCAGCAGCCGGATGTCACCCTGCGCCTGGTGGTCGTAGGATTTGACCGCCACGGTCTCGACGGTGCGGATATTGAGTTCGCGGGCCACGATCGCCGCCGGCACGAGGCCGCCGCGCGCGATGGCGACGACCGCGTCGAACGGGCCGATGCCGGTCAGCCGCCAGGCGAGCGCCCGGCTGTCGCGATGGAACTGGTCCCAGGTGACGGGAAAGGACTTTCGCTGCTGTGCGGTCGCAGTAGTCATCTGACGCTCTCTTCAATAGGGATCGGCGATGCCGGCGGCGCGGTGCGCGTCGGCAACGATGCGGCGGAGCCTTTCGGCGGCTTCCTCGAGCCGGGGTTCGTCGGGCGAGCGCAGCACCAGTTCGGTGCGCACCGCGCCGTCGCCCATGCGGGGATAGCTGCCCATCTTCACGTCGGGGTATTCCTGCTGCAGGGCGGCGAGCGGAGCGGCGATGATCCCCTCCCCCACCTGCGCCGGCACCGTGCGGCTCAGAACCTTGCGGCCGGTCCTGAGCGTGGGGAGGATCGCCTCCAGCATGGCCTTCATGATGATCGGCACGCCGGCCATCACATGCACATTGCCGATCCTGAACCCCGGCGCGGCGCTCACCGAATTGACGATGAGGCTCGCCCCCTCGGGGATGCGGGCCATCCTGAGCCGCGCCTCGTTGACCTCGGTGCCCGTCTCGCGCCAGCGCGCCTCGAGCATGGCGCGGGCCTCGGGATTGATCGGCAGGGCGACGCCGAAGGCCTTGGCGATGGCGTCGGCGGTGATGTCGTCATGGGTCGGCCCGATGCCGCCCGTGGTGAAGACGTAGGTATAGCGGACACGAAGGGCGTTCACCGCCGCGACGATCTCCTCCTCGACATCGGGCACGACCCGCACCTCGCGCAGGTCAATGCCCAGATCGGTGCAGAAATCGGCGGTCGTGCCGATATTAACGTCCTTGGTACGGCCCGAGAGGATTTCGTCGCCGATGACCAGCAGCGCGGCGGTTACGGAATCGGAGGCGGGAGAGGTGGTCATGCTCGGCCGGGGAAAGTGAGGGCAGCAGGAATGCGCCAGCGGCCGTGAAACGTCAACCACCAGCCATTCGGCTGGACCGGAGTTTCGCGGCGGGGACGTGGCGCGCGCGCGCTGTCCATCCTTCGAGGCTCCCTGCGGTCGCACCTCAGGATGAGGTTGTGGGTATGAGACTCCAGTCGAAGAACTAGCACCAAACCTCATGGTGAGGTGCGAGGCAGAGCCGAGCCTCGAACCATGGCAACGCGCGCCCAAAGTCCAGTCGACAGCGCGCGCTAGGGATTCCGGCCTTCGCCGGAATGACGCCGGGGATGGGCGAGGCCGTATCCAATTCCACCATGTCATTCCGGCGAAGGCCGGAATCCATGACGCGCTCCAATGCAGCCAGGTGCGGCGGCAGCGGCTCTTTCCAAACCCTGGCCGCAATACTATCTGTGGACCTAATCCATGCCGCCGCCCGGAGCCCCGCCGATGATCACCTATGTCGATGCCGAAACCAAGTCGCGCCGCACCTCGGGCGTCATTCCGCTGCATGGCGAGGCGGGGTTCGAGGGGATGCGCAAGGCGGGCAAGCTGGCCGCCGAGGTGCTGGACCTGCTGGTCGACGTGGTGAAGCCCGGCGTCACGACGCTCGAGATCGACCGGCTGGTTTATGAATTCGGGCGCGACAACGACGCGCTGCCCGCCGACCTCTTCTACAAGGGCTACAGGCACTCGGTCTGCACCTCGCTCAACCATGTCGTCTGCCACGGCATCCCGGACGACCGGCCGATGCGCGAGGGCGACATCGTCAATGTCGACGTCACCTATATCGTCGACGGCTGGTATGGCGACACCAGCCGGATGTATCCGGTGGGCGAGATTTCCCGCAAGGCGGAGCGGCTGATCGAGGTGACTTACGAGGCCTTCGAAGCCGGCCTTGCCCAGGCGAAGCCGGGCAACACCACGGGCGACATCGGGGCGGCGATCCAGCGGGTGGCGGAGGGCCAGCGCACCAGCGTCGTGCGCGACTTCGTCGGTCATGGCATCGGCCAGCTCTTCCATGACGAGCCGAACATCATGCATTTCGGCGTGCCGGGCACGGGGATCGAGCTCAAGCCGGGCATGATCTTCACCATCGAGCCGATGATCAATCTCGGCCGGCCGCATGTCAAAATCCTCTCCGACGGCTGGACCGCGGTGACGCGCGACCGCACGCTTTCGGCCCAGTGCGAGCACTCGATCGGCATTACCGAGACGGGCCACGAGGTCTTCACCCTCTCCCGCAACGGCACGTTCAACCCCCTCGCCGCCCGGCAGGGGAGATGAGCGAGGACGTTCCCAAAGGCCTGTCGGAAGCGCCGGCGCCGCCGCATTATCTCGGCCATCGCGGCCGGCTGCGCGAACGCTATCAGCGCCAGGGCGCCGAGGGCTTCACCGATGCGGAGCTGCTCGAAATCGTGCTCCACGTCGTCATCCCGCAGAAGGATACCAAGACGCTCGCCAAGGAGCTGCTGGCGCGCTTCGGCAGCTTTTCGGGGGTGCTCGCCGCGCCCTTCGACCAGCTCCGGCAGTTCAAGGGGCTGGGCGAGATCACCGCCACCCATCTCAAGGTCTTCCAGGGCGCCGCGCAGCGCTACGCGCATGACCAGATGCCGGCGGAAAAGCCGATCCTCGGCTCATGGAGCCAGCTCATCGACTACTGCCGCGTGCAAATGGCCTTCGAGAGCATCGAGCAGTTCCGCATCCTCTTTCTCGACAAGAAGAACCGGCTGATCGCCGACGAGGTGCAGCAGACCGGCACCGTCGACCACACCCCCGTCTATCCGCGCGAAGTGGTGAAGCGCTCGCTGGAATTGGCCGCGACGGCCATCATCCTGGTGCACAACCACCCGTCGGGCGATCCCGCGCCCTCCTCCGCCGACGTGCAGATGACCAAGGCGATCATCGAGGCCGCCAAGCCGCTCGGCATCACCATCCACGACCACATCATCATCGGCAAATCCGGCCACGCCTCCATGCGCGGCCTGCGCCTGATCTAGCCGGCCAGCCAGCCATTCGGCTGGACCGGATTTTCGATGTGGGCAGGTAGGGGGCGCGTGGCCCATCCTTCGACAAGCTCAGGATGAGGTCGGGGATTGGATGAGGTGGGCGGACTCGGATGGGCTCAGCGAATTGGAGAGGCGGTGGGTGGGGCCGTCCAACAAACCCGACCTCATCCTGAGACAAACCCGACCTCATCCTGAGCTTGTCGAAGGATGGGCCGCGCGCACGGCCTAGTCGGCTTCCGCCGCCGCGGCCTGCTGGCTCGCCTTCCGCCCCAGCCGGCTCCGCACCGTCTTGACCAGCCTGTGCAGGCGCGGGTCGGACTTGATGCGCGTGCGGGTGGCCTGCCAGGCGAGCATGAGTGCGATGGCGGTGCTGCCGAGCGGCGACAGGGCGGCATAATGATTGGCGAGCGGGATCTGCTCGTTGCACCAGTGACGCTTCTCGTCGGTGAAACCGGCGCCCATGTCGAAAACGGCAAAGCCTTCGTCGAACACCGTCTGCATGACGCGCAGCAGGCATTGCTTGCCGGGCGAGCCGGCCTGCAGGCGTTCATCGTCGCTCATCGAGGAGATGAGGCAGAAGAGCCGGTCGCCCTCGACGATGTTGTACCGGACGGCGACGATTGCGCCGTCCACCTTCAGCACGTTGAGCTGCACCCTGACGCCCGTCGAGGGATCGATGGTGGCGCGGTAGAAGCGCGCGATGTCGGCTGGCGCAAACGGATTGGCGACTCCCATCGCCTCGAAGCGCCGGGCGCGCTGGCGGAACATTTCGTCTAGCACCGCCGGCGCATCGGGATGGTCGCCGGCGATCGTCTCGAAGCTCACCTCGCCGAGTGCATTGAGCTTATCGGTGTGCTGGCGGTCGTGCTTGCGGCGCGATTTCGAGCGCTGCGTGGTGTCGGCGTCCTGCCAGCTCGCAAAATGCGCGCGGTAGAGCGTTTCGGCCGGCAGGGCGCGGCCGAGCCCGCCGAAGAGATCGGCCGGCTGTTCCGGCAGCGCCGGAATATTCTGCAGAAAGGCGAGATCGGCGCCGCCCAGCGATTGCAGTACCGTCCGCCAGAAGGCTGCGCGCGCTTCCGGCAACAGGGCGGCGAGCCGCGCCGCATCGACCAGCGGCGCGCCGGCGCCGACATGGCTGCCCGGGAACCAGGAATAGAGCCGCACCGGGCCCCGGCGCTTCCTGTGCAGCGGCAGCAGCGCCGCGGGCCGGCCATCGAGCGAGGCGACCACATAGAACTGCTCGTCGGCGGGAATGGCCAGCGAATAGACCCAGAGGCGAATGAAATCGAAGCTCTGGCCGGGCGAGGCGATTCCGGCGGCAGCGAGCGCGCGCCAGGCCGCTTCGACCTCGCCAATGTCGTGCGAGACGGCGACCGAGACGGCAGGAGCCGCGGCGCGGGCGGCGGACTTCGCCTCGGCCGCCGAGGGCGCCTCGAAGGTGCTGATGTCGACCATCCATTCCCCCAAATGGCAAATGCCCGCTCTGCTTCGGGCGGGCGCGTTTGGCCTAAAATGGAGCGAATGGCCCGCGCAGGGGAGCAAATCCTGCGCTGAGGGTTAAGCAACGGTCAGGGCGCCGACGGGAAAGATGCGGCGGGCGCCCTATCCGAGGTGGCCGAGAACCGGGAAGGTTTCGAGGAACCAGTAGCTGAGGCGGGTGAAATTGCCGGTGAGGAACATGGCCCCGGTGATGACCAGCAGCACGCCCACCACCTTCTCCACCGTGCCGAGATTGCGCCGGAATTTTGCGAAGAAGCCCAGAAACGGCCCGATCGCGATGCCGGCGAGGAGGAACGGCACGCCGAGCCCCAGCGAATAGACGCCGAGCAGCACCGCCCCCTGCAGCGCCGAATCCTGGTTGGCCGCCACCGAAAGAATGGCCGCGAGGATCGGCCCGATGCAGGGCGTCCAGCCGATGGCGAAGGCAAGACCCAGCAGCAGGCCGCCCAGAGGGCCGGTCGCCACGCTCGGCCCGTTATGCCGCACCTGCCGGTCGAGCAGCGCGATACGGAACAGTCCGAGAAAGTGCAGGCCCATGACGATGATCAGGATGCCGGCGAGCGGCGTCAGATAGGGCAGCGCCTGCCGGAACTGCTGGCCGAAGGCCGTCGCCGTCGCCCCGAGCGTGACGAACACCGCCGAAAAGCCGAGAATGAAGAACACCGAGGTGAGCACGATCCGGGCGTGCAGCGCCTTGTCGTCGGAGCGCAGCTGCTCGAAGCTCGCGCCGCCCATATAGGTGAGGTAGGGCGGCACCAGCGGCAGCACGCAGGGGCTCAAAAAGCTGAGCACGCCGGCGCCGAACACCAGCGGCAGGGAAAATCCAAACATGAAACCTCCAGTCCCGACCGCCTTTTAGACCGTTGAGCGAGGTGCGCAAGTCACGGGCCTGTGTGCCAGCCATTCGGCTGGACCTGACTTTCGAGGTGGGCAGGTAGGGGGCCACATCGTCTCCCTCCCCCTTGCGGGGAGGGTGGCGGCAGCCGGGTAGGGGTACCCACGCGCGCCGGCGCCAGCCATTCGGCTGGGCTTCGAACCGGCCGCGCAGCGGCAAAATCCCTCCGGTAGAGGGATTTTAGGCGAGAAGGCCATGAGGGCTACGCCCGAATGGCGGATTCTTCGATGTGGGCAGGTAGGGCGCGCGCGGCCCATGGTTCGAGGCTCGGCTTCGCCTCGCACCTCATCATGAGGTCGTGGAAAGCAAACTCAACCTCATCCGTGGGCAGCGCGCGCGGCTTCGATTCAAACTGGATTCCCGCCTTCGCGGGAATGACGAAGTGAGTGGGGCATGGCCCTGTGTGCCAGCCAGCCATTCGGCCCAGCCATTCGGCTAGACCTGACTTTCGGTATGGGCAGGTAGGGTGCGCGTGGCCCATGGTTCGAGGCTCGGCTTCGCCTCGCACCTCACCATGAGGTCGTGGAAAGCAAACTCAACCTCATCCTGAGGTGCGACCGGAGGGAGCCTCGAAGGCTTCGAGCCGTGCCGAAGGCCAAATCGATCCGGTGGATCGATTTGAGGCGAGAAGGCCATGAGAGCTATGCTCGAATGGCAGTGGGCAGCGCGCGCGGCTTCGATTCAAACTGGATTCCCGCCTGCGCGGGAATGACGCCGGGTCGGGGCGAGGCCATGCCTCGCTCACTTCGTCATTCCCGCGAAGGCGGGAATCCAGTTTCCTTCCTGTCACCCCACCGCCTTGCCCCCAGGCATCGGAGGCGTTAAGCGAAATCGGTAGCCTGGAGGCCACCCCATGCCCCTGCCCGTCCGCATCGCTCCCTCGATCCTTTCGGCCGATTTCGCCCGACTGGGCGAAGAGATCCGTGCCATCGACGCGGGCGGGGCCGACTACATCCATGTCGACGTGATGGACGGGCACTTTGTGCCCAATATCACCATGGGCCCGCATGTGGTGAAGGCGATCCGGCCGCTCACCCGCAAGGTGCTGGACGTGCATCTGATGATCGCGCCCGCCGACCCCTATATCGCCGCCTTCGCGGAGGCCGGCGCAGACATCATCACGGTCCATGCCGAGGCGGGACCGCACCTCCATCGCTCGCTGCAGGCGATCCGCGCCGCCGGCAAGCGGGCGGGCGTGGCGATCAACCCGGCGACGCCGGTTTCGGCGATCCGCTATGTCATCGGCATGGTGGACCTCGTCTTGGTGATGAGCGTCAATCCCGGCTTCGGGGGCCAGCAATTCATCCCCGAATCGCTGGAAAAGCTCGCCGAGGTCAGGGCGCTGGCGGGCGGGCGCGACATCGATATCGAAGTCGATGGCGGGGTGACGCCCGACAATGCCCGCGCGCTCGCCGCCGCCGGGGCCAATCTCCTCGTCGCCGGCACCTCCGTATTCGCCGGCAACGACCCCAAGACCTACGCCGGCCGCATCTCGGCCATCCGCAACGCCGCGAGGACCGTCACCGCATGATCCCCCGCTATTCCCGCCCCGACATGGTCGCCATCTGGTCGCCCGAGACGCGCTTCCGCATCTGGTTCGAGATCGAGGCGCATGCGACCGATGCACTCGCCGAGCTCGGCGTGGTGCCCAAGGAAGCGGCGCGGGTGATCTGGGAAAAGGGTGGCGCCGCGACCTTCGACGTGGCGCGCATCGAGGAGATCGAGCGCACCACCAAGCACGACGTCATCGCCTTCCTGACGCATCTGGCCGAGATCGTGGGACCCGAGGCGCGCTTCGTGCATCAGGGCATGACCTCGTCCGACGTGCTCGACACCTGCCTGTCGGTGCAGCTCAAGCGGGCGGCGGACATTCTCATCGCCGATGTCGACGGGCTGCTGGCGGCGCTGGAGCGCCGCGCGCGCGAGCACAAATACACCATCACCATCGGGCGCAGCCACGGCATCCATGCCGAGCCCACCACCTTCGGCATCAAGCTCGCCGAAGCCTATGCCGAGTTCGCGCGGAACCGGGAGCGCCTCGTTTTTGCACAAAGGGGCATTTCCGTTGCCGCTGTTTCCGGTGCGGTCGGCACTTTCGCCAATATCGATCCGCATGTGGAAGCGCATGTGGCGGAAAAGCTCGGGCTCTCGGTCGAGCCGGTTTCGACGCAGGTGATCCCGCGCGACCGCCACGCCATGTTCTTCGCGACGCTCGGGGTCGTGGCGTCCTCGATCGAGCGGCTGGCGACCGAAATCCGGCACCTGCAAAGGACCGAAGTGCTGGAGGCGGAAGAGTATTTCGCGCCCGGCCAGAAGGGCTCCTCGGCCATGCCGCACAAGCGCAACCCGGTGCTCTCCGAAAACCTCACCGGCCTCGCCCGGATCGTGCGCGGCATGGTGACGCCGGCGCTCGAGGACGTGGCGCTCTGGCACGAGCGCGACAT
>DASZUI010000019.1:0-2571 GCA_035547675.1 Devosia sp.
CTTCCGAACCAGTTCGTTGACGGCGAGGGCCAGCTCCGTCCGCTCGCCATGGCCGAGCCAGGCGATGCGCGCCGGCAGGCCTTCGAAGGGCACATATTTGCGGGCGAGGCCGATCCAATTGGTAACGATGCGGTTCTGCGGAAACATCTCCAGCACGAGGTCGTCGATGCGGGTGATGTCCGCGCTTTCACCCGACAGCGCCATCCAGCGGAAGGGGCCGATGGCGCGGGCGAAGAGCGGGCGCAAATAGGCTTCGGTGAAGATGCGGATGTCGAAGGCGTTCTGCACGCCGCCATTCTTCGCCTGCGTGCGGATGAGATTGCCGTTGTCGAAGACCTCGGCGCCCGCTGCCTGGAAATCCAGCATGGCATGGACGTGATCGACGATGGAGGCGGTCGAGGCCGCCATCAGCCGGTTGGGGTCGGTCCTGCGCAATTCGCGCACCTCGGCGAGCGAAAAACCCTTGGGCACATAGCCATAGACGAGGTCGTGCGCGGAGGTCTGGTCGGTGACGATATCCGGGATGATGCCGCGGCGGAAGATTTCGGGGTAGATGTCGGCGGCATTGCCGACGAGGCCGACGGAAAGCGCGCGCTTTTCGGCGACGGCCTGTTCGATCATGGCGAGCGCCGCGTTGAGGTCGGGGGCGATCTCGTCGAGATAGCCGATGGCCTTGCGCTTTTGGGCGCGCTCGGGATCGACGTCGACCACCAGGATCGCCGCGCCCGCCATGCGGCCGGCGAGCGGCTGGGCGCCCCCCATGCCGCCGAGGCCGGCCGTGAGGATGAAGCGCCCGGCGAGGCTGCCGCCGAAACGCTGCTCGGCGATGCGCATGAAGATTTCGTAGGTGCCCTGGATGACACCCTGGCTGCCGATATATTGCCAGGCGCCCGCCGTGAGCCCACCCCAGACGATCAGGCCCTTCTGCTGCAGATCGTAGAACACTTCGGCCCTGGCCCATTGGCCGACGATGTTGCAATTGGCCATGATAACGAGCGGGGCGCGTTCATGGGTCTTGAGCAGGCCGATGGGCTTGCCGGACTGGATGACGAGCGTCTGGTCCTCGTCCATGGTCTTGAGCGTTTCGACGATCTTGTCGTGGCTCGCCCAGTTGCGGGCCGCCTTGCCAAGCGCGGCATAGATCACGAGGTTGTCGGGGTCCTCGCCGACCGACAGCACGTTTTCGAGCAGGCGCAGCAGGCCTTCCTGCCGCCAGCCCTTGGCGCGAAGCTGGGTGCCGTAGGGGACGGGAAAGTTGGGATGACGCGAGACGGGCTGGGACATGGCAGAGCTATAACTTCTTGGCGCACCCTGCGCAGCAGAAAAGCCGCGCCTCGAGGTGCTGGAAACGCGCCGAAGGCATGCCATAGTAGCGGTTCAACCAGCGAAATTTGAAATGACCGACTTCGATACCGTCCTCATCGGCACGCTCGTGCTGCCCGACCGCGTGGTGGAACGCGGCCATGTCGCGATTGCCGGCGAGAAAATCGCGCTGATCGGCGACGGCCCCGCCCCTTCGGCGCGGGAGCGCCATGATCTCGGCGACGCCCTGATCCTGCCCGGCGCGATCGACGCGCAGGTGCATTCGCTGAGCCAGAAGGACCAGGAGGATTTCATCTGGTCCACCCGGTCCGCGGCGGCGGGCGGTGTCACCAGCATTGTCGACATGCCCTATGACGAGGGCAATGTGGTCAATTCGGCCGAAGCGGTGCGGCGGAAGGTGGCGCACGCCTCGCCGCAGGCCCGAGTCGATTTCGCGCTTTACGGCACGATCAACCCCGCCGAGGGCATGAGCCGCATTGCCGAAATGGCCGAGGCGGGCGTGGCGGCCTTCAAATTCTCGACCTTCGGCACCGATCCGATCCGGTTTCCGCGCATCCCGCCCATGCTGCTGGCCGAGTGCTTTGCCGCCATCGCGCCGACGGGGCTCACGGCGGGCGTCCACAACGAGGATGACGAATTCGTCCGCGCGGCGATCGCCAAGGTGAAGGAAGCGGGGATCACCGACTGGCGCGCGCATGGCATGAGCCGGCCGCCGCTGACCGAGCTGCTGGCGACGTTGCAGATTTACGAGACCGGCGCGCAGACCGGCTGCCCGGCGCATGTGGTGCATTGCTCGCTGTCGCGGGGCTACGACATCGCCGCGAGCTACCGCGCGCAGGGTTTTGCCGCCTCGATCGAATGCTGCATCCACTATCTCGTGCTCGACGAGGAAAACGATGTCCGGCGGCTCGGCGGCAAGGCCAAGATCAATCCGCCGATCCGGCCGCGCGCCGAGGTGGAAAAGCTCTGGAAGCAGGTCGGGGCGGGCCATGTCACGCTGGTGTCGACCGACCATGTGAGCTGGTCGGAGGACCGCAAGACCGACCCCGACATGTTCAGGAACGCCTCGGGCGTGCCGGGGCTCGAGGCGATGGTGCCGCTCTTCGTCAAGGGCCTGGTGGAGCGCCATCTGCCGCTGAGCTGGGCGGCGCGGCTGATGGCGGCGAACCCGGCGCGGCATTTCCGGCTCGACCATGCCAAGGGCGCGCTGGAAGTGGGCAAGGACGCCGACATCGCCGTGCTGGTCAA
>DASZUI010000020.1:0-3144 GCA_035547675.1 Devosia sp.
CGGCGCAGCGCGTCCTTGACGTGGATGAAGCCGGCGATGTCGTCGAGATCGTCGTCGAAAACCGGAATGCGGGAATGGCCCGCCTCGAGGAAGCGGGCGAGCAGTGTGCCGAGCGTCTCGTTGATCTCAATGGCGACGATGTCGGCGCGCGGCACCATGACGTCGTCGACCTGGAGGTCGTCGAGCTTCAGCACGTTCTGGAGAATCTTGCGCTCGGCCTCGGAGAAATCCGAGTCGCCGCCGTCCTGATCCTTGTCGAGCAGCACCTCGAGCTCGTCGCGCGCCGAGGTGCTGCGCAGCGGCAGGAAGCTGCGCAGCTTGTGCCAGAGCCCCCGGCCGGGACCGGGGGCGGGGCTAGATGAAGGTTCGGGGGGAACCCGGGTCTGTTCGGTATCTGTCATGTCTTTTGAGGGCGAAACGCCCTCATCCTTCCTGAAGCGCCCGGGGAAAGGCGAACACGCCTTTCCGTCCGGAAGCGCGGCTTACTCCAAATTCTCGTAAGGATCGGCGATGCCGAGGCGGGCGAGAATCCGCGTCTCGAGCCCCTCCATTTCGGCCGCCTCGTCGTCCTCGATATGATCATAGCCGAGGATATGCAGAAATCCATGCACCACCAGATGGGTGAAATGCTCGGTAACGGGCTTGCCGAGGTCGGCGGCCTCCCTTTCCAACGTCTCGCGCGCCAGAACGATGTCGCCGATCAGCCCTTCCAGCGGCGCGAAGGGCTCGATCTGGGGGAAGCTGAGCACATTGGTGGGCTTGTCCATGCCGCGCCATTGCCGGTTCAGCACCTGCTGCTCGGCATCGTCGGTGAGCAGGATCGACAGCTCGGCGACGCCCTTCACCCGGGCGCCGGACTGCGCCAGCGCCTCGAATACGGCCCGGTCGGCGATCTCCTCGAGCCCGTCCGGCCAGCCCTCGCTTTCGACGGCGAAGGCGATCTGCAATGGGGGGCGCGTGCTCAGCGGGCGCGGGCCTCGATTTCCCGCGGGCGATCGGCCGCGCGCTCGGCGGCCATCCGCTCGATGGCCTCCTGCCGGCGCTGTGCGTCGGCCTCATAGGCGCGGACGATGCGGCCGACCAGCGCGTGGCGCACCACGTCCTTGTCGGAGAAGCGGGAGATATGAACGCCCTCGACCCCCTCGAGCAGCGAGACGGCCTCGACCAGGCCGGATTTTTCGCCGCGCGGCAGGTCCACCTGCGTGGGATCGCCGGTGACGATCATCTTGGAGTTCTCGCCCAGGCGGGTCAAAAACATCTTCATCTGCATGGAGGTGGTGTTCTGCGCCTCGTCGAGGATCACCACGGCATTGGCCAGCGTGCGACCGCGCATGAAGGCGAGCGGCGCGACTTCGATGACCCCCGAGGTGATGCAGCGCTCCACATGCTCGGGGCGCATCATGTCGTAGAGCGCGTCATAGAGCGGGCGAAGATAGGGATCGACCTTGTCCTTCATGTCGCCGGGGAGGAAGCCCAGCCGCTCGCCGGCCTCGACCGCCGGGCGGGACAGGATGATGCGGTTGATGTCGCCGCGCTCGAGGAGCGTTGCCGCATGGGCGACGGCGAGATAGGTCTTGCCGGTACCGGCCGGGCCGATGCCGAAGACCAGCTCGGCACGCTCCATGGCGCGCATATAGGCGTCCTGCGCCGGGGTGCGCGCGACGATGGTGGCCTTGCGGGTGGCGATCTGCGCCATCCTGACCTTGCCCTTCTTTTCGAGCGTCGGCAGGACGAGCTGGGAATCCTCGCTCTCGATCATGCGGATGATCGAATCGACATTGGCGATATCGATGGAGCGGCCTTCCTCGAGCATTTCATAGAGCGATTCCAGCACCCGCCGGGCCTGGTCGACGGCGGAAGCCGGTCCCTTGAGCAGGACGTGATTGCCCCGCGGCGTCGCCGAGATGGACAGACGCTGCTCGATCAGAGCGAGGTTCTGGTCGAAATCGCCGTAAAGCTGGGCGGCGAGGCGATTGTCGTCAAAGGCAAGTTCGAGCTGGGACGAAGTCGGGCTGTCGGTCGTCGTAGGCAAATGCCGGCTCAAACGTGCATGCTCCCTTTCCAGAGTGGTCACGCCGCCATGCCGGGAACCCGGTCCCCGTTTTCGCTGGCTACGCTACCGAACTCACATCGCCAATGATGCAGAAAGGCTAGCAGATTTGCGTGCGATGTCTGTGACAATCTTGCCTTCGATGGAATTATTTCCGGCCGCGATGATCTCGACCGGCTGAATGGTGCCGAGCAGCGCCTCGGAGGCCCTGACGTGCACCGCCTGCAGATATGGGGAGCGTCCGCCGAGTTGACCAGTGAGGCGGCCCTTCTTTTCGAGCAGCACGTCCATCACTTTGCCGACCGAGGCGCGGCCGAAGGCACGGGACTGTTCGGTGACGAGAGCGAGCAGCCGCTCCAGCCGCTCCGCTTTCACCTCCTCGGGCACCTGATCCTCGAGCGAGGCGCCGGGCGTGCCGGGCCGCGGCGAATATTTGAAGCAGAATGCGGAGGCGTAGCCGACCTCGCGGACGATCGACAGCGTCTCGGCGAACTCGGCCTCGGTCTCGCCGGGAAAGCCGACGATGAAATCGCCGGACATCGCCATGTCCGGCCGGGCGGCGCGGATGCGCTCGACGAGCCTGAGGTAATCGGCGCGGGTGTGGCGGCGGTTCATCGCCTTGAGCACGCGGTCGCTGCCGGACTGCACCGGCAGGTGCAGATAGGGCATGAGCTCGTCGAGGTCGCGATGGGCCGCGATGAGGCTCTCGTCCATGTCGCGGGGATGGCTCGTGGTGTAGCGCAGCCGGGCGAGGCCAGGCAGCTCGGCGAGGCGGCGCAGCAGCTCACCGAGGCCGACGGTACTGCCCGCTTCGTCGAGGCCGTGATAGGCATTGACGTTCTGGCCCAGCAGGGTGAGCTCCATCACGCCGGCCTCGACCAGCGCCCGAGCCTCGCGCAGCACATCGGCCACCGGGCGGGAGACTTCGGCGCCGCGCGTATAGGGCACGACGCAGAAGGAGCAGAACTTGTCGCAGCCTTCCTGCACGGTGAGGAAGGCGGTGAGGCCGCGGGCGATCACCGCGTCGCGGCGGGGCAGCGGCAGACGGGCGAATTTTTCGGCGATGGCGAAATCGGTCGCGACGCGGCCATCGC
>DASZUI010000021.1:0-15315 GCA_035547675.1 Devosia sp.
GAGCTGGGTGAAGGTGTAGTCGCCGGTGGCCGCGTTGGTCACCTCGAGCGTAAACACGACCGTGCCGTCGGCGCGGGTGCCCACCACTTCGAGCGGATTGTTGTCGGCGCCGTGGCCGATGCTGATGGCCTGGCCGCCCGACGTCAGGGCGAGGGTGGTGAAGCTGGCGTACTCCGGATCATCGATCTGGTTGACGCCATTGGCCTGGCCGAGGCCATAGGCGACGGAGGTGACGTGGGCGCCATCGGCGCCGCCGTCGAAGACGAAATGCCCGCTGGCGGCCTGCGGCGCAAAGCTGCCATCGGCGGCGTCGGCTTCCTGAACGGTAACTCGGCCGGAGTAAGATGCGGTCGGGCCATCATCCTTGAACAGGACCAGCGAGCTGATGTCGGCCGACTGCGAGACGCTATCGCCGTCGCCATCGGTCGCGGTCGCGGTGGCGACGAGGACGCCGGTATTGAGGGAAACCGGCTCGTTATTGCTCGCACTGTCCGGGTGCTGCAGTGAGACGAACTGGGCAACCGAGAGGACGCCCGTCGCGGGGTCGATGGCGACGGCGAAGGCCGCCGGATCGCTCGAATCGACGGTGTCGTCACTGTTGGTCGGCGAGTCGTAGCGGCCGACGATGATGCCGTTCTCGTCGAAAAGATAGATATGGTGGCCGTCGGTGGTCATAAGGCCGGAGTCGACGCCGCTCTCGGTCAGCGTGAGCCCATAGGTCAGCGCATTGCTGGCGGCCGGACCGTCGGTGCCATAAGTGACCGTCACGTCGAGCACATCGCCATGGCCCGTTGCGTACTGGGCCACCATGTCGGGGTCCGTGCCCTGGTTCGCGACGGCGCTGAAGAGGGCGGCGACCGCGGAGTCAGTGGTCTCGTCGGTATTGGGCTGAATGCCCGCCGTCTCGTCGATGACGATGGCGTCGTGGACCGTGATGTTGGCGAGATAGGTGCCGCGGTTGTCGGCAGCGCCGACATCACGGAATTCCAGCAGGTTCTGGCTGTCGCCCGAGCCGCCGACGAGCTGGAGCGTATAGGTGGTCATCGGGCTGAAGGTGCCCTTGCCGCCGGCATAATTGTCGTTCAGGTCGAAGATCTTCTGGCCGCCGAACCACACTTCGAGGTGCTCGCTGCCCAGACCGTCCTGGCCAGCCTCGAAGGAGAGCGTGTAGGTCTGGCCGGCCGCGAGGTTCAGCGTCTGGCTGAGCTGGATGTCGCCGGGGCTGGCATCCATGTCGACCATGTAAGCGCCGTTCGAGGTGTGCAGCAGGCCGTTATCGTAGTTCGCGCCGACACGCTCGAGGGTCGGCGTGTGCCCGTCGGGCGTGCCGTCCGGATTGGTCTCGGTGATCGTCCAGCCGCCGGACTGGCCGGTCGAGTTCGTGGCGCTGCCTTCGCCCCATTCATTGGCGGGGTTGGTCGGCGTGAAGCCGTCGAAGAAGAGGGCGCTGTCGATGTCGCTGTGAACGGCCACCGAAAGCGTCGGGCCGTCGTCCTCGAAGGTCAGGAAGGCGGAAGAATCGTCACCGCCCGCGCCGGCGCCATTGCCGAGAAGCGTGACGGAGGACGAAGTGGTGCTGTGGTCGCCGTCACCATCGGTGATGGTCGCCGAGAGGTTGAGGTCGAGGGTCGGCGCACCGGAGTCGCCGTTGCCGCCCTTCAGGAAGTCGAGCACCGCCGGGGCATCGAGATTATTGTTGTCGGGGCCGTGATCGATCGCGAGGTACTGGTCGACGAAGATCTTGCCGTTTTCGTAATCGTTGATGTTCTGGAGCGAAATCCTGAAGGCGATGGCATTGTCGATGCCGCCATCGGTTTCGTGGATCGGCCCGACATAGCCGACGATTTCGGTCGCGCTGGTCTGGACCAGATAGATCGTGTCGCTGCCATACTGGTCGAACTGATGCTTCGGATCGGTAACGCTCAGCGTCGTCTCGACCGCGGTGCCGACGCCGCTGGTCTCGCCGTCCGACAGGGCGAAGGAATAGGCGTAGGTGATGCCGGCCCTTTCGTCGCCACCCGCATAACCGTCGGCGCCGGGGTCGGCGGCAATGTTGAACAGCGCGGCGAGATCGCCATGATTCTCATTGTTCTCGCGCTGGGCCTGCGCAATGGTCGCAGTTTCGCCGAAGGGATTGGTGCCGGTCGGGTCCCAGCCCGTGTTGCCGGTGTCGTCGTCCGCACCGTAGAGATTACCGCTCCCGCCCGGATCGCCACCGATCGACTCGTCGAGAACCAGGCTGATGCCGCTGGTGCCGAGGTCCCCCTGGGAATCCCCGCCCGTGGCCGGGGTGATGGCAATGGTGGGCGCGTCGTCCTGGAAATGGAAGGCGCTCTCGATGCCGAGGGCGCTGGTGTAGGTGTCGCCGTCGCCGTCCGTGACCGAAGCGATCAGCGTGATGTGGTTCAAATCGCCGAGGCTGAGCCCCGTGGTATCGTTCGGATCGGCCGTATCGCCATGGATGACCGAGCGATACTGGGTGAGGGTCACGTCCCCCGCCGCGTCGGTGGCGATGGTGAAGACCGTATAGGTCGCATCGTCCACGGTGACGGTGCCGACGATCTCGCCGCCCACGACGTTGAGCAGCACTTCCTGTCCGGTCTGGGTGTCCTTGACGCCGCTGTCGACATCGGTGGCGTTGGTCAGGCCGGTGGCGCTCAGATTGGTCAGTGCATCGAGGCCGGTGGCGGAGTCGTGCCGCAGCGTGCCGTTCTGGGTCAGCGCGTCCGAAACGTCGGTGCCGAGGCCGAGCGCGTAGGTCACGCCGGTGCCGGCGCTGCCGCCCGCATAGCCGTCGGCGGCGGAGAAGGTTTCGAAGATGCCCGCGAAGGACGCCGTCGCGGTAGCGATCGCGTCGCCGCCGCCCAGCGTACCGGGGTCGGGGTTGTTGTCGCTGCCGGCGACATAGCTTTCGTCGACCGTCAGGGTCGGCATGGCGCCGATATGGCCCTCGATCCAGGGCGAGTCGTCGTTGATGGTGATGTTGATGGTGCCGCTGGCGCTGTCACCGTCATTGTCGTGCAGCGTAAAGCCGAGGTTGAGGACGATATTGTCCTCGTAATCGGGGCTCTCCAGCGGGCCGTTATTCGGGCTCTGGTCGTCGAGCGGGCTCAGGAGCTCGAAGGTGAAGGCGCCGGTCTGCTGGTTGGTGATGTGCAGATCGAAGGCCGAATTGCCGGCGCCGGCGGCTTCGCCGTCGCTGGCCCAGGTGGCCCAGAGCGTAGCGTTCGCGGCGTCCCAGACATAATGCAGCGCGTGCCCCTGCGAGGTGATGTCCGTCGCCTCGGAGCTGGTGGTGAAGGAGCCGGCCGCCTGGCCTTCGCTGGCCTCTTCCAGCGAGGGGGTAAGCTGCAGGAAGCCCTGCACGGCAAGGCCATCCATCTGCGCGAAGCTGACGGCGCTGCCACCCGGCGGCGGCGCATCGGCGCCGAGCGGAAGGTGCCCAGCGAAGCTGCTGATGTCGGAGTGGGAGGAAT
The DNA here is from genome assembly GCA_035547675.1 of Devosia sp. Classification (GTDB taxonomy): domain Bacteria; phylum Pseudomonadota; class Alphaproteobacteria; order Rhizobiales; family Devosiaceae; genus DASZTU01. Next base: position 3,477 of record DASZUI010000021.1, read on the forward strand.
TGTTTTCGGCCGCGTCGTCGCCGGGCGCCTCGACCAAGTAATTGCCGTTGTGCAGGCCGCTTTCGTCGACCTCGATCGTGATGGTCTGGCCGGCGAGCGGCGCGTCGTCGAGCACATGCACGGTGACGGTGCCGGGGGGCAGGCCGGTTTCCGTGACGGGGCCGTTCGACACCTGGATGAGCGAGGAGAGGTCGAAGTTCAGCGCCGTGCCGTTGCCGACATTGTCATCGACCTGGTCGTTCAGCGTGAAGGTGTAGTGACCGTCCGCATGCATGACGAGCCGGAAGACCAGACGGCTCGCGTCGCCATGGGTCGGGTCCGTCCAGCCTTCCACGACCGTTTCGCCGGTGGGGATGCTGTAGGTGGGCGTCCTGAAGCTGATCGTTTCGCCCAGCGAGGTGATGGTATCGCCCAGATCGTCCTGGAGGACGCCGCTGGCCGCAACGACGCTGAAGGTGGTGGCGTAGGGCGCGGAGAGCTGGCCGTCGATGAAATAATTGCCGCCGCCGGTATGCGTGCCGTCGCCGGACAGCGTCGCGGGGTCGAGCACGCCGGCGCTGGTCAGGTAGGCTTCCGAAACCGGGCCGTCGAGCTGGCTGTCACTGACATCGAATTTTTCGAGCGGCGAATTGTAGCGGACATAGCCGAATTCATTGCTGATGCTCAGCGGATTGGGCGGCAGCAGGTCGGTATAGCCGATGCCGCTGCCGATGCCGCCGGGGGTGGCGTCGGTGAAATTCGGATGCGCCCCCGGGCCCTGGCCGCCGGGGCCTTCCGCCGGCTGGATGCCGTTGGCCTGCAGCAGCGCGACGAGAGTCGCGGGCGGCACCTCGACATTGCCGACATAGACGGTGAGGTGGATCACCGCGCCGTTCGGGATCAGGATGACGTGCCCGTCCGGCTGGATGAATTCGAGGTCGTTGCCGACGACTTTCGGGGTGCCGAGATCGGCGCCGTCGGGCAGGTGCACATTGCCCGTGGCGTCCGCCTGGACGGTGACGGTTTCGGTGTTGGACGGCGCTGCCGGGGCGGCGGCCTGTGCAACCAGGATGCCCGGATCGGTGGCGCCTGGAGCGCCCTGGCCGTTGTTCAGAGCGAGGTTGTCGGCGCCCAGGTCATGGACCGTCTGCCGGTCCGCCGCGCCATTACCCGCAAAACCTTCCGCATCGTGTGCCAAAGGAAACTCCTCAACCAACACATGGTTAATCCGAAATTAAGCCCAAGATGCGGTTTGGAGAGAATGCTTGGCAAGCAACCGGCTCGCGGTGCGATATATCCGATTATGCGTTTGGCTGTATTTGTTTGTTAACCCTAAGAGCAAGGCATATCCGAATATGCCTTTACGCGTGTCCGAGTCTGATCAGGAAATGCGGGAGATCTGGTAGTGCCGGTGGACGAGTCCGGTCCGGGAATCGAACGAAAAGGGTCCGGCCTGGCCCGTGAAACCTCGCGCCGACGTAAGGATATCGGCGCGATACGGGTCCTGGGCGCCGGTCAGCGGGAGCGCCGAGGCAAGGATGGTGAGATCGTAGGCGATCAGCGCATCGGCGGTCGGCGTGCTGGAGAACGCAGCCTGGAAGCGATCGAGGAAGCCGTCCGAGGCGGCGAGGGGGAAGCCGGCATACCAGGCGCCGGCATAGTCCTTCGGGCTCAGATAGGTGAGGGACCAGCCGGCATTGCCGATGACGGCGAGGTCCCTGGGCAGGCCCTGGCCGCGCGCGGCGACGGCGGCATGGGCGGTATCGGGGCTGGTGGCGAAGAACACCGCGACCGGCGTGGGCAGGCCGTGTAGCGCCTTGGCGATGCCGTCCGGCAATTGGTCGACCGCGGCGCTCACCACCACCGTCTGGATCCCGGCGGTCGCGGCGGCGCGCTGCATGGCCTCGGCGAGCGCGGCGCTGCCGCGCTGCCTGGACGTGACCGCGACCAAGCCGGCGAGCCCGAGTCGCTTGGCCTCGGCGATGGCCGAGGCTGCCTCGTCGTCATAGCTGATCCCGGCGCCATAGAGGCGCTTGGCGACATCGCCGGCGCGGCTCAGCGACAGCACCGTAATTCCGGCCGGACTGGCCTTGGCGGCGACTATGCGGGCGGCGTCGTCCTCGCCGGGCCCGATAATCGCCTTGACCTTGAGCGCGAGCAGGGCATCGAGCGCGGTGGACAGGCTTTGCGCCGTGCCGTCGATGCGGCGGATGGCGATGGTCGAGGGCTTGCCGGCGAAGTTGGCGGCCGCGAGCTTGACCGCCTGCGAAACGGCGCTCGGTGTACCGTCGCTCAGATTGCCCACTTCGTCATAGGCGAGCACCCCGATGGTCGGTGCGCCGTCGCCGATTACCTCGCTGTCGGGCGTGAAAGCGGCGCTGGGCGGGGCAACCACGGGCGGGGCCATGCCGGTAGTGGTGGTCGGGCCGACGCCGAACCCGTCCATGCTGCAGCCGGCCAGGCCTGTTGCCCCGAACGCCAGGCTCGCGCCGAGGAAATGGCGCCGCGTCAAGCGGGCGGCGCTGCGTAACGGCGGAACAAGCGGCATGATCAGGAGACGATAAAGCCCACCAGGCGGTCCTGCGAGGCATTGGGCACGCGCACGATCTTGGCGCGGCCGCGCTTCTGGTAGCTGTGAACCTGGAGGATGTAGCCGCAGGCAGCGCTATCGCTCGATTTCCGCAGCTGCGCGAACAGCGTTTCGACGGGCGTGTCGAGCGTGAGCTGCACAACGTCCCTGGTGGGGTCGCGGTCGCTGCCGCCGGCGGCGCCGCGCACCAGGCGAACGAATTCGCCGTTCACCTCCTGCAGCTTCTTGTCGCGGTCGATGACGAAGCCCGGAATGGGTGCCGCGAGGATGAGCTTGACGACTTCGCTTGCCTCCAGCCGGTCGCGCAGCAGTTCGATCTCCTGCGCCTGGCTGCCGGCGACGAAGCAGCGCAGCGCGCTGGTGGTGTTGATTTCGGCATTGGCCTCGTTCTGGTCGTGCGGCAGCACCAGGCGGAGGAGCTGCGAGCGCTTCATGCCGCGCCGCTCGGCGAGCTCCGAAAGGAGCTGCCAGAACAGGCGCTCGAGGCGGATGCCCTTGCGGCCTTCGTCCAGTCCTACGGCCCGGAACTCCGGCTCCTGCAGGGCGGGGTCGAGATAGTTGGTGAGGTTCGGGCGCATGTCCGAAGGATGAAAGGTCATCGCCTAACGCTCCCGAAGGGCGTCCGACCACGCCTTGTTGATGGGTTTGAGCAGGTATTGCAGGATCGTCTTGCTGCCGGTGGTGATTTCGACATCGGTGACCATGCCCGGCAGGATCGGCAGCTCCTGCCCATGATAGGCGAGCGAGGATTTGTCGGTGGTCAGCAGCACGACATAATAGGTTTCGTGGGTGCTCGGATCGACGATGGAGTCAGCCGAAACATTCTGGACCTTCCCCTGCAAGCCGCCGAAGATCGAGAAATCATAGGCCGTGAGCTTGATGTTGGCGCTCTGGCCGGGAACGATGAAGGCGACGTCGGAGGGCTTGAGCCGTGCCTCGACCTGCAGGGCCTCGGTGACCGGCACCACATTCATCAGCGTCGTGCCGGCGTTGACGAAGGAGCCGATGGTGTTGACGTTGAGGTCGCTGACGATGCCGTCGACCGGCGAGCGGATCTCGGTACGCGTCACCTGGTCGGTCGCGCCCTTGAGCGCCTGCTGCTGCGAGGCGAGGTCGGCGAGGTGCTGCGTCAGATCGGTTGCCGCCTGTTCCCGGAATTGCAGGTTGGACTGCTCGACCTGGAGCTGGGCTTCCGACAGCGCGGCCTTGAGACCGGAAATCGAATCCGCGGTCGCCTTGAGCTGGCCCTGGAGGTCGGCCACGTCGCGCTGGGCGGCAATATAGCTGGTCTGGGACGCAAGGCCCTTTTGCGCCAGCGGCGAGATCAGGTCGAGGTTTTTCTGAGCGAGATCGAGGCTCTGCTGAAAGCGGGCCTGGTTGGAAAGCGCCTGGTCGAGGTCGCCCTGGCGCTGGCCGATGCGCTGCTGCAGCACGTCCTTGCCCTGCTGCAGGTTGGCGGCGCGGACCTTCATCAGGTTGAGCTCGTTGGCGCAGACGTCCGGCGCGAGCTTTTGCACATCGTCGGGGCAGACGAAATCGTCCGGCGCCTTGCCGTCGGCCTCGAGCTTCAGGCGGGTGACCTGCGCCTCAAGCGCCCACACCTTGGTTTGCACCTCGCCGGCCGAAGAGGCCGTCGGGGTGTCGTCGAGGCGGACCAGCACCTCGTCCTTCTTGACCTTCTGGCCGACGCGCACATCGATCTCGGAGATGGTGCCCGCGACGGCGTTCTGGATGACCTGCGTCTTGCCGGAGGGAATGATGCGGCCCTGCGCCTTGGTGACCTCGTCGACCACGGCGAGCGAGGACCAGATGAGGGCGCAGGTGAGGAATAGGCAGACGAGGCCGATCACCGAGGTCCAGAAACGCGGCGGCCGGTCGTGGGCCGCGGTCGGGTCGAGCCCGAGGCTCGGACTCCGGGGCTGCAGGCCGCGCGCGTCCATCAGACCTGCCCCCCGGCCATGGCCTTGAGGCGGTTGAGCACTTCGTCGCGCGGGCCGTCAGCGACGATATGGCCGTTATCGACGACAATCAGGCGGGTGACGAGCGACAGCAGGCTGTAGCGATGGGTGGCGATGAGCACCGTGCTGTCAGGCGCCAGGCTCTGGTTCAGATGTTCGATGAGCTGGCGCTCGGCGGCCATGTCCAGCGAACTCGACGGCTCGTCGAGGAACATGATCCTGGGACCGACCAGCAGGGTGCGGGCGAGGGCAACCGCCTGGCGCTGGCCGCCGGAGAGGAGCGAACCGCGCTCACCGACCGGCATGTCGTAGCCGAGCGGGTGCCGCGCCACGAACTGCTCGACACCGGCGCGGCGGGCTGCGTCGACGATTTCCTCGTCGCTGGCCTCGGGCTTGGCGACGATGATGTTTTCCTTGACGGTGCCGTTGAAGAGTTCGGGTTCCTGCAACAGCAACCCGACCTGGCGGCGCAATTCGGCGGGGTGGTACTGGTTGAGCGAGACGCCGTCGACGAGGATGTCGCCCTCGGCCGCCTCGTAGAAGTGCACGAGCAGCTTGCCGATGGTGGTCTTGCCCGAGCCGACGCGGCCGATAATCCCGACCTTTTCGCCCGGCTGGATCGAGAAGGAGACCTGGTCGAGGACGAATTGGGTCGAGCCGGGATAGGCGAAGCGGACCTTGTTGAAATCGATGCGGCCGGCGCGGATCGACCGGGACACCAGCCCCTTGCGCACGGTGCGCTCGTCGGGAAGCTTCATGATGCCGTCGAGCACGCGGAAGGCCTCGATCGCAGCACGGGTGCGGAGCAGGGCGGCCGAAATCATGGCGACCGGCCCGATCAGCCGGTTGGAGAGCATCATGGCGGCGATGATGGCGCCGGTGGTGATCTTCGAATCGGCGAAGCTGTAAGTGCCCCCGATAATGATCGCGACCGAGGCGAATTGCCCGAGAAGAGCGGTCATCTGGGTGGCCGCCGCCTGGTAGGTCTTGATCTTGTTGTTCGTCTCGGACGAGGCGAGGACCGAGTTCTCCCAGCGGTGCAGGAATTGGCTCTCGGCGCGGGTGGCCTTGACCGTCTGTGCGGCAGACAGCGATTCGACCAGGATGGCATTGCGGCTGGCGCTTTCCTGCAGCGCCGATTTGATCGCCGCCCCCGAGCGCGCGCCAATGACGAGGGTAATGATGATGGCGAGCGTGGCGCAGATCACCGGCAGCACCGTGACCCAGCCGATCAGCATAGCGATCACATAGACGAACAGGCCCATGAACAGCAGGTCGACGAACATGACGACCGTGTTCGAGGTCAGGAATTCGCGCAGCACCTCGTATTGGGTGATGCGGTTGATGAAGGCGCCGGTCGAGCCGGGGCGTGCCGCCATCGAGGTGTTGATGACGCGATCGAACAGCGCCGAGGAAATGCGGAAATCGATCTTGCGGCCGACATAGTCGATGACGGCGGCGCGGCCGAGCTTGAGCAGCAGATCGAAGATCTGCACCAGCACCAGGCCGATCGCCAGCACCCAGAGCGTCGCGGTGGCCTTGTTGGGCAGCACGCGGTCATAGACGTTCATCGTGAAAATCGGCATGGCGATCGCGAAAATGTTCACGAAGGCTGCCGCGAGCGCGACATTGGCGATGCTCCGCCCGTGGCCGGACAGCGCTGAGCGCAGCCAGTGCTGGCGGCGAATCTCCGCATCGTCGCCCGTCAGGCCGCTGTCGGAGAAGGCCGGCTTGACCAGCAGCATGTTGCGACGGGTCTTGGCGCGGGCGCGCTGCGGCGAGATGACGACGTCCGCGCCGGTCTGCACGTCGAAGCCGACCAGATCGCCGGCGGGCAGGCGCTGGGTAGCGATGACGATGGTGCCGTAATCGTCGTAGAACAGCGCCGGCATGTCGAAATCGGCAAGGTCGAGCAGCCGGATGCGCTTTTCGGCGCAGACCAGGCCCACGCGCTCGAGGGCGCGCGGCATGATGGCCATGGTCACCCTGCCATTGCTCAGCGGCAGGCCGGCGAGCAGCACGTCGACCGAGACGGGGCGTCCCCAGCTGCGCGCCAGATATTGCAGGGCATTGAGCAGCGGGTCGGGGGCGGCGGGAGCGAAGCCCGGACCGAGGTCGGTCGCAGCGAGCTGCGGCGCATTGGCCGGCGCCGCGGCGCGAGCCTTCCTGATCCGGTCGAGAAAACGCTGACGGGCCCTTGCGGGCCCGGTCGACTTCTCAGCGCTATTATTTTCCCCAAACGAGGCGACCGCCCCGTCAGCTGCTTCTAAATTTTCCATCAAAATACCCTGTCGCGCCTGTCCTCTGACGCAGGGCAGCGGCTATTACAAATTACATTTCCGTCGATTGAGCTCTAGTTGACAAGCTTTGTCAAATCAACAGCATCTGACAGATCAATTTTCTCCAGACGGCGCGGTTGATAGGAATCCGCAGGCGGCGTGCCGACCATCGGCCGAGCATAGGCTTCGGACTGCTTGGGTGGCGATACATGCAGGTAATTCAGCATGCCGCCTTCGGCAGCGAGCAGCCGATACTCCGCAAATCTCTCGCTGAAAAGCGCGGTCTGGTAAAGCACCTGAACATTAAACCGAGTGTTCTGGGAATCGAGAACATCCAGCAGCGAGCGCTGGCCGATGGTGAACTGGTCCTGGTAGGCGGAAACCAGGCTATTGGAGGCGTCGAGCTGGTTCTTGTACTGGCTGGCGAGGCTTCCCTGGTTGGTCATTTCTTCCCAGGAGGTCCGCACGCTCTCGTCCACGTCGCGCATGGTCTGCTGCTGGGCGAGGGCCGTCTCCGTCTCGCGGCGGGCATCCGCCTGCACCTGGGCGGACTTGATGCCGCCGTCGAACAGGCTCCACTTCAGCGACAAATTGGCCTGCAGGTCGGTGGTGTAGTCCTCGCTGCCGTCGATGTCGTTGCCGGCCTGGGCGACGCCGTTGAGCGCCAGGGTCGGCGCGAGCGCCGATTTGGACTTCTGCACGACCTGGGAGGCGGCATCGAGGTCGGCCTGGGCGATCTTGAGCTTGGGGTTGTGCTCGCGGGCGCGCCCCAGGGCCGTCGCCAGATTGGGCGGCAGGGCGCTGCGCGGCACGGCGCGCGGCAATACGGCGCCGTTGAGCGTCGTGCCGACTAGGGTGTTGAAGGAAATCTGGGCGGATTGCAGCGCGTCTTCGGCGGTCGACACCTTGGTGCGCGCCTCCGCCAGACGCTCCTCGGCCTGCTGGCGGTCGGCCTCGGTCAACTGGCCGCTCTTGATCGCCTGGGCGACCTTGTCGAGCGCCTGCTGGTGGAAGGTGACGTTCTGCTCGGCGAGCCGCAGCACGCTCATCTGCAGCAGGACCTGGAAATATTGCCGGGCGACCTCGAGGCCGATGAATTCGCTGCGCTCAAGCACCTTGAAGGAGGCGCTGTCGACGCGAGATGCCTGCTGGTTGGTGGCCGCCTGGCGATAGCCGCCGTCGAGCAGGTTGTAATTGGCTTCCAGCGTGACCTGGGTCGGCAGCAGCGTGTGATCCTGGAGGCCCACCGAGCGGCGCGTGGGATTGTCGAGGCGCTCGGCGCCGGTCGAGGCGGTGGCGTCGAGGGTCGGCGCATAAAGCCCCAGCGCCTGCTTCAGCTCGAACTCCGTCGCCTCGCGGTCGGCGATGGCCTGGCCGATCTGGGGATTGGAATCCAATGCGATGGCGATCGCCTGGTTCAGCGACATCGCATGCGCCGCGGCCGGCAGGCAGGCAGCGGCGAGGGCGACAAGGCTCGGCAGCACAAGGCGGCGGAGCGACAGAAGGCCTGCGGGTCGTCCTATCATATTCATTTTCATTATTTTCCGGGTCCGCAGGCGGTCAGAAGCGCGCCAGGTGCTGCGTGAAACAATCACATTTCTGGGAAGACTCGGTATCCCGCGTGCCCCCCTTCAAATAGCCGAGGGCGACAGCGCATTCGACCTTCGCCTCATGGGCCCAGATGTAGCGCCCCGTCCGCGAATAAAGCGTCCCGCGGTCGGCAAGCTCGGACTTGGCGACATCGTAATTGCGCTGCAGCGTGGCACGAAATTGCGCATCGGGCAGCGACTGGGTGGTCGATTGCGGCGACACCGTGCAGACCGCCGTCCGCAGGGTGCCATCGAGGTCGGCGGCGACAGCCGAACCGACGCACGCCAAGGCAAGAAAAGCCCCCAATACGGGCGCCCATGTTTTATTGCGCAAGGACACCTGCATCCCCATGTGCCACTCCCCCAAGATAGCTACTGCATAGCGCAACGCACCTACATAACCAAGCCGCGGCGGGGGCTTCGCCGTTCGGGCCTGTGGGCCTGTGGCAAAAAGGACGCAGTCAATGCAAAGCTGTTCTTTCCGCGCAATTTGGCGAAACTTGTTGCGTATCGCTTGTATTGTCTTCGGCGGCCGATGATTATGCTGATGCACAATATCAAATGGCACCGAATACCCGAGACGTTAACCAAACTAATATGACAATTGTTTTGCCAAGGCCGCGGGCCGCAGAAACATGGCGGAAAATCTATTCATTAACGGAGCATTAACCGCAGTGTTCGTTGCCGACGAATGCAGCGGAAGGTGCCACCCAGCGTAGCTCAGCGAGGTCGGTTCCTACACTTACCGGGTGAACCGGCCACCCCCGTGATTCGCGAGTCTTGTCGATCGCGGCTGCGGATACTGGATAGGGTGGAGCGCGGCAATTCGGGGCGGCCGGCATCACTGTTTTGACGGGCACAGCTCGCCCGGCCGGCTGTTCGACGCCTGTCCGCCGAGAGGGCTGACGCCGCCGCGGAGGACTTCAGTTGACGTCCGAACAGTCCGGCTGGGAGCACCACAGCGGCTGCGGGATCACCGGCGGGGCAGGCCAATTGGCCGGCTTGCCTTTGGCGTAAAGCGTCGCCTGCTGGCCGTAATCGGCGAAGGCGTGGCGCAGCCGCACCGAGCAGATCGAGGCGGCCTGCTGCTTTACGAAACGATCGAGGGAAGCCTTCGTCTTGGAGTCGACCAGGTTCGTCGGCATGGACTGCTTCAGCCCGGCGAAGAACTGGTCGATTGCCTCGGTGCGCGCGGCCGGCGAAGTGTTCATATAGGGATCGCAGGTCAACGCCTCGCGCTTGAGATTGAGCATGGCGAGGAGGAAGGGCTTCGCGTCGAAGGCTTGCGCGGGCTTGGCGGCGGGCGCGGCGTTGGCCGGCGGGGTCGGCGTCGCAGATGGAGCGGCGACCGCAGCCATGGGCGGCGCAGCTGCCGGCATCGTCGGCGTGGCAGGAGCCGCCGACGGTGGCTCCGGTGCAGGCGAGGGCGACGGGGCAGGCGAGGCTTCGGGCGCGGGCGGCGAGGGCGCCGGCTCAGAAGCCGCGGGCGGCGCGGCGGGGGCGCTCAGCGCAGGCTCGGCCGGCACCAGGACCGGCGGCGCGCCGGTGGTGGTGGTAACGGGCGCCGGGGGCGTCGGCGCCGGCGTCAGGGTTCCGGGCGGCGGCACCGGCTGTGCCAAGGCCAGGGTCGGCGCCAGCGCCAGGATGGCGGCGAGCGCGATAGTGCGACTTACCATTTCGTATTGCCCGCGTCCGGCGGCCGATTGGCGACGGCGAGCGTGGCCGCCGGCTGCTCGGCGCGTACCGCCTGGCTCGCTTCCGGGAGGAATTTGTCGCAGCTGCCATTATGATGCACGATCTTGGAGACGATATCGTAGGCGGCGTCGGCGAGCAGCCAGCGGATGCCGGCCTCGAGCCCTTCCTGCGATTTCTCGCCCACGTCGATATCGAAGAGGTCGTTGCCGAAGAAGCGATAGACACTGCCCTCGACCTCGGTGCCGACGGCCTGCTTGGAATAAGAGCGGGCGAGCGCGATCTCGGTGCTCTGCGTGCGGGTGACCCGGATATCGGCGGCCACGGTGAGGGCGAAATTGCGGGCGCCCGCGCCCACGCCGTTGAGATAGGCTTCGCCGCCGCCCGAATAGGTATTGAAGTCGAGCTGGGTGATGGCGCCGTCGATCACATAGTCGGAGCCGCGCAGCGAGCCCTTGAGCAGCGGACGGAAGTCGACGGTCTGGTCGCCCACCGTATCGGGGTGGCCGTCGCCGAGCACCTGCTCCTTGGCGCGGGCCATTTCCCATTCGGTGACAGCGGTATCGACGCGGTTGACCTGCTTGACGCCGGCCTTCTGCAGCGCCGTAACCAGCATACTCGCGGCATCGCGCGGCACATAGCCGCCTTCGTCGTTCTGGGAGTATTTTCCCGTCTGGTCGGAAATCACGTGCACCGCAAACACGCCGGCGCGCTTCACTTCCGGCGATCGGCTCAGGCATTCGAGCGCGGCATCCGCCGGGGTGATCGTGGCTATGGGAACCGGGCCGTAACGTACCGGCTTGGGCTCGACCATGGAGGGCAGGAGGGTCGTGCAGCCCGACAGGAATAGCGCAGGCAGAACGCCCAGCACGCCGAGTTTCAGCATCAGAACCCTCAATAATTTAGCATGTTGTCGGAGATCGCCTGACTGCCGGTGTTGCTTGCATTCAGGCTCAGATTATTGTTCGAGCCACCGATCGTAACACTGACGGCGTTGCCGGTCTGGGTACCCAGCCCCGAAGAGCTGCCGACACCGAGATTGCGCACCAGGTTCTGCCGTTCTGTTTCCTGGGCCAGGAGAATCTGGCGGTTCGCCGCGCTGCGGAACTGCCACGAGCCGTTCTCGCCCACGCCATTGGCGCAGGCCTGCCCGGTCGCGAGGAGGGCCAATAGCCCGGCGGAGCAAAATACCGCAATTGGAGTATGCATTTGAATCCCCGACCCCAGTTATGTCGTGACTATATACTTCCGTTTACTTCCGCCACATCACGGGATTGGCATTGCTGCCGATTTTCCAGGCGCCGTTGTAACTGCGCCACAGCTGCCGAATCGGGTCCGGTAAACCATCGTGATTAATCATTTCTTAATTTCCTGTGGACAACGGCGAAAAAATGTGCGACGATGCTTAAATGGTAGGCAGCACAATAAAAAACATAGGCACTGCCGATCATCGAGAGTCAACCTAAAATAATTCCTGGCTCCTCGAAGCATATATTTTCGCCTATGGACCTCTGGCTGGTTCTTGCCGGTCTAACTATTCTTTCTTTTTGTTTGAATGACGTTGCGAAAAGGGCCCTAGGGGCTGACACGGTATTCCGAGATAAAGCTCCGCGGGTTTCGCAGGGAGTAACTGATTAGGCTGTGCCGGTTTTCGGCAATGAGGCCAATCTCCGGGACGCCTTTTTCAGTAGCGCAAAATCAAGTTTGTGGAGAAAATCATGAAGACCGTTCTTCTCGCCGCCGTTAGCGGCG
>DASZUI010000022.1:0-13461 GCA_035547675.1 Devosia sp.
GCCGATCTCGTTGAGGACGCGGGCGTGGTAGGCGTTGAGCCAGTCGCGCTCGGCGGGGGTGAGGAGCGTGGGGTCGATCGGGCGCGTGTCGATGGGGGCGAGGGTGAGGGTTTCGAATTCGAGGTATTTGCCGCCGCCCAGGGCGCTCTCGACGACGGTGACGAGGTTTTCGATACGGATGCCGTATTCGCCGTCCTTGTAGTAGCCGGGCTCGTCCGAAAGGATCATGCCGGGCTCGAGCGGCGTCGGGTAGCGGGGCGAGATGCCGATGGGGCCTTCATGCACGGCGAGGAAGGCGCCCACGCCGTGGCCGGTGCCGTGGCTGTAGGTGAGCCCGGCCTGCCAGAGGTGCTGGCGCGCGAGGACATCGAGCTGGGCGCCCGAGGTGCCGCGGGGAAAGCGGGCGGTGGCGATGCCGATCATGCCCTTGAGCACGCGCGTATAGCGGTCCTTCTGCTCGGCCGTGGCGGGGCCGGTCGAGATGGTGCGGGTGATGTCGGTGGTGCCGGAAAGATATTGGGCGCCCGAATCGATCAACATCAGCTCGCCGGGATTGAGCCGGCGGTCGGTTTGGGTGGTGACGCGATAATGGACGATGGCGCCGTTGGGACCGGCCCCGGCGATGGTGTCGAAGCTGGCATCGATGCAGGTGGGGTCCTCGCGGCGGAACGCCTCGAGGGCCGTGACGACGGCGATTTCGGTCAGCTCGCCCTTGGGCGCTTCCGAGTCGAACCAGCAGAGGAATTTGGCGAGCGCGACCGCATCGAGGCGATGGGCCTCACGCATGCCGCCGAGTTCGGCCGCGTTCTTCTTCGATTTCGGCAGCAGGACGGGATCGCGCTTTTCGATGAGCGTCGCCCCGGCCTCGGCAAGGGCGCCGACAATGGCGGCGGGGGCGCTGGCGGGATCGACCAGCACCCGCTTGCCGCCGAGCCTCGCCAGCGCGGCGAGGAGCTTCGTCTCGTCGGCGGCGGCGGCAAGGTCGCCGAGCGCCGCCTTCAGCGCCGCGTCGATCCGCGACTTGCCGAGGAACAGGGTCGGCTTGCCGCGCCGGGGCACGATCGCATAGGCGAGCACGAAGGGCGTGTTGGGCGTGTCGCGGCCGCGCATGTTGAACAGCCAGCAGATCGATTCGGGCAGGGTCAGCACGGCGGCATCGGCCCGGTCGGCGGCGAGGCCGGCGCGGAGTTCGTCGAGCTTGGCGGCCGCCGTCTTGCCGGCGCGGTTGTCACCGAGAAACTCGATGGGGCTGGCGGGCGGGGCCGGGCGGTCGGTCCAGACGCGGTCGACGAGATTCTCCCGGACGGGGACCAGCGTGGCGGCGCCGCCCAGCTTCTGCTCGAGGTCGCGGATTTCGCCCGGCGTATGCAGCCAGGGGTCGTAGCCGAGCTTGCCGCCTTTGGGGATGAAGCGGCCGATTTCGGCGGCAAGGCTTGCCGGGGGCGCTTCGAAGACGTCGAAGATTTTCGTATCGGTCTGGGCCGGCGCCTGCAGCGTATAGCGGCCATCGACGAAGAGGCCGGCGGCCCTGCGGCCGATGATCGCCATGCCGGCCGAGCCGGTGAAGCCCGAAACCCAGGCGAGCCGCGCTTCGCTCGCCGGCACCGATTCGTCGCGATGCGCATCGGCGCGCGGCACGAGGAAGCCGTCGAGCCCGGCGGCGACGATTTCCGTCCTCAGCGCCTTCACATGCGGGGCGACGGCGGCCTTGTCGGACTTGCTTTCGAAGCTCTGGAAGTGAGTCGGCGGGAAAGGCTTAACCATCGCGATTTACTTCTTGTTCACGGGGCCTTGCAGGCGCGGCATGGCAGGTCTGAAGCCATGCGCCTACCGGAGGCGGGGCAGTACGGCTATCTATGCACCCGTGGCGCCGGGGCGCCAGACGTGAATTTCGAAGGTGCATCATGGTTGAGAGCAAGAACGATTTCCGCAAGGCGCTTGGGTCGCTCATCGACGCGAGGTCGCGCGAAGCCGGCCGCCAGCTCGGCTATCGTCGCCAGCACCAGCTGATCGGCGCGCTGACCAAGCGCCCCTGATTTTCTCCCGGCGCGGTGACGCGCCGACCCATGCAAGGTGTCGTGATCCCCGGAGCTCCTCCGGGGATTTTTCTTTGCCCCAGCCATTCGGCTGGACCGGACTTTCGACGCGGGAGAGAGCGCGCTGCCCATCCTTCGAGGCTCCCTGCGGTCGCACCTCAGGATGAGGTCGGAGGAAAATTCCTCAACCTCATGGTGAGGTGCGAGGCGAAGCCGAGCCTCGAACCATGGGCAACGCGCTCCCTACCTCGCCACCTCGAAAGTTCAGTCCAGGCGAATGCCTGGCTTGTGGAGGATCAGGGTCGTCCATTCCCTGCGGACGAGGCGCTTGAGCAGGAACATGCCCTGCTGCCGGTAGGCGACCGCGACGCGGGTGGCCTGTTCATTGAGAATGCCGGAAAGAATGATCGTCGCGCCGGGCTTCGCCGTCGCGCCGATGGCCGGCGCCAGCGCCTGCAGGGGACCGGCGAGAATGTTGGCGACGATCAGGTCGTAGGGCGCGTGGCGGTCGATGGCCGGATGGTCGAGGCCGGCCGCCTCGACCGGAATGATGAGATTCGCCACCCCGTTGTCGCGCGCGTTCTGCGCCGCCGTTTCGACGGCGACGGGATCGATGTCGCTGGCGACCACCGGGGTGTGGAGGCGCTTGGCGAGCGCGATGGCGAGCACGCCCGTGCCGGTGCCGACATCGAGCGGGGCGCGGGGCCGGCGGCGCTTCAGCGTCAGGTCGATGGCTTCGAGGCAGCCGGTCGTGGTGGCGTGGTGGCCGGTGCCGAAGGCTTGCGCCGCATCGATCCTGATGCCGGTGAGGCCATGCGGCACCGGCCCGGTTTCGTGGCTGCCATAGATGTAGAAGCCGCCGGCGACGACCGGGGCAAGGCCCTCGAGGGATTTGGCGACCCAGTTGACGTTGGGGTCGATCGGCTCGACGGAAAATTGCACGTCGCCACCGAGGGTTGCGCGCGCGATTTCGGCAAACGAGTCAAGATCGGGCGCGCTGTCGCAGGTCGCCTCGAAAATCCATTGGCCGGTCTCCTCGTCCTCATGCGCGGAGGCGGTGAGCACCATGCCGTCCCGCGCCATGACGGCGTCGACGAGCGCATAGGCCTGTTCCTTGCTGAGCGGCGCGGAAAGTTGCGAGAGGGACATTATACTGCCGGTTGCTGACATTCGGGCGTGTTGTCGCGTTGCGTACCGCGCAAGTCAACGGGCGCATCGGCCGAGCTTCGAGAGGGGAGGAGAGCCATGAAGATCATCTGGCGAACGGCCATGTCCATGGATGGGCGGGTCGCCGCGAGCGGGCATGACCTCTCGTTCCTCGACAGCATCGATATTGGTGGGGAGGCCAGCGACTTCCCCGCGTTTTTGGCCTCGATCGATGCCATCATCCTTGGCGCCGGGACGCTGCGCTGGCTGCTGCGCGAGGGACATGGCTGGCCGCATAAAGATATTCCGACATGGCTCGTCTCGCGCGATCCCGCGCTGGAGGCCGCCATTGGCCCGACAGAGGCGCCGTTCCGGCGCATGGCCGGCGATCTGGCGCCGGTAATGGCGGAGATGGAGGCGGAAGGCTATCAGCGCGTCTGGCTGGCTGGCGGCGGCGATGTAGCCGGACAGCTCCTCGCGATCGACCGGATCGACGAAGTCGAGGCCACGATCGCGCCGCAAGCTGTAGGCGGCGGCTATTCGCTCTTTGGCGATCGTGCGCTGGCGCCCAAGCGGTTCAAGATCGCCCAGCCGCCGCGCCTTGCCGGGAACGCGGTGATCGTCACCTGGGTGCGGGCGCCGGGGGCTTAGGCGCGAAAACCAGCCGAACGGCCACTCACCCCTTGCTCACGAAGCTGTCGAGCACCTTTTTCCGGCCGGATTTTTCGAAATCGATGGAGAGCTTGTTGCCTTCGATCGAGGCGATGCTGCCATAGCCGAATTTGAGGTGGAAGACGCGGTCGCCGACCGTATAGGCGGAGCCGCGACCGTCATCGGTGGAGCGGGCGACGAGTTCGCCGTCGATGGTCACCGGCCCGGGCGAGCGGCGATTGGCGGCCTGGGCGCGGGCGCGCTGCCAGCCGGGGGTCTCGTAGAGCGAATCAAAGGGGTCGGCGGTGTTGAAGCGCGAGGCGGTGCGTCCGCCATAGCCATAGCCGCCGAAGGAGGAGCCCGTGTCCTTCACCTCGACGGCATTGGCCGGCAATTCGTCGAGGAAGCGCGAGGGGATCGCCGCCTGCCAGAGGCCGCGCATCCGCCGGTTCTGCGCGACGAACAGGCGCAGGCGCTTCTTGGCCCGGGTGATGCCGACATAGGCGAGGCGCCGCTCCTCCTCGAGGCCGGCGCGGCCGCCTTCGTCGAGCGTGCGCTGGGAGGGGAACAGGCCTTCTTCCCAGCCGGGAAGGAAGACGGTGTCGAACTCGAGCCCCTTGGCCGAGTGCAGCGTCATGATGGAGACCGCGTCGGCGGCGTCCTGGGTGTCGCGGTCCATGACCAGCGCGATATGCTCGAGGAAGCCGCCCAGCGTTTCGAACTCCTCCATGGAGCGGACCAGCTCCTTGAGGTTTTCGAGCCGGCCGGGCGCATCGGCGGATTTGTCGGCCTGCCACATGGCGGTGTAGCCCGACTCGTCGAGAATTTGCTCGGCGAGCTCGGCATGGGGAATGTGGCGGCTGCGCTCGGCCCAGTCGTCGAACTGGCGGATAAGCGCGCTGAGGACGCTGCGGGGCTTGGCCTTCAGCTCCTCGGTTTCGATCAGCATGCGCGTGGTGGCGAGCAGGGGCTGGCGGAGCCTTCGGGCGGCGTCGAAGAGCTGCTTCAGCGTGGTGTCGCCGATGCCGCGCTTGGGCACGTTGATGATGCGCTCGAAGGCGAGATCGTCGGCCGGCTGCACGGTGAGCCGCAGATAGGCGAGGGCGTCGCGGATTTCCTTGCGCTCGTAAAAGCGCGGGCCGCCGACGACGCGGTAATTGAGGCCGAGCGTGATGAAGCGCTCTTCGAATTCGCGCATCTGGAAGGAGGCGCGGACCAGGATCGCCATGGAGTTGAGGCTCTGGCCCTGGCGCTGGAGCTGTTCGATTTCCTCGCCGATCTGGCGCGCTTCCTCCTCGGAATCCCAGACCGAGGTGACGCCGACCAGCTCGCCGGCCTCGCCGACATCGGTCTGCAAGGTCTTGCCGAGGCGGGATTCGTTGTGGGCGATGAGGTGGGAGGCGGCGGCGAGGATGTTCGAGGTCGAGCGGTAGTTGCGCTCGAGCCGGATGACCTTGGCGCCCGGAAAATCCTTCTCGAAGCGCAGAATGTTGTCCACCTCGGCGCCGCGCCAGCCATAGATCGACTGGTCGTCGTCGCCGACGACACAGACATTGGCCTCGCTCGCCGGCTTGCCCTGGGCGAGAAGGCGGAGCCAGAGATATTGGGCGGTATTGGAATCCTGGTACTCGTCCACCAGCATGTAGCGGAAGCGGGCGTGAAATTCGGCGAGGACCGAGGGATTCTCGCGGAAGAGGCGGATATTGCCGAGCAGCAGATCGCCGAAATCGGCCGCGTTCAGCACCTGCAGCCGGTCCTGATATTGCTGATAAAGCCGCTGGCCGCGCCCATTGGCGAATTGGGCGGCTTCGGCGGCCGAAATGTCCTGCGGCAGCCAGCCGCGGTTCTTCCAATTGTCCATGAGCCCGGCGAACTGGCGGGCCGGCCAACGCTTCTCGTCGAGGTTTTCCGCCTCGATGAGCTGCTTGATGAGCCGGATCTGGTCATCGGTATCGAGGATGGTGAAATCGGATTTGAGCCCGACCAGCTCGGCATGGCGGCGCAAGATGCGTGCGCCGATGGAGTGGAAGGTGCCGAGCCACGGCATGCCCTCGACGCCCGAGCCGACGAGGTGGCCGATGCGCTCCTTCATCTCCCGGGCGGCCTTGTTGGTGAAGGTCACGGAGAGGATTTCGCTGCCGCGGGCGAGGCGCGTCGAAAGGATGTGCGCGATCCTTGTGGTCAGCACGCGCGTCTTGCCGGTGCCGGCGCCGGCCAGCACCAGCAGCGGGCCCTCGGTGGTCAGCACGGCCTCGCGCTGCTCGGGGTTGAGACCCGAGAGATAGTCCGGTTCGCGCCGGCCGAACTGGCTGGTAATGGGGCCCGCGCCGCCCGCGGCGAGGCGCTGCGGCTCAGCCGGCATGCGACGCGCTCGAATCTGGGTTTGTTCTCATATCGCAATATATAGGCGCGGGGGCGGGCGATGTATATGCGCGGGGGGCGCAAAGCCGGATCACAACAGCCGTTTGGCCGTGAAAAGCCTCGTCATATGAGGCCATTGCCCGGTGACGCATGGCTCCGCTTTGCCTAAGGTGGCGCCGGACCGGGGAGATCCACGTAGTTGCTCAACCGACTCTATATCGTGATCGGCGTTCTCGCCATCCTCGTCCTGGGCGCGGCCTTCATCGTGCCGCGACTCATTCCGTGGGGCGAGTATCGCGTGCGTATGGAGCAGCTGGCGGGCGAGGCGCTCGGTGCGGACGTGCGTATTCGGGGCGACATCGGCTTCTCGCTCCTGCCGGCGCCGCATCTGGTGCTCAACGACGTTTCGGTCGGGCCGGCGAGCCAGCCGGTCGCCTCGGTCGGCACGGCGGACGCCGATTTCTCGCTGATGGACTTCCTGCGCGACCGCTACACCATGACGCGGCTGGTGCTGGACCGGCCCGTCGTCGAGCTGAAGCTCGAGCCGAACGGGTCGATCGATACCGGGCTCAGGCCGCCGGGCGCCGAGAGCAAGACCAGCCTTTCGGTCGCCAATGCGCGGATCGAGGCCGGCGCGCTGAAGCTGATCGATGTCGCCTCCGGCCGGCAATATGGGGTCGACGGGCTTCAGGGCGATCTGACGCTCGGCTCGATCGCGGGTCCCTTCAGCTATTCGGGCGTCGGCAATGTCGATGGGCGGCACCTCACGCTCAAGCTCAATGCCGGGCTCTTCAACGCGGCCGGCCAAAGCAGTGTTTCGCTGCTGGCCGAGTCGGATGGCGGACTTGCTTCGCTCAATGTCTCAGGGCAGCTGACGGGCGGGGCGGCGCCGCATTTTGCCGGCGACGTCAGCTATCGGCGCTCCGTGCCCAAGGCGGCCAATCCCAATGGGGTGATCGGCGACCTGACGCTGACGGGCAAGCTCGACAGCAGCACGCAGCAGGCGACGATTTCCGAGCTGACCCTGACGCCGGACGAGAACCGGGCCGTGTCGCAGCTCCAGGGCTCCGCCACGGTGACATTCACGGGGACGCCGGGCTTTGCCGCGACACTGGTGGGCGGGGTGCTGTCGCTGCCGCCGCGCGACGCGACCGCCGAGCAGGGGCCGCAGCCCTATGAACTGGTGCGCATGTTGGGCGAGATACCGGCGCTCGGGCTTTCGCCGCTCCCCGGCACGATCACCGCCAATATCGCGCAGCTCGATCTGCGGGCGGCGTCGCTGCGCAATGTGCAGGCGGCGGTCGTGGCGACCGACAAGGGGTGGACGATCCAGTCGCTGACCGGCCAGCTGCCGGGCGGGGCGAGTGTGGCCCTGGCCGGGGACCTGACCGCGTCCAACGGGCAGCCGAGCTTTGCCGGCACCTTTTCGGTTGCCACGGACCGGCTGGATTCGCTCGCCGCCTTATGGCGCAAGCCCGATGCCGACAATCCGCTTTTCGGCATGCCGGGGCGGTTCGACTGCAAGGTATCGCTTTCCGGACAGACCATGGCGCTGACTGACGGCAAGCTGACCCTGGACGGGCAGGTGCATGCGCTGACGGCGCTGGTCAATTTCGGCGACAAGCGCCGGGTGGACCTGTCCGGCCAGTTCGGCACGCTCGATGCAGCCCATAGCGCGGCGCTGCTGGCACTGATCCCCGACTTCACCGCCGACAGCAGCGCGGCGGTGACCTTCCCGGAAGGCGCCGTGGCGCTCTCGGCCGATGCCGCCTCGCTGTTCGGGCTGGACGGCAAGAAGCTCGCCATCGAGGGCAAATGGGGCGGCGGGAGCATCCAGCTCTCGAAATTCTCCGCCGACGATCTGGGCGGGGCGAAGCTCGACCTGGCGCTGACGCTGTCCGGCTCGCTGACCGCGCCGCGCATTGCCGGAGACGGTAGCGTGGCTTTCGGCGCCGGCGGCGGGCCGGCACTCGATATGCTCTTCGACCGCTTCGGCACGCCGGCGGCAGCGCGGCAATTCCTGGCGCGTTCGCTGCCGGCCGACCTCAAGCTGCATCTCGATGATCCCGATGGCGGCGGCGGGCAGGGCGTCACCGTCTCGGGCAAGGCGGGCGTGGCGGATGTTACTTTCGTCGCCAAGCTCGACGGCGGCCTTGCGGCGGCGCTGAGCCAGCCGGTCGAGGCGACGCTCAACCTCGAATCCGACGATCCGCGCGGGCTCAGCAGCCAGCTCGGACTCGGCGATGTCAGCCCGGTGGCGGAGTCGGGGCCGACACGGCTGACGCTCAGCCTCAAGGGGCGGCCTTCGGGCAGCATGGCAACCA
The DNA here is from genome assembly GCA_035547675.1 of Devosia sp. GTDB lineage: Bacteria > Pseudomonadota > Alphaproteobacteria > Rhizobiales > Devosiaceae > DASZTU01. Next base: position 8,519 of record DASZUI010000022.1, read on the forward strand.
GCCTCAGCCTTACCGGCGGGGACGATTCGATCGCCTTTGCCGGCGACAGCACCCCCGGCGATCTGGCCGGCCTCGGCGCGACCGGCAAGGTGACCGCGGCGCTTTCCGACAGCTCCGTGCTCGCCGGCGATCTCGGGCTCGACGGCATTCATACACCGCCGCTCAGGGGAAGCGCCGACCTCAAGCTCGCAACTGACGGCACGCTCAGCCTCGACAATGTGGCCGGGCAGTCGGGCGATGGCCATTTCAGCGGCCATTTCAGCATCAGCCCCACGCCTGACGGCCGGACCGTCAATGGCGCGCTCAGCCTCGACAGCCTTGATGTCACGGGGCTGGTCGGCCTGGTCGGCGGCGGGCCGACGGCGCTGATGAAGTCCCAGGGCAAGACCCTGCCGGACGGGCCGCTGAGTATCGGCGACGAGGCGCGGCCGAGCAGCGGCAGCGTTGCGGTTACGGTGCCGGCGATCAGCCGCGGCGGCCAGCCCTTCCTGACCGATGCCGGGTTCAGTTTCGACTGGGACGCGACCAATACCAGCATCCACAAGCTCCGCGCGCGGCTGGGGGGCGGCACGCTGGCGCTCGACCTCAATCTCTGCTGCGCGGGGCCGGCGTCCGACAAGCAATTGGGCGGAGAGGGCAGCCTTGCCGGCGTGCCGCTCTCGGCGGTGCTGCCACCCAAGGCGGCCGCGACGCTCTCCGGCACGCTGGACGGCAGCGTGCGCTTCTCAGGCAGCGGCGACAGCATCGAGGCGCTGGCGCAGGGCCTGGGCGGAGACGGCAGCTTTTCGGTTTCCAATCTCTCGATCGCCAATTTCAATCCGGCGGTCTTCAAATCGGTTGCCGCAATCAACGATGTCCTCGGCATCGATCCGGCCAGTTTGACGGCGCGCGTGGCGACGGCGCTGGGGCAGGGGACGTTCGCGGTGCCGAGGCTGCAAGGCGGCTTCACGATCGCGGCGGGCACGCTGCGGGTTGCCAATGTGGGCGCCGCGGCGGGTGGGGCGAAACTGTTTGGCGGGGCGAGCGTCAGGCTCGCCGATCTCGGGCTCGCCGGCTCCTTCGCGCTGACGCCGACCGGGCCGGCCGACGCGGCCGGGCTGGTCAACGAGAGCACGTCCATCAATGCCAATCTCTCGGGGTCGCTGGCCGCCCCGGTGCGGACGCTGGATATCGCCGACATGGTCGATTCCATCAAGATGAAGGCGCTGCAGCAGGAAGTCACCCGGCTCGAGGCGCTGAAGGCCGCCGACGATGCGCGCAACCGTGCTGCGACGGCCGAACAGAAAACGCTGCGGGAGGAGCAGGCGGCGCGCGACCTTGCCGCCCAGCAGGCGGCGCAGAAGGCTGCGGCGGATGCCGCGGCGAAAGCCGCCGCCGATGCCGCCGCGGCCAAGGCGGCGGCGGACGCGCAGACCGCCAAGGCGACGCCCGCTTCCTCGCCGGCGCCCGCCTCACCGCCGACGGCGAGCAGCCAGCCAGCGGCCGCCCCGGCGGCGTCGCCGGCCCCGGTGCCGGCCCCGAGGCCCGCGCCGGCACCCCTCGACCTGCATATGCCGCCGGCGCCGACCGTTCAGTTCGGCGGAACGGCGGCACAATAAGAGGGGAATGAGCTTTGCCCGGCTACGGCACCCGCGCCCGATACCAGCGCAGGGCGGCGAGGCGGATGGCGGAGGAGAGGTTCGGCGTCTGCCGCGTCTCGTCGATTTCGCGGATCAGGGCGGCAATCGCCATGCCACGGTCGCGCGCCATCATCTCCAGCGCGGCCCAGAATTCGGGTTCGAGCGCGATGCTGGTGCGATGCCCGGCGATGCTGAGCGAGCGCTTTTCCACGCCAGCCTATGCCTAGGGCTTCTTGCGGAAGCTGTCGAGGCTGACGACCTTTTCGCCCGCCGGTTCGGGGGCCGGCTCGGCGGGGGCGGCCACCGCCGGCGCGGGAGCGGGCCTGGCGGGTTCCGGCGCCGCCTCGGCGGGCGCGGAGGCGGGATCGAACTGCAGGCCGAATTGCACGGAGGGATCGAAGAAGCCTTTGATCGCCGCGAAGGGAATCACCAGCGTCTCGGGGTGGCCATCGAAGGAAAGGCCGACCTCGAAGGCGTTGTCGTTGACCTTCAGATCCCAGAACTGATTCTGCAGCACGATGGTCATTTCCTTGTCGTACTGCTCGAGCAGGCGCTGCGACAGGCGGACGCCGGGCGCGCGGGTGACGAAGGAAATGAAGAAGTGATGGTCGCCCGGCAGGCCGGTCCGCGCCACCTCGGCCAGCACCTTGCGGACGACGCCCCGCAGCGCCTCTTGGGCGAGGATGTCGTAGCGGATGTGGTCTTCGGCCATGGCCTTGCTGTCGAGGGTTAATGAATCCGGATGCGCATATCACCCCAACTCGCGGGACCAGTTCAAGCGCAAAGCATGCCGCAAAAGCACCAAAGCGAGCGAAGTGAACGGAACCCCTGAGAGGAAGGTGCAGGCTTCTGTTGCCAGGTGCCTGCGGACCCCGCCTCTTACCTGCTACAGCAAGAGGGCTTCAATTCCCGGACTCGCGCCGCTTACGCAGCGAGAGCGACCGGAGCATAGTTGTCATTCGCAACTATAGGTTTGACCCGATAACGGCGGTATCATGCCGAGCGAAAGCAGTACCCTTTACGCCCTCGTCGATCCTGTTTCGCCCCCATAGGCCCTAGGAGGGGAGATGGTGGAGGCGCCGGGTACTGCCCCCGGGTCCGATGGGTTTATTACGATAGCCATTTATCGCCATAGCCGTTGCCGGCACGGCTTATATAGGTGTTCGCGAGCCCGGAAGCAACGCGACGGCGGGACCGGAATCGGCTATCTTTACGCCGCAAGAGGCCGCTGATGACCACGCATCCCGAGCAGCAATATCTCGACCTGCTGAGAAAAGTCTGGACCGAAGGCGATGAGCGCCTCGACCGGACCGGGGTCGGCACGCGGTCGCTGTTCGGGGCGAGCCTGCGCTATTCGCTGGCGGACGATTCCGTACCGCTGCTGACGACCAAGAAAATCGCCTGGAAGACCGCCGCGCGCGAGCTGCTCTGGTTCCTGTCCGGGTCCACCAATATCCGGCCTCTGGTCGAGCAGGGCGTCCATATCTGGACCGACTGGCCGCTCGACAAATACCGCAAGGCGACGGGCGAATTGATCTCGCGCGACGAGTTCGAGCGGCGAATCCTGGCGGATGACGGATTTGCCGCGCGCTGGGGCGAGTTGGGTCCGGTCTATGGCGCGCAGTGGACGCATTGGCCGAAATACGAGGCGGCGGGCGACGGGCTCTACCGGCGCGATCCGCAAGGGATCAACCAGATCGCCGAGCTGGTTTCGGGGCTCAGGAACAACCCGGCCTCGCGGCGGCATATCTTCACCGGCTGGAACGTCGCCGAGCTCGACCGGATGGCGCTGCCGCCCTGCCACATGACCTATCAGTTCCATGTGGCGCGGGGCCGGCTTTCCTGCCTGCTGCAGCAGCGGAGCTGCGACCTCGGGCTGGGCTTCCCCTTCAACGTGTTCGAGGCGGCCATGCTGACCCGGATGCTGGCGCAGCAGGCGGGGCTCGAGGCTGGCGAGCTGGTCTGGGTGGGCGGGGACGTCCACATCTACCTCAACCACGCGCATCTGGTCGAGGAGCAGCTGTCGCGTACGCCGTCCGGCGATCCCAAGCTCAGGATCGCGCGGCAGCCCGACTCGATTTTCGGCTACGGGATCGAGGATTTTTCGGTCGAGGACTACCTGCCGCAGGCCCATATCGCGGCGCCGGTTGCGGTCTGAGCCGCGCCGGGACCGTTTCTGCCTTGCTTGTTTCGTCTTGCTTCAGGGGGAGTCGATGAGACGGATTGCGGCATTTGCCGGGCTGGCGGCGGCCATGACGGCGAGCGGAGCCCTGGCCAATGACAGCATGGCGACGCTCGGGGCGGGCGGGCTCACCTTCGTGACCACCGACAAGGTGGAGATGGCGTCCGAGGATTTGTTCGTTTCGCCTCGGCAGGTGAAGGTCGTCTATCGCTACAGGAACACGGCCGACACGGACCAGCATGCGCTGATCGCCTTCCCGATGCCGGACATCACCGGCGACGGCGATTTCACCGTGGCCATTCCGACAGAGGACCCGGAGAACATCTTCGGCTTCAAGACGACCTTCGACGGCAAGCCGGTCGATGCCACGCTGCACCAATATGCCTTCGCCGTAGGCATCGACCAGACCGACTATTTGAAGAAGCTCGGGGTGCCACTGGCACCTTACGGGGCGGCGACGCAGGACGCGATCAATGCGCTCTCCGATGCCGACCATCAGCGGATGATGCAGCTCGGGCTCGTCATCCCCATGACCTATGATGCGGGCAAGGGCGAGCAGACGGATTACACGCCGGTCTGGACGCTGAAATCGGCCTATAGCTGGGAGGCGGATTTTCCCGCCGGCAAGACCGTCGAGGTGGTGCACAGCTACAAGCCGAGCGTCGGCGGCACCGTTGCGACGACATTCCTCGGGCCGGCCGAGGGCGAGGACCGGGCCGCCGACTACAGGAAAAAATACTGTACCGACGCGGATTTCGTGCGGACAGTTCGGAAGTCGCTCAAGAACCCGCAGGACCCTTACAGCGCGCCCTATACGGAAAGCTGGCTCAGCTATGTCTGGTCGACCGGCGCCAACTGGAACGGGCCGATCCATGATTTCCACTTGACCATCGACAAGGGCGACCCCAAGAGCCTCGTTTCCTTCTGTTGGAACGGCAAGGTAACGAAGACGGGGCCGACGACCTTCGAGATGCAAGCGACCGATTTCACGCCGCCCTACGAACACGAACTCGAAATCCTGCTGCTCAATCCGGCGCAGGGCAATTAGGGGCCGTCTGGATTCGTTTCAGCCGCCGTCAGTTCACCACCGTCATTCCCGCTTTCCGCGGGAATGACGGCGCAACGGGCCGAACGCCAATGAC
>DASZUI010000023.1:0-2004 GCA_035547675.1 Devosia sp.
TCGACCCCGCCATGACCGTGCACCCGCGCGGCTGGCTGCATGTGGAGGACGGCGTCATCCGCGACCTCGGTCCCGGCGCGCCGCCCGCCATCGACGCCGAAACCATCGACATGGGCGGCGATGTCGTCATGCCCGGCATGGTCAACCCGCATTGCCATATGGCGATGACGCTGTTCCGCGGCCTCGGCGAGGACGTGGACGACCGGCTTTTCCGCTACATCCTGCCGCTCGAGCGGAAATTCGTGACCCCGGAAATGGTCGCCGCCGGCAGCCGGCTCGCGGCGCTGGAGATGATCATGGGCGGCGTCACCACCGTCGCCGACATGTATTATTTCGAGCGCGAAGTGGGCCGCGTGGTGGATGAAGCCGGCATGCGCGGCATTGTGGGCCAGACCCTCGCCGATTTCGAGCCGCCCGACCACAAGGATTTCGAGCAGGGCTTCGGGCTCGTCGAGGAGCTGGTCGAAACCTTCCAGCACCACAAGCGCGTCACGCCCTCGATCGCGCCACACGCCCCCTATTCGACCGGCCCGGACGTGCTGAAGCGCGTCGCCAAATGGTCGGAGGTCCATCCCGGCGTGCCGATCCAGATGCACCTCGCCGAGACGCAGCCCGAGCTCGACTGGTCGATCCGGCATTCCGGCCGCCGCCCCGCCCAGTTCGCCGATACCACCGGCATATTGAAGCCGGGCCTGGTCGCGGCCCATTGCCGCTATCTCGATCCGGCGGACATCGAATTGCTGTCCATGCGCGGCGTCGGCGTGGCGCACAACGCCCGCGCCAATGGCAAGGCCGGGCGCGGCGTGGCCCCCGTCGTCGCCCTGCGCGAGGCCGGCGTGCCGGTCGGCATCTCGACCGACGGCCCGATGAGCGGCAATACGCTCGACCTGTTCTCGCAATTCGCGCCCGTCTCGATGTTCCAGAAAATCGCCGCCGGCAGCCGCAAACCCATGCCGACGACCGACGTGATCCAAATGGCGACCATCGAAGGCGCGCGCGTGCTCGGCATGGCGGATCGGATCGGCTCACTCGAGCCGGGCAAGCAGGCCGACCTCATCCGCATCGACCTCTCGGCGCCGCGGCTGCAGCCGATCTACGACGTCTATTCCATGCTGGTCTTTACGGCGATGCCCACCGATGTCCGCGACGTCATGGTGGGCGGCCGCTGGCTGATGCGCGACCGCGAGGTGCTGACGCTGGAAAAAAAGAAGGTCTTGCGCGACGCCCTGCAGGTGGCCGAAAGTTTTCGCGCCGAAATCCGGGCCATCGATGCGGCAAGGACGTAGAAGATAAACTGGATTCCCGCCTTCGCGGGAATGACGCCGTGGTTGTGGCAAGGGTCTCGCCCCCTCCCGACGTCATTCCCGCGAAGGCGGGAATCCAGTTTCGCGGCCCGCACTCCCCACCGACCGAGACTCCACAGGAACAACATGCCGAACACCCTCGACGCCGTCCTCGCTTATGCCGACAGCAATCTCGATGCGAGCCTCAAGCGGCTGTTCGAGCTGATCCGCATCCCGTCGATCTCGACCGATCCGGCCTATGCCAGGGATTGCGAGCGCGCCGCCGAATGGCTCACGACCGAATTGCGCGAGCTCGGCTTCGACGCCTCGGTCCGGCCCACCCCGGGCCATCCCATGGTCGTCGGTCATGAGCCCGCGGCGGACGGCCCGCATGTGCTGTTCTACGGCCATTACGACGTGCAGCCGGTCGATCCGCTCGACGCCTGGGACACCCCGCCCTTCGAGCCGACCCTGCGGCAGGCGCCGAACAACGACACCCACATCGTTGCCCGCGGCGCATCCGACGACAAGGGCCAGCTGATGACCTTCGTCGAGGCCTGCCGCGCCTGGCGCGCGGTCACAGGCAGTCTCCCGATCCGCGTCTCCATCCTGCTCGAAGGCGAGGAGGAATCCGGCAGCCCGAGCCTGGGCGGCTTCCTCGATCAGGCGGCGGATGAATTGAAGGCCGATGTGGCGCTGGTCTGCGACAGCGACATGTGGG
>DASZUI010000024.1:0-6231 GCA_035547675.1 Devosia sp.
CTGTTGATCGGCCTGCAGGAGGAGCGCGGGCTCGCCTACCTCTTCATCTCGCACGACATGGCGGTGGTCGAACGCATCGCCCACCGGATCGCGGTCATGTATGGCGGCCAGATCGTCGAGATCGGCGCCGCGCGCGATGTGCTGGCGCATCCGGCGCACAGCTATACGAAGCGGCTGATCGCGGCGGTGCCGACCGTGGCGCGGCGGCATCGGGAGTTCGCGGTCGATGTGTCGGAAGTGCCCTCGTTGATCAAGCCGAGGGGGTTCGAACCGCCGCCGGCACAGTGGCGGGAGATCGGGCCGGATCACCGGGTGCGGGTGGAGGGGTAGTTGCTATGTGGCGCGCGTTGCTCATCCTTCGACAGGCTCAGGATGAGGTAGAGAATGCTGAGGTGGCGTTGCTTTAGAACGGTACCGACCTAGCAGCCCCACTGACCTCATCCTGAGCCTGTCGAAGGATGGGCAGCGCGCGCCGCCGTCACAAACTCAGCGTCATCCTCGCGAATCGCCGGCGCACCGAAAATCCCAGCCGCTTATAGAACGGCTGCACCTCTTCGCGGCCTACGAGGAAATAGGCGTCGCCGAAACCCGCGGCCTTGATCGCCGCGAGTCCGGCCAGCGTCAGCGCCGCGCCGATGCCCCTGCCCCGCGTCGCATCGCCGACGGCCAGCGGACCGAAGCGGTTGCCCCGATAATGCACAACTCCCAGCGGGCGCGCTGCCTCCCACCAGCAGAGAATGCCGGCCGGAGCAGCGTCGCCCAAGATTTTCTGGAGCAAGGACCGCTCCATGTGCTCCCACCAGCCCGGCGGCCAGCCGGCGAAGAAATCGCGCACCAGCGGCAGTTCGCCCAGCTCGACCGGCCTGATTTCCGGCGCGGTTGGAAACTCCCGATCGAGCGGCAGGCCCATTGAGGCCACTTCCTCGCGGCTGGCGAAGCCAAGCCCCGAAAGCAGCTCGAAGGCGCCGGGAAAGGCCTGCCGGTCGACGCCCGGGAGCAGATAGCGGACGGGCACGTCGGCGACGTCGACGGCCGCAACGCCCTCGGCGCGCATGTCGGCGATGGCCCGCCGCAGCAGGGCCGTCGCGATACCCTGGCGGCGATGGGCGGCAGACACGCCGAAGGCGGCGATCCACCCCTTTTCCGGGGCAAGAGGATCGTGGCGGGGTGCCAGAACAAAGCCCGCAAGCTCTCCGCCGTTATCCGCGACCAGCAAATGCTCGTAGCGGAAACCCGGCGCGAGCAGGAAATCGCGGGTCAGCACATTCGCATTCATCGGGAGGGCAAGCGTCTCGCCCATCAGGGCTGCGACGGCATCGAGCTCGCGCGGGGCGAGCGGCCGGATCGCCGGGGTCACGACGGGAAGCCGGCCGAGACAATGTCGCCGGTCGTCGCTCGCAGCGCGAAAATGCCGCTGTCGGTGTGACGGCTCGGATGCACCCGGTTGGTGAGCAGGGTCCAGGCGAGCCCGCGCTCGAAATCGATCCAGAGGCCGGTGCCCGTAAAACCCGTATGGCCGATGGTATCGGCCGAGCAGTTGCTGCCGCCCGACCAGCCGGCATAGGGCAGCTCCCAGCCATGCGCGCGGTTGCCGCCGACCGGCGTGCGCATCAGGCGGACGACGCCTTCCGGCGCGCCGGTCCCGTCGAGCAGACCCCTGGCGAAATCGAGCACGCCATCGACCGTGCCGAAGAGGCCGGCGTGGCCGGTGCCCTGCATGGCATAGCAGTTCTCGTCGTGCACCTCGCCGACCATGACGCGCCGGCGCCAGGTGCAATATTCGGTGGCGGCGGTCGCCAGCGGGTCGGGGCTCCAGGAGAACCCCTCCGGCACCTCCATTTCCCGAATGCCGAGGCCGAAAATCCGTTCGAGTGCGATCCCCAGCAGGATGAAATTGATATCGGAATAGACCGGCGGTCCGGCCCGCCATTCGCGCTGCAGCACGAAAGCGCGCAGCGTGTCGGGGTCGCTGCCATAGGTGTAGATCGGCTCGACAGGCGGCAGGTGCGTCTGGTGGCCGAGGCATTGCCGGAAGGTCAGCTTCCGGTCGGCGCAGTTGAGGTCATATTGCCGGAAGTCGGGGATGACGGTGGTCAGCGGCGCGTCGAGATCGATGCGGCCGGCGTTGGCCAGTGCCAGGATGCGGCTCGTGGTGAAGATCACTTTGGTCAGCGAGGCGAGATCGAACCAGGTCTCGCGTCCAATGGGCTGGATTTCCGGCATGATCTGCGCCGAGCCCGCCGCCCGCACCGCGCGTGCGCCATCGGCGGTCACCAGCCCCAGCACGGCGCCGGGGATGCGCTTGTGCGCGATCGAGTCAAGGCTGGGTGCAAAGGCGCGGTCGGCGAGATCGTCGAGTTGCATGGTGCGGCCGGAATGGCTTAAGTCGCGGGCAATCTTGACGCTGAGGTCCGACTTGTCCAGCACCGAATCCGCCTCTCCCCGCTTCGCCGATATCGAGGACTGGTCGAGCCAGGATCTCGTCGACGGCATGGTCGAAAGCCAGTTCACCGCCATCGCCGCGGTGCGGACCGCGGCCCCTGCCCTGTCGCGGGCGATCGAGGCCGCGGCGAGCCGGCTCGCCCATGGCGGGCGGCTCGTCTATGTCGGGGCCGGGACGTCCGGGCGCATCGCGGCGCAGGACGCCGCCGAGCTGCCCCCGACCTTCAGCTGGCCCTATGAGCGGGCCGTTCCCGTGATGGCGGGGGGCGAGCCGGCGCTGCTGCGGGCGGCCGAGGGCGCCGAAGACAATGGCGAGGCGGCGAAACAGGCGCTGGCCGAGCTCGGCGTCGGGTCGCAGGACGTCGTGGTGGCGCTGGCGGCGAGCGGACGCACGCCTTTCGCCATCGCGGCGCTGGTGCATGCGCGGGAGGTCGGCGCGCTGGCGATCGGCATCTTCAACAATCCGGGCAGCAAGCTCGGGGAAGCGGCCGACTTGCCGATCCTGCTCGACACGGGGGCCGAGTTCATCGCGGGCTCGACCCGCATGAAGGCGGGCACGGCGCAGAAAGCCGCGCTCAACGTGCTCTCGACCGGCATCATGATCCGGCTCGGCTTCGTCTATCGCGGCAAGATGGTGGAGATGCGCCCCACCAATGTGAAGCTGCAGGAACGCGCGGTAAAAATGGTCGCAGACCTAACCGACAGCGGCGCGGAGGCAGCGCGCCGCATGCTGACTGAAGCCGATGGCAGCATCAAGCTGGCCACGCTCATGCTGCTCAAATCGCTGACGCGGGAAGAGGCCGAAGCCACCCTCGCCCGCGCCAGAGGCAATTTGCGCGACGCGCTCCGATAGGCCCTAGCGGCCGATGGCAGCCGGCAGCTTGAGGTCGATGTCCTGGTGCCCGACCTCGAGATATTCGGGCTCCGGCACCAGATAGCTTTCGGCGTGGTCGGACGCCTTCTCCCTGTCGAACAGCGCCAGCGCACGCTCGAGCTCGGCAGCGAGGCTCGCCAGGGCGCGCTGCGTGTCGAGCAGCCGGCTGTTGGTGGCCACGATGGCCGGCAGGTCCTCGACCCGGCGATGCAACTCGAGTTGTTCGCGCGTCACATCGGCGAGCAGGGCTTCCGTTTCCTGCCGCAGTTTGTCGTCCGCGGCGCCATAGGTGCGCGACCGGCGGCCGAGCGCCACCAGGCGTGCGGCGCTCCTCTGCCAGGAATCGATCCGCTCATTGATCGGCGCCGCGATACTCATCGCCTGCCGTGCAATGCGAACTTCCTGGCGCATGGCGCGCTGTCGCTTGCTCTCGTCCAGCATACGAATTCTCCGCCAATGGTCTTTGGCGTCTTCAACTTCGCGTATGCCAAAGGGTTGCCGACAGCGCGCCGCCGGCGCCTCAGCGCCTGAAGCTGCGCAAGCGAAAGGCGAGTGCCACCAGCGAGATGCCGACGATGATGCCGAACGCAGCGATCAGCCAGACAATGCCGAGCGCGCCGGCTGCCGGTTCGAACAGCAGGATGACGCCGAAAAGTATCGTCAGCGCGCCGGCGAGGCCCAGCCACCATTCGTTCTCGATCTCGCGGCGCAGCCAGATGGCGCCCCAGATTTCCATGGCGCCGACAATGATCGCCCAGATGCCGATATAGAGCAGCAGCGCCGCCGTCACCGCCACCGGCGCGACGAAGGTGACGATCCCCGCAAGGATGCCGATGATGCCGACGATGGCCAGCCACCAGCGCATGCCGCCGCTTTCAGTGCGTCCCGTAATGCCGTGCCAGAGGGCGAAGGCGCCATCGATCAGGGCGAAGGCGCCCCAGAGCAGCGTCAGGGACAAAAGCGTCAGGCCCGGCAAGGCAAGGGCCGCTATCCCGAACAGGATGGCAATGATGCCGCGAACCAGCACCAGCCACCAATTGTCCGCCATGATCCGCACCGAGGGCATCAGGTTGCGGGGCATGGTTCCGATATCAGTATTGCTCATATTCGCGCTCCACGTTCAGTCCCCGGGCGCGAGGTATCGCCACACATGGCGGCGCGTCGGGAGACTCTCCCAGGAAATGAACTATAGGCGCGTGCGCCCAACATTGAAATTGCGCAACTTGCCCGTTGGAGCATTTGATACCGTCGCGCTTTCGAACCGGAAAAGTGGAACCACTTTTCCTGAAAATGCTCTAGGCGACGATCCTGCCGCCGGCCATCACGACCTGCCGGTCGCACATATGGGCGATGACGTCTCGGTCGTGGCTCACCAGCACATAGGTGATCGGCCGCGCCTGCTTGATGGTGGTCAGCAGGTTGAGGATTTCGGCCTGGACGGAGGTATCGAGCGCCGAAGTCGGCTCGTCGAGCAGCAGCAGGTCCGGGTCGAGCAGCAGGGCCCGGGCGATACCGATGCGCTGGCGCTGCCCGCCGGATAATTGGTGCGGACGGCGATCGGCGATCTCAGGACCAAAGCCGACCTGCGCCAGCGCCTCGACCACGCGCTCGCGAACATTCGGCCGGTGGTGGACGATCAGCGGCTCGGAGAGGATGCGGCGGATAGTGTGCGAAGGGTGGAGCGACCCATAGGGATGCTGGAACACCATCTGCACCCGGCGCCGCAGCTCGCCGGTAAAGCGGGTATGTGGCCTGACCGGCTCGCCGAAGAGGTCGAGACTGCCGCTCCAGTCGGGATTGAGGCCGGCAAGGATGCGGAGCACGGTGGATTTGCCGGAACCCGAGGCGCCAACCAGGCCGAAGGTCTCGCCCCGCTCCACCGAGAACGAAACATCGTCGACGACGCGCACCTCGTCGCTGCCCCGGCGGAACGACACGTCGAGACCCGAAACATCGATGACGTTCATAGACTGGCCTCGATGGCGGCGCGGTCGAGGGTCGGCAGCAAATGGCCATGCGTTGCGGCAGAAGGGCGGCAGGCCCAGAGCGTCGAGGTGTAGAGATTGGCCGAGTTCGGCAGGTCCGCCGCCCTGCCCGAATCTACCAGCCGGCCGCGATACATCACCAGTGCGCGGTCGCAATGGCGCGCCACCTGCGCCAGGTCATGGCTGATGAGGATGAGGCCCATCCCGCGGCTTTCGACGAGGCCCACCAAGAGCTCCAGCACCTGCTCGCGCAGCGCCTCGTCGAGAGCTGAGGTCGGCTCGTCCGCGATCAGCAGTTTCGGCTCGTTGACCAGCATGGCCGCGATCATGACGCGCTGGCCCATGCCGCCGGAAAGCTGGTGCGGATAGAGCCCCACCAGCGTTTTCGGGTCCGGCAGCCCGACGGCGTCGAGGCCCGCGAGGACGCGCTCGCGGCGTTCGCGCGCCGGCAGGCGGTGATGGTAGCGCAAGCTTTCCTCGACCTGCCGGCCGATGGTCAGCGAGGGATTCAGGGCCGAGCGCGGGTCCTGCATCACCAGGCCGGTCGTGGCGCCGCGATAGGCGGCCCAATCGCCTGGGCTGAAGCCGCGGAGATCGCGGCCATCGACTTCGAGGCGGTCGGCGGTGATGATGGCGGAGCGCGGCGCGAGACCGGAAAGCGTCAGCGCGGTGAGCGATTTGCCCGAGCCGGATTCGCCGACGATGCCGAGCTTTTCGGCACCCATGGCGAAGCTGAGGTTCCGGACCGCCTCAAAGCGGCCGCCATCGGCGGTGGGAAAGCTGATGGCGAGATTTTCGACGGCCACAAGATCAGTCACGGCGCGGGTCCAGTATGTCGCGCAGGCCGTCGGCCAGCAGGTTGAAGGCGAGGCTGGCGATGAGGATGGCCGCGCCGGGCGCGGCGGCGATCCACCACTGGTCGAAGATCAC
>DASZUI010000025.1:0-6374 GCA_035547675.1 Devosia sp.
CCGCATCGCCGACCGCATCCTCGGCATGGGCGACATCGTCTCGCTCGTCGAAAAGGCGGCCCAGACCGTCTCCGCGGAAGATGCCGCGAAGATGGCCAAGAAGTTCAAGAAGGGCGTCTTCGACCTGGAGGATTTGCGCAGCCAGCTTCTCCAGATGAAGAAGATGGGCGGCATGAACGGCCTGATGGGCCTGATGCCGGGCGTCGGCCAGCTCAAGAAGGCCATGGCCGGTGCCAATTTCGACGAGAAGATTTTCGACCGCCAGATCGCCATCATCAATTCGATGACCAAGGCGGAGCGCGCCAATCCCGACCTCCTCAACGCCAAGCGGCGCATCCGCATCGCCAATGGCTCGGGCACCAAGGTCGAGGACGTCAACAAGCTGATGAAGCAGCACCGCCAGATGGCGGACATGATGAAGAAGGTGTCCAAGGGCGGCATGGGCAGCCTTGCCGGCATGTTCGGCGGCAAGATGGGCGGCATGATGCCTCCGGGCGGCATGCCGGATATATCCAAGATGGACCCGGCCGCCATCGAGCAGGCGGCCCGCCAGATGGGCCTCGACCCCTCGCAGATTCCGGGCCTCCCCGAGGCCGGCGCGGCGCCCAGGAAGACAATGGCCGAAAAGTTGCCGACCGATGTCGGCAAGCTGCTCGGCGGTTCACCCGGCCTCGGCGGCGCTTCGCGCTTCCCCGGCCTTCCCGGTCTCGGCGGCGGTTTTGTGCCCCGCAAGAAATAGTTCCAACCCCATCAGCATCGCTTAGGAGAAACCATGTCGCTGAAACTTCGCCTCGCCCGCGCCGGCACCAAGAAGCGTCCCTTCTACCATATCGTCGTCGCCGACGCCCGCTCGCCGCGCGACGGCCGCTTCATCGAGAAGCTGGGCACCTATGACCCGATCAAGGCGGACGAGACGACCCGCGTCTCCTTCGACACCGAGCGCGCCCAGCACTGGCTCGCCGTCGGCGCCCAGCCGACCGACCGCGTGCTGCGCTTCCTCGACGCTGCCGGCCTGTTGAAGCGCGAGGCGCGCAACAATCCGAACAAGGCCAAGCCGGGCCAGAAGGCGACCGAGCGCGCCGAAGCCCGCGCCGCCGCCGCTGCCGCCGCCCAGGAAGCCGCCAACGCCCCCGCCGAGGCTTCGGCGGAGTAAGGGGCACAAGGCGAGGCCGAGCTTGTTCAGCACCCCCACCCCAACCCTCCCCTCAAGGGGGAGGGAGTCCCATGTGACACGGCCGTGCCACAGCTCCTCCTCCCCCCTTGAGGGGAAGGCCGGGTGGGGGGTCGGCCGCGCCAGCGGCCGTTGTCGCCATGCCTGAGTCCAAGCGCCTCCTCATGGGCCGGATTGGCGCCGCGCACGGCATCAAGGGCGAGGTGCGCATCCAGTCCTTTGCCGAGGAGCCGCTGGCGCTGGTCGGCTACAAGACCTTCTCGACCAACCGGCCCGGCCTCACCATCACCGTCCAAAGCGCCCGCGCCACGACCAATGTGCTGGTCGCGCGCCTTGCCGGCGTGAACGACCGCAACGCCGCCGAAAAGCTCAACGGCGTCGAACTCTATATCGAGCGCGACCGCCTGCCAGCGATCGAGGACGACGATGATTTCTATATCGCCGACCTGATCGGGCTCGAGGCCCGGGGCGAAGATGGCGGCGTTCTGGGCAAGGTCGTCGCGGTGCCCAATTACGGCGCCGACGACATTCTCGAAATCGGCGGGCCCGGCGGCGAGACGCGGCTCGTCCCGTTCACGCGCGCCGCGGTGCCCGAAATCCACATCGCCGAGGGCTATCTCGTGGTGATCCCGCCGGTCGAGATCGAAGGCGAGGACGTGGACAAGGGCGAAGACGAGGACGCCGGCCGCCGCCAGGACGATTCCCGCAAGCAATCCGACGGGGACGCCGCGTGAGCTGGCGCGCCGACATCGTCACGCTCTTCCCCGAACTGTTTCCCGGCCCGCTCGGCGCCTCCGTGCTCGGGCGCGGCCTCGGCGAAGGCATCTGGTCGCTGAGCGCGACGAACCTCCGCGATTTTTCGGTCGACAAATACCGCACCGTCGACGACACGCCCGCCGGCGGCGGGCCGGGCATGGTGCTGAAACCCGATATTCTCGCCGCAGCGATCGACGCCGTCTCGCCTCAGGACGATCCGCGCCCGCGCCTGCTGATGAGCCCGCGCGGCACCCCGCTGACCCAGGCCCTGGCGCGCGAGCTGGCGGCTGGCCCCGGCGTGCTGATCGTCTGCGGCCGCTTCGAGGGCGTCGACGAGCGGGTCATCGAGGCGCGCGGCCTCACCGAAATCTCGATCGGCGACTATGTGCTGGCGGGCGGCGAGGTGGCGGCCATGGTGCTGCTGGAAGCCGTGGTGCGGCTGCTCCCCGGCGTGCTCGGCGCCGCGGACAGCACGGCGGATGAAAGCTTCGAGAGCGGGCTGCTCGAATACCCGCAATATACGCGGCCGCAGCTTTTCGAGGGCCGCGAAATCCCGCCCGTCCTCGTTTCCGGCGACCACGCAAAAATCGAAAAATGGCGGCGCGAACAGGCCCGCGCCCTCACCGCCGCGCGCCGGCCCGACCTGCTGGGCAAGGGACTTTAAGGCTGGACTTGGCGGGCCTTTTGCCCTATAGGCCCGCATCCCATGTCGGCCGCCAAGAGCCGGCGGTAACAACTCCGTACAACCAAGACCGGGCGGCCCAAGCCGCTCCTCAGAAAAGATCAGAACGGATCAGCCATGAATATCATCGAACAGCTCGAAAAAGAGCAGGCCGAAGCGCTCGGCGGCAACCGCCACCCGGAATTCACCCATGGCGACACCGTCAAGGTGTGGGTGAAGGTTCGCGAAGGCGAAAAGGAACGCCTGCAGGCCTATGAGGGCCTGGTGATCGCCCGCTCCGGCTCGGGCATCAACGAGAACTTCACCGTCCGCAAGATTTCCTATGGCGAGGGCGTGGAACGCGTCTTCCCGATCTACTCGCCCAATATCGACCGCATCGAAGTGGTCCGCCGCGGCAAGGTGCGCCGCGCCAAGCTCTATTACCTGCGCGATCGTCGCGGCAAGGCGGCCCGCATCTTCGAATCCACCAATGCCCGCACCCGCAAGATCGAGGGCGAGGAACGCGCCGCCGCCCAGGCCGCGCGCGAGGCCCGCGAAGCCGAGAAAGTCGCCGCCGCCGAAGCCCTGGCCAAGGAGCTGGCGGCCAAGGAAGCCGCCGAAGCAGCAGCGGCTGCTGCCGCCCAGGCCGAAGCCGCTCCCGCCGAGGACTCCGGCAAGACCGAATAAGCTTCGGTTCTCTGAGATTGAGAAAGGCCCGGTGCGAGCAGCGCCGGGCCTTTTCGTTTTCGCGGTGCGACGGCCTGAACAACCCTCGCCCCTCTGGGGAGAGGGTGCCCGGCAGGGCGGTGAGGGGCTTCGGAGCGACCGGAAGAGCAAAAATCGCTCCGGTGGAGCGATTTGAGCGGAGAAGGCCTCGGCAGAGACGCCACGCGGCACAACCTGAGCGCGCGGCCACCCCTCACCCTGACCCTCTCCCCAGAGGGGCGAGGGAAGATGGCCGCGAGGTCTCAGTTTGGTCCCCTCTCCCGCGGGCGGGAGAGGATGGCGGCAGCCGGGTGAGGGCCTGTCCGTCGGCGCGCGCTGCTGGATTCCGGCCTTCGCCGGAATGACGCCGCGGTTGAGGCAGGGCATGCCAAATTCCACCGGATCATTCCGGCGAAGGCCGGAATCCAGTCACATCTCCAACCTATCTCAAGATATATCTTGACTCCCGATCTGAGTGCGCATATTCAACATGCCATCATAAGATATATCGGAGACCGATCATGCATGATCGATACAACCGCGATGCCGATCGCTTCGCTCGCAAATGGGAGCGGTTCGAGGCGATGGCGCGGCGGCACTTTGGCCAGTGGGGCGGTCCCGACCGCTTTGGCGCCGGTTTTGCCGGCGGCAATTGGGGCGGCTTCGGCGACAATTTCCGCGTCGGCCGCATGCTGGCGAGCGGCGATTTGCGGCTCGTGGCGCTCTATTTCATCGAGGAGCAGCCGCGCCACGGCTACGACCTCATCAAGGCCATCGAAGAAAAGACCAGCGGGCTCTATTCGCCTTCGCCGGGCATCGTCTATCCGGCGCTGACCTTCCTCGAGGAAGCCGGCTATGTCACCTCCTCGGCCGAGGGCAACAAGAAGCTCTATACGATCACGGACGAGGGTCGCGCCCATCTGGCCGCGAACCGCGAGGCGGTGCAGTCGACGCTGAATTTCCTCGGCGCCGCCGGCGAACGCATGCACGAATGGCGCCAGAAGGCCGAGCGCGCGAGCCGCGATCGCGGCTGGTGGGACGACCGGCCGCATGCCGGCCCCGAGGGACGCCAGCGCCCCGATACTGAACCGCAGGACCGCGACATTCCCGGCGTGCTGCCGGAGGTGAACGAAGCCCGGCGCGCCCTCAAGGCGGCCATTGCCGACGTGCTCCACAATGGCGACGAGGACGCTCAGCGCCGCGTAGCCGAAGTGCTGCGCCAGGCGGCCGAGTCCATCCGCCGCCGCGACGTGGATCTGGGCTGAGGCCGTTCTGGCGATCGTCCGGGCCTCCTGCTGTCGAATTTTGACGGAGCCATTCGTCATATTGGCATCGCCGGGCGTACGCGCCCGGCCCGAGCGCAAACAGCCAAGGGGAGATCGCGCCATGCTTGCGGCGAGGATCTTCAGACCGATCCGGCGGCGTTTCAGCAAGACGGCCAGGGCCGATTCACCGGCCGTGACCGCCGGCAGTCCGCTGCCTGACAGCCGGGCGGGGAAACCACCCGTCACGAACATTTCTCCGTCCGGCGCCCCCATTTCGAGCCTGGTGCCGAAGCTGCCCGGCCCGCCCCTTCCCACCACACGGGAGGAAGGCTGGCTGGCGCTGCTCGAAATGGTCTTCGAGGTAACCGGCTGGCCGGACGCCGAATAGGGCGACGGCGATCAGAAGGCCCTGCGGCGGGCGATATAGAGCGCCGTGATCATGTGGCGCTCGACCCGGCCGCCGAACTCGGTTTCGGCGATCCGCGCCAAGGCGTCGAGCAAGTGCTCGCGCGCCTCCGGCTCAAGCCGTCCGAATTGCGAGAAGCTCGCATAGAGCGCCCGCACGCCCGCGGTGTCGAGCGTGAGCGCCCAGCGCGTCCTATGGTCTTCCATGGCCTCGAACAGCCCGTCGGCGGCCAGGCTGCCGAGCCCGATGCCGGTCCGAAATCTGTCATTGTGGCTTTCCATCTGCCGCCCAAGCCGTGATAGCATGGGACCGTTCCAGGACAGGACCCCTCACGTGAACGAGTTAGCCCCCATCGGGGTCGATCGGGCCATGGCCGCCCGACGCATTATCGCCCGCCTTTCCGACCGCATCGACCCGGCCCGCATGAAGGCGGACCCCGCCTTCACCTACGCCTATTCGGGCGACGCCAGTCCCTACCGGCTGGTGCCGGCGCTGGTGGTGTTCATCAATTCCGAGGACGATGTGCGCGCGGTGCTCGAAGCGGCGCGCGCCGAGGGCCTCCCGGTCACCTTCCGCGCCGCCGGCACCTCGCTCTCCGGCCAGGCGGTGGGCGAAGGCGTGCTCGCCGTGCTCTCCGACGGCTTCCGCAAGATCGAAATCCTCGACGCCGAGGCCCGCCAGGTGACCCTCGGGCCCGCCATTATCGTCGCCAACGCCAACAAGGCGCTGAAGCCCTACAACAAGAAGCTCGGCCCCGATCCGGCGAGCCAGGCGACCTGCAAGATCGGCGGCGTGGTCAACAACAATTCGTCCGGCATGTGCTGCGGCGTTGCCTACAACACCTACCACACCATGGCGCGCCTGCGGGTCATGCTCACCGACGGCACCGTCCTCGATTCCGCCGACGCCGGGTCGCGCGAGGCGTTCCGCAAGAAGCGGCCCGACCTGCTGGAGGGGCTGGCCGCGCTGCACCGCGAAGTCGAGTCCGATCCCGAGCTCGTGGCGCTCATCCGCCGGAAATACAAAATCAAGAACACGGTGGGCTATTCGCTCAACGCGCTGCTCGATTTCCACGACCCGCTCGATATCCTCACCCATCTGATCGTCGGCTCGGAAGGTACGCTCGGCTTCGTCTCGGAGGTGACCTACAACACCATCGACGAGCACCCCTTCAAGATGACGGGCCTGGTGCCGTTTCCCGACCCCTATTCCTGCGCGCGCGCCATTTCGCGCCTTGCCAATGGCGGCGTGCAGACGACGCTCGGGGTGACGGCGGCGGAATATCTCGAGCGGCGGGCGCTGGCCGCCGTCGAGCACCTGCCGGTGATGCAGCCCTATAAAAAGTTCTTCACCGAAGACTCGCCGGCCATGCTGATCGACGTGACCGCGCCGGACCGCGAAACGCTCGCC
>DASZUI010000026.1:0-24432 GCA_035547675.1 Devosia sp.
CCGTCCATATGGCGCCTGGTGCCGCTGCCGCCCTGGCTGGCGAGGCCGTGCGGCTTGTTGAACACGTAGATCTCGTCGTCTTCGTAGAGGATCAGCGAGCGCAGGAACGCGGCATCGGCCGCATTGGTCTTGACCTCGGCCCTGGCCACTGCCGCCTCGACCGGCGGAATGCGCACCTGCTGCCCGGCCGAAAGCCGCGTGCTGGTCTTTACCCGCCCGCTATCGACCCTGACCTGTCCCGTACGGATGAGCTTCTGCAACGTGCCGAAGGAAACCTGCGGAAAATGCGCGCCGAACCAGCGGTCGAGGCGCATCCCGTCTTCGTCGCGGGCGACGGTCTGGAGCCTGACCCCGCTCACGCCACCCCCTGCCGCATGATCCACAGGCCCAGCCACAGCCCCACGAATCCGATCACCACCGATCCCACCACATAGAACGCCGCCGGCATCATATCGCCCCGCTCGATCATGCTGATGGCATCCAGCGAGTAGGACGAAAACGTGGTGAACCCGCCGAGCACGCCCACGGCGAAGAAGAGCCGGGCCTCGTTCTGCCATGGCGGCAGCAGCCGCGCCATGAGGCCGACGAAGAGGCCCATGACCAGCGAGCCGACGATATTGATCAGCATGGTGCCCAGCGGGAACGAATCGCGCCAGAAGCTGCCGACGAAAATACCCGCGCCATAGCGCAGCACGGAACCGATGGCGCCGCCGACAGCGACGAGCAAATAGGGAAGCATAGACGAACCCGATTATTATCGTTCCCGCTTACGCTTCGCGAGACCGGAAGATCAAGCCGCTGCGCCAAATGTTCTCTTTTTGTTCTTGAACGGGCGACGAACTTCAGCTAGGCACAAAGAACCGCCCACCAGAGCAGAGCACGGGAATGCCCCGCTCGCATCGTCATTCCCGCGAAGGCGGGAATCCATCTTGCAACGGCACGGCGAGCGGGGTGGAGATGGATTCCCGCCTTCGCGGGAATGACGTCGGGGCGGGAGCAAGACGGTGCCCGCAAGAACAGAGACGCTGACGGGAAACCATGGCCAAGGCGAAATCGAGCTTCATCTGCCAGTCCTGCGGGGCGGCCTATTCGCGCTGGCAGGGCCGTTGCGAGGCCTGCGGCGAATGGAACTCCATCGTCGAGGAACTGATCGATAGCGGCGTCGGCGCCGGGCCGAAATCAGCGATAGCCGGCGGCCGGCCGATCGAACTCGTCACGCTCGCGGGCGAGACGGAGAGCGCCGCCCGCGTCACGACCGGCATGGGCGAGCTCGACCGCGTCACCGGCGGCGGCTTCGACATGGGCTCGGCGGTGCTGGTGGGCGGCGAACCGGGCATCGGCAAATCCACCCTGCTGCTGCAGGCCGCCGCCGCCCTCGCCCGGCAGGGCAAGCGCGTCGTCTATGTTTCGGGCGAAGAGGCGGTGGCCCAGGTCCGGCTGCGCGCGCAAAGGCTGGGGCTCGGCGATGCGCCGGTCGCGCTCGCCAGCGAAACCAGCGTCGAGACGATCCTCGCGACCCTGCAGCAGGGCGATGCGCCGCATCTGGTCATCATCGATTCCATCCAGACGCTCTGGACCGACCGGGTGGAGAGCGCGCCCGGCACGGTCACGCAGGTCAGGACCAGCGCGCAGGCGCTCACCCGTTTCGCCAAGCGTTCCGGCGCCGCGGTGGTGCTCGTCGGACACGTCACCAAGGATGGCCAGATCGCCGGCCCCCGCGTCGTCGAGCACATGGTCGACGCCGTGCTCTATTTCGAGGGCGATTCGAGCCATACCTTCCGCATCCTCCGCGGCGTCAAGAATCGCTATGGCGCGACCGACGAGATCGGCGTCTTCGAGATGACGACGCTGGGCCTCAGCGAAGTCGCCAACCCCTCCGCGCTCTTTCTCGACCAGCGCGACGAGGGCGCCGCGGGCTCGGCGGTGTTTGCCGGCATGGAAGGCACGCGGCCGGTGCTGGTCGAAATCCAGGCGCTGGTTTCGCCTTCGCCGCTCGGCACGCCGCGCCGTGCCGTCGTGGGCTGGGATTCGGCCCGGCTCTCCATGGTGCTCGCCGTTCTCGAAACCCGCTGCGGCGTCCGGATCGGCGCCAACGATATCTACCTCAATGTCGCCGGCGGGCTTAAAATCAACGAGCCGGCCGCCGATCTCGCCGTCGCGGCTGCCCTCATCTCCTCGCTGACCGGCGCGCCGCTGCCGCCCACCAGCGTCTATTTCGGCGAAATCTCGCTGGCCGGCGGCATCCGGCCCGTCGTGCACGCTGCGCTGCGCCTGCGCGAGGCCGAAAAGCTCGGCTTCACCAATGCCGTCATGGGCCGGCTCGGCAATGGCGACCGGAATGGCGGGCTCGAGCTTACCGAATTCTCGAGCCTCGGCGAACTGGTGGGGCGGATCGCCGCAGAGCGGCCCGAGCGCGCGCCGGATCGGGAAGAGGCATTCTAGCGCCGATAATTGTTGCCAGTGCAGTCACGGCACGACGTCGGCCCGCAACGCCGCCATTCCCGCCAAGGCGGACGAGACAAGGTTGCGTCCCGTTCCGGAGATATTTTGTCGCGGAACAGGGCACATCTGCTGTGGGAGGCGTGGCCGGCCGCTTCACTTATTTGGGAGAAGCGGCTAAACGAATTCGACCTTTCGCGCGACATGTGTGGACCATGCTCACTGCCTTTGACGTCGGCTTCGGGCTTCTTCTCCTGATCTCGGCGATTCTTGCCACGGCCCGCGGCTTGACCCGCGAAGTTCTATCGCTGGTCACCTGGCTCGGTTCGGCGGCGCTGGCCGCCTATATGTACTTCAAGCACCCCGAGATCGCCCGGGCCTATATCAAGGACCCGCTGGTCGCCGATATCGCGACGGTCGCGGTCACCTTCATCGTCGCGCTGGTGATCCTCCACCTCATCACCATGCGCATCGCCGATTTCGTGGTCGACAGCCGCATCGGCGCGCTGGATCGCACGCTCGGCTTCATCTTCGGCATATTGCGCGGCGTGGTAATCGCCGTCGTCGTGGTGATCTTCGGGCTCTGGCTCTATTCCGACCCGACCAAGCTGCCGGACTGGGCGAGCGAATCCAAATCGCTGCCCCTGCTCCGCAATCTCGGCGACGAGCTGATCGCCGCCCTGCCGCCCAATCTCGAGGAACAGGTCAATAATCTCCTGAAGCGCGGCGCCAACGGTGCTCCCGCGGAAACCGGCGGGGACGAGACCGGCGACAACACCGACGCTTCGCCCAACGACACGACGCCGGGCCCCGAAGCGGCGCCGGCCGCCCCTGACGCGGTGCCGGCCACGCCCGGCCCCGCGCAGCCTGCCGCTCCGGCGCCGGCGGCCCCCGCCAATTCCGGCGCCTGAGGCAGTTTGCGGGCCCATATTGCGGTTCCGTGACCCTGGCGGGGTTGATTTGCCGGCCTCGAGGGTCAACATTGCGCGCAAGCGGGAGGCGGGCCACTCGATGCAAGATTCAGCGCAAGATTCAGCGAACGATCTCGACGGCGACACGCTGCGCGAGGAGTGCGGGGTTTTCGGCATACTCGGGCATTCCGAGGCCTCGACCCTCGTCGCGCTGGGTCTGCATGCCCTGCAACATCGCGGACAGGAGGCAGCCGGAATCGTCTCCTTCGACGGTGCGCGCTTTCATTCCGAGCGCCATCTGGGCCTGGTGGGCGACCATTACACCGATCCGCAATTGCTGGCTCGGCTGCCCGGCAGCATGGCCATGGGTCATGTC
Source organism: Devosia sp. (assembly GCA_035547675.1). GTDB lineage: Bacteria > Pseudomonadota > Alphaproteobacteria > Rhizobiales > Devosiaceae > DASZTU01. The sequence goes on from DASZUI010000026.1 coordinate 3,727, forward strand.
CGCTATTCGACGACCGGCGAAACCATCCTGCGTAATGTGCAGCCGCTCTTCGCCGAGCTGGCCGTAGGCGGTATCGCCATCGCCCATAACGGCAATTTCACCAATGGCCTGACGCTCCGGCGCAAGCTCATCGCCGATGGCGCCATCTGCCAATCGACCTCGGATACCGAGGTCGTGCTGCATCTGATAGCCCGCTCGCGCCGGCAGAGCTCGTCCGAGCGCTTCATGGATGCGATCCGCCATCTCGAGGGTGCCTTCTCGCTGGTCGCCATGACGCGGACCAAGCTGATCGGCGCCCGCGATCCCAATGGGATTCGCCCGCTCGTGCTGGGCGAACTCGACGGCAAGCCGATCTTCGCCTCCGAGACCTGCGCGCTCGACATCATCGGCGCCAAATTCGTCCGCGACGTCGAGAATGGCGAGGTGGTGGTCTGCGAGATCCAGCCGGACGGCCGCATCACCATCGATTCGCACCACCCCTTTCCGCCGCGCCGCGAACGCATCTGCCTGTTCGAATATGTCTATTTCGCCCGGCCGGATTCGATCGTCGCCGGCCGCAGCGTCTATGGCGTGCGCAAGCGTTCCGGCGCCAATCTCGCCCGCGAATGCCCGGTCGAGGCGGATGTCGTGGTGCCGGTCCCCGATGGCGGTACGCCCGCCGCGATCGGCTTTGCCCAGGCCTCGGGCATTCCCTTCGAGCTCGGCATCATCCGCAACCATTATGTGGGGCGGACCTTCATCGAGCCGACGCAGCAGATCCGCGCCTTCGGCGTCAAGCTCAAGCATTCGGCCAATCGCGAGGAGATCGCCGGCAAGCGCGTCGTGCTGGTCGACGATTCGATCGTGCGCGGCACGACCTCGCTCAAGCTCGTGCAGATGGTGCGCGACGCCGGCGCCAGCGAGGTGCATCTCAGGGTAGCGAGCCCGATGATCACCCATTCCGACTATTATGGCATCGATACGCCCGATCCGGACAAGCTCCTCGCCAATCAATATTCGGCGGTGGAAGACATGTGCCGCTTCATCGGCGCGGACTCGCTCGGCTTCCTGTCGATCGACGGCCTCTACGACGCGGTGGGCGGCGAGCCGCGCAACAATCTCGCCCCGCAATTCACCGATCATTACTTCACCGGCGACTATCCCACGGCTCTGACCGATCTGGACGGCCGGCACGCAAACGAGCCCAAGACCATTTCGCTGCTGCGCGAGGCCGGCTGACTAATGACGATTGAACATCAACTGGCCGGCAAGGTGGTGCTGGTGACCGGCGCCTCCCGCGGCATAGGCTATGCCGCCGCCAAGGAAGCCGCCCGCCGCGGCGCCCATGTCGTCGCCATCGCCCGTACCGTGGGCGGCCTCGAAGAACTCGACGACGAAATCCAGGAACTGGGCTCGACGGCAACTCTTGTGCCGCTCGACCTGCGCGACGGCGACGCCATCGACCGGCTGGGCGCCGCGATTTTCGAGCGCTGGGGGGCGCTGGACGGGCTCATCGCCAATGCCGGTGCGCTTGGCACGCTGAGCCCCGTGCCGCATCTTGCGCCCGAGGATTTCGACAATGTCTTCAAGATCAACGTCACGGCCAATTTCCGGCTGATCCGGGCGACGGACCTGCTGCTGCGGCAGGCGGCCGCCGGCCGCGCCGTCTTCGTCACCTCCGGCGCCGCGCGCTCGGCCCGCCCCTATTGGGGACTCTATGCCGCGAGCAAGGCGGCGCTCGAGGCCCTGGTCAAGAGTTATGCCGGCGAGATGAAGACCACCAATGTCTGCGCCAATGTCTTCGATCCCGGCGCCGTGCGCACCGGCATGCGGGCCCGCGCCTTTCCCGGCGAGGACCCCGAAACCCTGCCGACTCCCGCCGAGATCGCCCCACGCCTCGTCGATATGATCGCCGCCACTTTCACGGAAACCGGCGTCCGGCTCCGGCGCGAAACCGGCGAGATCGCCGCGCTGTAGCTTAAACTGGATTCCCGCCTTCGCGGGAATGATGTGGTGGGTGTGGCACCGCATTGCCCCGCCACGGACGTCATTCCCGCGAAGGCGGGAATCCAGTTTTTCTTCCTACACCCGCGCCACCAGCACCTTGTCGATGCGTCGTCCGTCGAGCTCCATCACCTCGAAACGGTAATGGCCCCGCTTGAAGGTCTCGCCCACCTTGGGCAGATGGTTGAGCTCGGCCAGAACGAAGCCCGCCACCGTTTCGAATTTGTGGTCGCGCGGAATCGGCACGCCGAGCTTGTCGGAAAACTCGTCCGCCGGCATCCAGCCGGAAACCACCCAGCTCTTGTCCTCGCGCGCCACGAAGGCCGGCTCGCTCCCCTCCTCCTCGCGGAAGGCGCCGGTGATCGCCTCGAGCACGTCGCCGGGCGTGATGATCCCTTCGAAATGCCCGTATTCGTCGAAGACCAGCGCCATATGCACCAGCGAGCCGCGGATGGCGCGCAGCACGGCGAGCGCATCGGAGCGGTCCATCACCACCGGCGCCTGCTTTACCAGCGCGCGAGGGTCGATCTCGCGCCCCGTGGCCAGCACCTCGACGAGGTCCTTGAGCTCGACGACGCCGATGATCTGGTCGGGATCGTCCCCGTCCTGCACCGGCAGCGTCGAGCGATGCGTCTCCCGCAACTGCTTGAGGATCGTCTCCACGGGCTCCGACAGATCGATGAATTCGACATCGCGGCGCGGCGTCATCAGGCCGCGGGCGGAGCGGTCGGCAAGCCGCATCACGCCCGAAATCATGTTCTTTTCGTCGCTTTCGAGCACGCCGGCGCTCTCGGCTTCGGCGATGATCGTCTTGACCTCCTCGTCCGTCACATGCTCGCCGGTGTCGCCTCGCTCGCCCAGCAGGGCGAGCACGAGCTGGCCCGAGACATCGAGCACCCAGACAATGGGCGCCGCGACCAGCGCCACGAAGGCCATGATCGGCGCCACGCGCGCCGCGATCCGCTCGGGATGGCGCAAGGCCAGTTGCTTGGGCACCAGCTCGCCGATCACCAGCGACACATAGGTGACGATGACGACGACGATGCCGACGCCCAGGGGACCGGCCACGCTGCCCGCCACGCCCGCCGACGCCAGGTATTCGGCCAGCCGATCGCCGAGCGTTGCGCCCGAAAACGCGCCTTCCACCACGCCGACCAGCGTGATGCCGGTCTGCACCGAGGAGATGAACTTGCCGGGATCGCCCGCGAGCCGCGCAGCCGTATTGGCGCCCTTGTGTCCCTCGGCCGCGAGGAGCTTCAGCCGCGCCGGCCGCGCCGACACCACCGCCAGCTCGGACATGGCGAGAAATCCGTTGAGCAGGATCAGCGCGATGATGGCGACGATTTCGAGGATCAAGCCAGAATTATCCATTGCACCCGCGCCCCTGAGGGTCCGCCGAGATATATTGGCCGATCGCGCGAACTTGAAGGGCCGGAGGCTGCCGAAGTGCCGGACGGCTCAGCGCTTGCCCTCGTCCGCGTAAGGATTCTTGCCGCCGCGCAGCCAGAGGCGGATCGGCGTGCCGGGCATGTTGAAGGCCTCGCGCAAGCCGTTGACGAGATAGCGCTGGTAGGAGGCCGGGACCGCCTCCGGCCGGGACGAGAAGACGATGAAGCTCGGCGGCCGCATGCGCGCCTGCGTCATGTAGCGCAGCTTCAGCCGCCGGCCCGAAACCGCCGGCGGCGGATGGCTCTCGGTCATCGCATAAAGCCAGCGGTTGAGCTTGGCAGTCGAAATATGCGTGTTCCAAGCCTGCTCGGCGGCAAAGATCGCATCCATCAGCCGGTCGATATTGCGCCCGGTCAACCCCGACAGGGTCACCAGCGGCACGCCGCGCAATTGCGGCAGCAGCCGCTCGCATTGCTCGCGGATGCTGGCGAGGGCTACGTTCTTGTCCTCGATCAAATCCCATTTATTGACGGCGATAACGATGCCGCGCCCTTCGCGCTCCACCAGATCGGCAAGCGCCAGGTCCTGCTTCTCGAAAGGTATGGTGGCGTCGAGCAGCAGCACCACGATCTCGGCATATTGGATCGAGCGCAGCGAGTCGCCCACGGCCAGCTTTTCGAGCTTTTCCTGCACCCGCGCCTTGCGGCGAATGCCGGCCGTGTCGACCAGATTGATCACGCGCCCCTTCCACTCCCAGGGCACGAGAATGGAATCGCGGGTGATGCCCGCCTCGGGGCCGGTGAGCAGCCGGTCGGCCCCCACCATGGTGTTGATCAGCGTCGATTTGCCCGCATTCGGCCGGCCGACCACCGCCACATTGAGATAGCGCGAGGGGTTCCAGCGCAGCGCCGGGCCTTCCTCGGTCGATCCGTCGTCTTCCGGCAGCGCGATGTCGACTTCCGGCAGCAGGTCGAGTTCGGCCGGCACCTCGCCTTGCGCTTCGGCCTTGGCGGCTTCCTGCCGGTCGACGGCGGCCGAAACGATGGCATGCAGGTCGGCGAGGCCGAGGCCATGCTCGGCGGAGAGCGCCACCGGCTCGCCGAAGCCGAGCTGATAGGCTTCCATCAGCCCCGGCTCGGCCGCCCTGCCCTCCGCCTTGTTGGCGATGAGGTGCACTTCCTTGCCCGCCTTGCGCAGCACCTGCGCGAAGCGCTCGTCGAGCGGCGTCACCCCGGCCCGCGCGTCGATCATGAACAGGATCACGTCGGCCTCGCGGATCGCCATCTCGGTCTGCTGGCGCATCCGGTCCTCGAGGCTCCCGTCGGTCCGGTCTTCATAGCCGGCCGTGTCGAGAATGCGGAATTTGAGGTCCGCGATATGCCCTTCCGCCTCACGCCGGTCGCGCGTCACGCCGGGCGTATCGTCGACCAGCGCGATTTTCCGCCCGACCAGCCGGTTGAACAGCGTCGACTTGCCGACATTCGGGCGGCCGACAATGGCGACAAGAACGGTCACTGGCCGGTCGTACCCGTGGCCGGAGTCGCAGGCGCGGTCGGGGCCGGAGTGGCGGGCGCAGCAGCCGGAGCGGCGGGCGCGGCCGCAGGCGCGGCGGGCGCCGGCGCAGCCATGTCGAGCGCCGCGTCGGGCGTTACCGGCTGGTTGGATTCGACACCGGCCGGCGTCGTGGCATCGGCGCTGGGAGCTGCCGGGGCACTAGCCGCCGGGGCGGAGCTCGCCGCCGGTGCCGGCGCGGCCGGGCTCGAAGCCGGCGCTGCCGCAGGAGCGGCCTTGTCATTGGTGGGTGCGGGCGCCGCAGCACCGGCGCCCGGCGCGGCCGGCGCTGTCGGCAGCGTCACCCCTTCGGCAACGAGCTGCTGCAGATAGAATTGCACCCGGCTGCGCTGCTCCTGCGACGCCGCCGGGTCATTGACAATGGCTTCGAAACTGTCGCGCGCGCCATTGAGGTCGCCCGCCTTGTACTGGGCGAGGCCCAGCGTCTCCCCCGCCACATCGTGCAGCGGATCGTTGGGCGCCAGCAGACCCTGGATGCGCGACTTGACGCCCGCCACATCGCCCTTGTCGACAAGCACATTGGCCCCGAGCAGCAGCGCCAGGCTGCGCAGCCGCGTATTGCCCTGGTTCGCCAGCGCGTCATAGGCGGCGAGCGCGTCGTTGGGCTTGCCCTGGCGCGCCAGAAGGCCCGCTTCCTTGAACTTGGCGAGCACCGGATATTGCCCGCTGCCGGTCGCGATCACCGCATCGAGCGCTTTCTGGGCGCCCGTGAGGTCGCCCGAATTCTCGAGGTCTAGCGCCGAGAAGAACTGGTCCGAAGAGCGCGCGGCATTGCTGCTCTGCCACCACTGCCAGCCCTCATTGGCCGCCACGGCCACCACGACGAGGATCGCCGCCCCGATGACATAGGGGCCATAGCGCCGCCAGGCGGTCCGCAGCCGATCGCGCCGCAGCTCCTCGCTTACCTCGTGGAAAATGCTCTCTTCAGACATTGAACGCCTTGCTAGGTCGAGATTTGGGCGGGCTGCACCGCCCTGGCCGAATGCGGCGGCACAATAGTCAGACACCCCCCCGATTGCAATTGCAGCCTTTGCCCGGTACGAGCCCCGGAATTTCGGCCGAAACCGCGCGCCGCCGGCCTGCGACAACAGGGCTCAGCGCGTCCGCCCGCCCGAGCGGCTAAAAGGCGCCCCGCCCTTTCGCCCCGGACCGATCACCATGCGCCGCCGTACCCTGCTCGCCGCCATCGCGGCGCTGCCGCTCCCCTTGCCCGCCTTCGCCGCTCCGCGCCGCGATGGGCTGATCGAGCCGGGCCTGCGCATTGCGCCCGGCGGCGCGGCGGGCCCGCGCGTCGCGCTGACCCTCGATGCCTGCATGGGCGAATGCGACCACCGCATCCTCGACGCGCTCGTGGCCGAGAACATCAAGGCCACGATCTTCGTCACCGCCCGCTGGCTGGCCAAAAACGCCGACGCGCTCGCCACGCTCAAGGCCCACCCGGAGCTGTTCCAGCTCGAAAACCATGGCGCCATGCACATACCCGCCATCACCGGCAGCGAAGTGCTCTACGGCATAGAGCCCGCCGGCACGCTGGCGGCCGTCTCGGCCGAGATCGACGGCGGTGCCGCGGCTATGGCGGCCCTCGGCCTCGCCAAGCCGAAATGGTACCGCGATGCCACCGCGCTTTATTCGGGCGACGCCCTGCTGCACATTCGCGAGATGGGCTACCGCATCGGCGGCTTCTCGCTGAATGGCGATTTCGGCGCCTCGTTGCCCGCCGACAAGGTGCATCAGCGCCTGCTGACCGCCAGGGACGGCGATGTCATCATCTGCCACATCAACCAGCCCAAGCGCCCCTCGAGCGCCGGCGTCGCCTCGGGCGTCGTGGCCCTCAAGCAGAAGGGCTTCACCTTTGTCAGGCTCGACGACGTCGAGGAACTGGGCGCCTGGGGCGAAATGGGCAAGGCGTGATGGCCGACTGCCGCGCGGCTACCCCTCACCGCCCTGCCGGGCACCCTCTCCCCAGAGGGGCGAGGGTTCTGCTGCTGCACCATCTCGCAGCCTCGTCCCCTCGCCCCTTTGGGGCGAGGGCCAGGGTGAGGGGTAGCCGCCCACTCGGCGGCCGGAATCCATCCCCTCAACCCCGCGAATGCCGCGCCTTGATCCAGCGCACGGTCTTCGACCAGGAGCGCATGACGAGCGTCGAGGTGACCACATGGTCCGGCCGCAGCCGCACGCCGTCAAGCAGATTGCCGTCGGTGACCCCGGTGGCCGCGAACAGGACGTCGCCGCAGGCCATGTCCATCACGTCATATTTCCGGTTCGGATCGGTGATGCCCATGGTGCGCGCCCGCTCGCGCTTGGCCGGCGTGTCGAGGATCAGCCGTCCCTGCATCTGCCCGCCCAGGCAGCGCATGGCGGCGGCGGCCAGCACGCCCTCCTGCGCCCCGCCCGAACCGAGATAGATGTCGACGCCGGTTTCCTCGGTATTGCTGGCATGGATCACCCCGGCGATGTCGCCGTCGCTGATCAGCTTGAGCGCCACGCCCGCGAGGCGCAATTCCTCGATCAGCGCCGCGTGGCGCGGCCGGTCGAGCACGCAGGCCGTGATTTCGCCCAGCGGCACGCCCTTGGCCTCGGCCAGCGCCCGCACATTGTCGAGCGGCGGACGGTCGAGATCGACGAGTCCCGCCGGATAGCCCGCCCCGATGGCCACCTTGGTCATGTAGACGTCGGGCGCCTTGAGCAGCCCGCCGCGTACCGCCATCACTACCACGCAGATGGAATCCGGCTGGTTCTTGGCACAGAGCGTCTTGCCTTCGAGCGGATCGACCGCGATGTCGACCTCGGGCCCTTCGCCGGAGCCGACCGGCTCCCCGACATAGAGCATGGGCGCCTCGTCGCGCTCGCCCTCTCCGATGACGATGGTGCCGCGAATGTCGATCAGCGCCAGCTCGTCGCGCATGGCCTCGACGGCGGCCAGGTCGGCGGCCATCTCGTCGCCCTTGCCGCGCCAGCCGGCGGCGGCGACCGCCGCCCGCTCGGTGACCCGCGCGAGTTCCAGCGTCAGCTTGCGCCCGATGGGCGGCGTCTTTTCGCCCGTTTCCGCGCCGCCCGCCGTCGCTGTTGCCGCCGCTTCCGTCATTCCAGCGCTTCGATCCTTATCAGTTGCGGCGCTCCGACGATGAAGCCGTCCTGCGCGATCCGGTCGAGCGTCTGGCGGACGGTTTCTTCCATCGTCTCATGCGTCATCAGCACCACCGTGCGCGTCTCTATCGCGCCGGCGCTCGCGTCCTTAACGCTGAGATCAGGCCGTTGGATGACGCTTTCGAGCGAAATGCCCTTTTCCCCCATCCGTGTTGCGATGGCCGCAAGCGCGCCCGGCACGTCCTTGACGTTGAGCCGGATATAATACCCGCCGGCATGCGCCTTCATAGGCGCGCGAGTATAGGGAATCAGTTCGTCGCTCGGCACGCCCAGGGGCGGAACCCGCGTGCCGCGCGCAATGTCGAGGATGTCGGAAAGCACCGAGCTCGCCGTCGGCGCCCCGCCGGCACCGGGGCCGGCCAGCATCAGCTCGTGCACATGGTCGGTTTCGAGCACCACCGCATTGAGCACGCCGTCCACCCCGGCAATGGCCGAATTCTTGGGCACCAGGGTGGGATGCACGCGCTGTTCGATACCGTCCGGCGAGCGCTGCGCGATGCCGAGCAGCTTGATGGCATAGCCGAGGTCGCTTGCGACCTTGATGTCCGCTTCGGAAATCGTCGTGATGCCCTCGACCAGAATCTCGTCCGGCGCGATCTCGCAGCCGAAGCTCAGGCTGGCGAGAATGGCGAGTTTATGCGCCGTATCATAGCCCTCGATGTCGAAGGCCGGGTCGGCCTCGGCATAGCCCAGCGCCTGCGCGTCCTTGAGGCATTCGGCAAACGAAATCCCCTCTTGGCCCATGCGGGTCAGGATGTAGTTGCAGGTGCCGTTCATGATGCCATAGACCCGCGCGATCCGGGCCGAGCCCAGCCCCTCGCGCAGCGTCTTGATGACCGGAATGCCGCCCGCCACCGCCGCCTCGAAGCCGAGCTGCGCGCCCGACTCCTCGGCGAGCTTGGCCAGCGCCACGCCATGCCGCGCCAGGAGCGCCTTGTTGGCGGTGACGACCGGCCGGCCGCTTTCCAGCGCCGCGCGCACCGAAGCGGCCGCCGGCCCGTCCTCGCCGCCCATCAGCTCGACGAAGAGGTCGATTTCCTCCGAGCGCGCCAGCGCCACCGGATCGTCGAACCAGGTGAAGCCGGAAAGGTCGACGCCCCGGTCCCGCGACCGCGAGCGCGCCGAAACCGCCGTCACCTCGAGCCGCCGCCCGAGCTTGCGCGTCAGCTCTTCCCCATCCTTGGCCAGAATCTTGACCAGGGTTGCCCCGACATTGCCAAGCCCCGCCACCCCGATCCTGAGCGGCGGCAGCGCCGTCGCCTCGCCCTCTTCCTGCATGGCCTTGAGGATGCGGGTGCGCGTCTCGGAGCGCGGCTCGCGTCCCTCGCGCAGGTCGAAGACGAAAAGCGGATCGCCGGCAATGGCCCGCCCGAAGCGCGTCGCGGTCCAGCCGCGCTGCGCGATGAAGGTTTCGACCGTCTGACGGAACGATTCAATGTCGCTCATGCACGCCTCCTGCAATAAGGAAGCTTTGAATAGGATTTGCCCTATTGGTCAATAGGAATTAGCGCCGGGTGCCTAAAGCCGCAACGTCCGACTCGGCTCGGTGCCCTGTCCGATGATCTCGATCCGGTCGGAATAGACCTCGACAAGCGCATAGGCCGTCTGGCTTTCCGTCTCGATCATGCCCATGAAGTTGACGAAGTGCTTACCGCCGGCTTCGGCATAATGGCCGACATGGTCGTGGCCGTTGAAATAGGCCGTCACCGCCGGGCTCGCCGTCAGGACCTCGACAAACCGCGCGCTGTCCCACATGGCGTGCTCGCTGAACGGATGAACCGGAAAATGTCCCAGCAGCAGCACGCGCTCCTTCTGGGCTTCCGCTCGGGCGAGCGTGGCCTCCAGCCAGGCGAACTGCTCCTCGCTCATGCCACCGTTCCAGGGCTTGGCATTGGGCTCACCCCGCTCGGCCATGGCCGCGAGCCGCGCCTCGCCAAGCCCATGCGCCGCGCTGCCCGGCGGATTTGAAAACGTGCTGATCTCGGCCCCGTCGACCACCACGAAACGGTAGCCGCCCACGCCGAAATCGTAATAGGAGCGCCTGAGGCCCAGCCGCGCCGGCACGGCATTGAGCCGCTCGGGCGCCACTTGGAAATCGTGATTGCCCAGCACGAACACCCGCCTTGCCCTGAGCCCGTCATAGACGGACAGGATCGCGTCGTAGTTCTCCCAGCCATGATCGATGGTGTCGCCCAGCGTGACGACGAATTCCAGCTCATGGCCGTTGAAGAAGCGCACCGCCTCGCCCAGCTTGCCCAGGCTGTTGGCGTAATAGCGGTTCATGGTCATCGGCGCGTCGGCATATTGCGGATCGGCGACGACGCCGAACCTGAACAGCGGCGCCCCGCTCTCGTCCATAACCGCTGCCATCCGATTCTCCTTCGCTGCTCAGGCGGCGATTAGGAGCCTCGCATGAGTCTTTTGTGACCGGCCGCGGCGCCGCGGCCGGCGGGACGCGCAGGCGACGGCGCTATTGAGCCGCTTTCATCTTGACGACATTGTCGTGATTGCCGCTGCCGCTGAGGAATTTCTTTACATTGCGCGCCGCCTGCCGGATGCGCTGCTCGTTTTCCACCAGCGCCAGGCGGACATACTGGTCGCCATATTCGCCGAAGCCGACGCCCGGCGCCACGGCGACGCCCGTCTCCTGGATCAGCAGCTTGGCGAATTCCAGCGAACCCAGATGCGCATATTGGTGCGGAATGGGGGCCCAGGCGAACATGGTGGCGCCCGGCGATGGAATGTCCCAGCCCGCGCGGCCGAAGCTTTCGACCATCACGTCGCGGCGGCTGCGATAGATATTGCGCACTTCCTCGATGATCCCGTCCGTGCCGTTGAGCGCCGCCGTCGCGGCCACCTGGATCGGCGTGAACGCCCCATAGTCGAGATAGCTCTTCACCCGCGTCAGCGCGGCGATCAGCCGCTCATTGCCCACCGCGAAACCGATGCGCCAGCCGGGCATCGAATAGGTCTTGCTCATCGAGGTGAACTCGACGGCTATCTCGATGGCGCCCGGCACCTCGAGCACCGAGGGCGGCACATGATCGTCGAAATAAATCTCGGCATAGGCGAGATCCGAGAGGATGAAGATCGAGTGCTCCCGGCAATATTTCACGACTTCCTTGTAGAAATCCAAGGTCGCCACATAGGCGGTCGGATTGGCCGGATAGTTGAGGATAAGCGCGATCGGCTTGGGGATCGAATGCCGCACGGCCCTGTCGAGCGAGCGCATGAAGTCCTCGTTCGGCTCGGCGGGCATGGAACGGACCACGCCGCCCGACATGATGAAGCCGAAGGAGTGGATCGGATAGGTCGGATTCGGCACGAGGACCACGTCGCCCGGCGCGGTGATCGCCTGCGCCATGTTGGCGAAGCCTTCCTTCGAGCCCAACGTCGCGACGACCTGGGTGTTCGGGTCGAGCTTCACCCCGAAGCGCCGGCCGTAATAGCTGGCCTGCGCCTTGCGGAGCCCCGGAATCCCGCGCGAGGCGGAATAGCGGTGCGTGCGGGGGTCCTTCACCGTCTCCTTGAGCTTGTCGACGATGTGCTGCGGCGTGGGCAGGTCGGGATTGCCCATGCCGAGGTCGATGATGTCGACGCCCTCGGCCCTGAGTCGCGCCTTGATCGGATTGATGTGCTCGAAGACATAGGGGGGCAAGCGGCGGATGCGGTGAAAATCTTCGCTCATGGCTTCCTCACGGGCTCCTCGAAGCCCTTTTTGCGACCGATGACGGCCGCCGATGGAACGAACCGCTGGTGAGGCGGAATTATGGTGTGGAGTCGTTAAGCGCCGCTTTCGAGGGCGCCTGTGGCTTTGCCGCTCTTCCCGGCCGTTGCAGGGCGGCCAATGGGAAGAGCTAAGTAGCGGCGGCGCCGGCTCGGGCCCTTGAAACGCCCGATGCGGCGAACGACATGGCGGCAAGCGAAGCGAAGAGGAGGCCAAGCTGGCAAGCGTACAACAGTGCTGTGCTGACTCGGTGCATCTCTATTGCCCATCCGAGGCCGGTTTTGTAAGGAAAACGGGCGTCGTAACAGGTGTATTAAGCGCCCTCCGACGCGATGTAAATGGCGGCGGCCGACGCGGACGCACGGGGCAGTGCGGCGCCGGCCGGGCAACATGAGCGATGGGGAACGACCGGGATTGGCCAAGCGCATCGCGATAGCCACGATCGGCACGCAGGGCGACGTCCAGCCCTATGTGGCGCTGGCCGTAAGGCTCCAGCAGCATGGCTATTCCGTAGTGCTGGGCGCGCCCAATGATTTCGAGGCGCTGGTGACCGGCTACGGCATCGAGTTCCGCAGCCTCGGCGCCTCCATCCAGCAATTCCTGACCCAGACCCGCTTCGAGAACGCGATGTCGCAATCGCTTCTCATCAACGGCCCCGCTTTGCTCCGCCAGGGCCAGACCATCGTCGATACGGCGGCGCGACTCGCCTGGCAGATGGCGCAGGGCGCCGACGCCATCATCGGCAATATGAACACCAGCTTCATCATCGACATCGCCGAGGCGTTGAAGATTCCGGCGATCATGTCGGCGCTGCAGCCGCTCAACACGACGAGCGAATTTCCGCTCTGCATGTATTACGGGCCCACCTTCGGGCCCGCGCTGAACCGACTGAGCTACACCACCATGACGGTGCAGCAGATCTACTACAATCTGCCGCGCAACCGGCTGCGCCGGGAGCTGATGGGGCTCGACTCGCGCAAGCGCGGCGGCTTCTTCAAAGACACCCAGGGCCTGCCGCTCCCCACGCTTTACGCCTATTCGCAATTGCTCTCGCCACGCCCGCGGGACTGGCCCAGGAGCGCCATCGTCACCGGCTTCTGGCGGGTGGAGGACAATACCGGCTGGCAGCCCTCCCCCGAATTCCGGCAGTTCCTGAGCGAGGGCGAAGCGCCGGTCTATATCGGCTTCGGCTCCATGCCCTTCGGCGCCGAGCGCAACACGCAAATCCTGAGGGAAGCCGTGCGACTCTGGGGCGGGCGCGTGGTCGTCGCCCGGGGCTGGGGCGGCATCAATCCGGCCAATCTCCCACCCGGCGTCTTCGCCATCGAGAAGGCGCCGCACGACAAGCTCTTCAAATATGTCCGCGCCGTCGTCCATCATGGCGGCGCCGGCACCACGGCGGCGGGCCTATATGCGGGCAAGCCGACCTTCATCGTGCCGCAGACGGTCGACCAGCCCTATTGGGGCCGCCGCGTCTATGAGCTCGGCTGCGGCCCCAAGCCGGTCCGGCTGCGGCGCCTGACGCCGGAAATCCTGGCGGGAGCGCTGCGCGAGCTCACCACCAGCCAGGCCTATCGGCTCTCCGCCGAAGCCATTGCCGAGGGCCTTGCCCGCGAAGACGGCACGGAGCGCGCCATCCGCGTCATCGAGCGGGTAATGAACAATTTCGTCCCCGGCCCGCGCCGCCGGCGCCGTCCCATCATTCATCCACGCGTGCAGCGCGCCGCCGTCGCCCGCGTTCGCTCCCTCGCGACCTCGAGAATTCCCCCGGCCGAATAGCCAGCCATTCGGCTGGACCCGATTTTCGAGGTGGGCAGGTAGGTAGCGCGTGGCCCATGGTTCGAGGCTCGGCTTCGCCTCGCACCTCACCATGAGGTCGTAGAAGCAAACACAGACCTCATCCTGAGCCTGTCGAAGGATGGGCAGCACGCTCCCTACCTGGCCAAATCGAAAAATCCAGTCCAGGCGAATGCCTGGCTAGCGCCAGATGCTGAGCACGGCCGCGATCAGGCCGAAAAGCGCGGCGATGCCCATGGTCAGCGGTAGATTATAGCTCGCCGTCAGTCCGAAAATGATCGCCGCCAACGCCGCGCCGGCCGACTGGCCGAGCAGGCGCGCCGTCGATTGCATGCCGCTGGCGCCGCCCGTGCGGTGGCGCGGGGCACTCGAGATCATGATCTTGTTATTGGGGGACTGGAAGAGCCCGAAACCGAGCCCGCACAGCGCCAGCCGCCAAATGATGTCCCAGGCGGCCGGATGGGCCGGCAGCAGGGCGACGGCCCCGAGCCCGATGGAGAACAGCAGAGAACCCACGCCGCTCACCCGCTCGCTGGTGAAACGCTCCGAGAGCCGCGCCGAGAGCGGTGCGAAGATCGCGGTCGCCACCGGCCAGGGCGTCATCAGCAGGCCCGTTTCCACCTCGCTATAGCCGAGCGCGTGGTTGAAGAAGAACGGCAGCGATACCGTCGCCAGCATCTGCCCCGCGAATGAGGTGATCGAGGCGATGATCGACCAGCGGAAGGGGCGGATTCTGAACAGGTCGATGGGCAGCATCGGCGCCGCCTCATGCGCTTCGCGCTGCCAGAGGAAATAGCCGCTCACCGCACCGATGGCGATCAATGCCGCCGGTACCCACCAGGGAAAACCCGCGCTGCCGATGGCCGACAGCCCGGCGATCAGCGGCCCGAAGGACGCCGCGTTGAGCGCCGCACTGGTCAGGTCGAACTTCTTGCCGCTGCCGGGCGTCGCCGGCAGGGTTACCCGCCCGACCGCAAAACAGATGATCCCCAGCGGCACATTGATCAGGAACAGCCAGTGCCAGGTGGTGATGGCCAGGATGGCCGCCGCGATCGTCGGCCCCGCCGCACCGGAAACCGCCACCGTGATGGCGATGCCCGCTATGCCGCGCCCCAATTGCTTCGCCGGCATGATGAAACGGACCAGCGCCCCGGCTATGCTCATCAGCGCGGCCCCGCCCACCCCCTGCACGATGCGCGCTACGGTCAATACGGGCAGCGAATTGGCATAGGCGCAGAACAGCGAGGCGGCCGCGAAGATGATGATGCCGGCGCCGAAAATCTTTTTGAAACCGATGGCTTCGCCGAGCGCCGCCGCCGGCAGCAGGCCGATCACCACGGCGAGCTGGTAGCCGGTCACGACCCAGATCGATTGCGCCGCACTCGCATGCTGGTCGGCGGCGATCGTCGGCAGCGCGACATTGACGATAGTGCCGTCGAGCACCGCGATGACGATGCCGAGGCAGACGGTCAGGAAAGCGAGGAGGCGGCGGGGATTCGGCAGCCCGTCGCTGAGGTCGGCGGCGGGGGCGGCAGCTACGGACATGATACGATCAGCAGGACGGAAACGGACCGCCTTGACTATGCCGCCCGCAGGCCGGGCGCAACCCGCCTGAATGGCAAACCCGCCGCTATCTCGGTGAAAGGCGGCGCACCAGCTTGAACAGCCCGGCGATAATGGGCGGCACCAGCACCGCCACCGCGATCGCCGGCAGCGTGTCGATGGGATCGGACCAGCGGGAAATCGCCCATAGAAGCCCCGCCCCCGCCATGGCGAGAAGAATGCGGAACAGCCCGCCGGCCGCCCGGTCGGGTAGACCTCGGCGCAGATCGCGGACGTCGGTCCGCAGCCCGCCGCCCGTGACGCCCAGCACCAGGAACACCACGCCGGCAATGAACCCGAGCACCCGGAAGAGGTCGAAATCGGACCCGACCCCGATCAGGATGAATCCGAACTGAAACGCATCCAGCAGTCCGAGCCCGACCAGGACAACGCTCTGCAGCAAAGGCAGCACTTTGTCGTCGGAAGCCATCCGCAGCCCCATGAGCAGGGCCCAGCCCAGCAGCACAACCGTCAGCGCCGGAAACAGCAGCAGCGCCCAGTTGCGCGGCCAAAGCAGGTCGGGATGCCCGTCCGGCCCCCAATGCATTGCAAGCCCCGGCGCCGCCGGGATCTTGATGAAGCCGATTGCCGTCAGCGCCAGCAGCACTGCCACAGCCAGCATGTGCAAACGGGTAATCGCCTGGTTACGCATCGCGATCCTTGGACACCAGCATGCTCGATACCGCCTCTTCAAGCAGGTCGGCGTTGAGGCTGTAAATAAGGCTTGCGCCCTGCCGCTCGACGGCGACGAGGCCGGCCTGCCTGAGCTTGCTGAAATGGGAGGAGAGCGTCGGCTTGGTGAGTTCGAAATTGCCGGCGATCTCGCCCGCGCTCATCGGCCCCTGCCGCAGCAGGCGCAGGATTTTGCGCCGCACCGGGTGCGCCAGCGCTTCGAACACAGCGTTGACGGTCATCTGCTCCCGCCTGCTTGGCCGACCGGCAATCGATAACGAGTATTTCTGCAGAACGACGGGGCCGGTCGCCCGGCCCCATCGGAAAACTTGTGCCGCAGATCAGCGCTTGGAGAACTGGAACGAACGGCGGGCCTTCGCCTTGCCGTACTTCTTGCGTTCGACCACGCGGCTGTCGCGGGTCAGGAACCCGCCCTTCTTGAGCACGGGGCGCAGCTCGGGCTCGTAATAGGTCAGCGCCTTGGAGATGCCGTGGCGCACCGCACCGGCCTGGCCCGACAGACCGCCGCCGGCAACCGTCGCCTCGATGTCGTACTGCTCCGCGCGGGCGGTGGCGACGATCGGCTGCTGCAGGATCATCTGCAGCACGGGACGGGCGAAGAACACGTTGAAGTCCTTGCCGTTCACGGTGATCTTGCCGCTGCCCGGCTTCACCCAGACGCGGGCGATGGCGTTCTTGCGCTTGCCGGTGGCATAGGCGCGGCCCTGCGCATCGAGCTTCTGCACATGGACCGGCGCGGCCGGGGTGGCCGGGGCGACGGACGACAGGCCCTCGAGCGAGTTGATGGTATCGGCCATATCAGTCCACCTTCACATTCTTGCGGTTCAGCGAGGCAATCTCGAGCTTGACCGGCTGCTGCGCCTCATGCGGATGCTCGGCCCCGGCGTAGACCCGGAGATTGCCGAGTTGCTGGCGGAACAGCGGCCCCTTGGGCAGCATGCGGCGCACGGCGTTCTCCACCACGCGCTCGGGATGCGGGCCGGTGAGCAGCTGGCGCTGCGTACGGTCCTTGATCCCGCCGGGATAGCCGGTGTGCCAGAAGAACTTGCGCTGGTCGAGCTTGCGGCCCGTCAGCTTCACCTTGCCGGCATTGATGACGATCACATTGTCGCCCATGTCCATGTGCGGGGTGAAAGTCGGCTTGTGCTTGCCGCGCAGGCGCATGGCCACGATCGAGGCGAGACGGCCGACGACCAGGTTTTCGGCGTCGATCAAGACCCACTTCTTCTCGATCTCGCTCGGTTTGGCCGAGTAGGTTGTCATGGCTGATAATCCAGTGGAATGTTTCGTGGCGCTGCAGATACCGGCAACGCCCGAAAACGTCAAGAAAAAACAATGAATTGCCGATGCGGTATGATGCTACCGTGCTGGCGGTAACTTATTACCGCAACCTGCTCAAATCGGCGAGGTAGGCAATAATCGAGCCGGCCAGGATGAACGCCACCACCTGGTGCGCGACCGCCAGGTCGATCTCCACCGCCGACAGGAGCGTGGCGATGCCGAGCAGGAACTGCAGCAGCACCACGCCGGCGATAGTCCAGAGCCACATATTGACCCCGGCAAAGCCCTGCCGCGACTGTCGCCAGAGCAGGAAAGCCACCGCCAGCACAATGACATAGGCGATGATGCGGTGGTCGAACTGCACCGTGAGGATGTTCTCGAAGAAATTGCGCCACACCGGATCGAGCTGGCCCAGCCCCTCCGGAATGAGCGATCCGGCCATCAGCGGCCAGGTATTGTATGAAAATCCCGCATGCAGGCCGGCCACGAACGCGCCCGCCGCGATCTGCACGCACACCAGCGCCAGCAGCAGCACAAAGGGCCAGCGTTTGGTGCGCCGCGCCCCGGGATCGACCGTCCTCGGAATCAGCGAGCGCGCCACCCAGATCAGCGCCAGGAACAGGATGAGGGCGGCGCACAGATGCGTCGCGAGCCTATATTGCGATACCGCATCGGCCTCCTCGAAGCCGGACGCGACCATCCACCAGCCAACCGCCCCCTGCAGTCCGCCGGCCACCCAGAGCATGGCGAGCGGCGCGGCGAGATTCCACGAGAAGCGCTTCTGCAGCAGGAACACGATGAAGGGAACGGCGAAGGCGAAGCCGATGAACCGCCCGAGCAGCCGGTGGAACCATTCCGGCCAGAAGATGACCTTGAACCCGTCCACCGTCATCGTCGGGTTGACGTTGGCGAACTGCGGAATCTTCCGGTAATTGTCGAATTCCGCCTGCCAGTCGGCGGCGCTGAGCGGCGGAATGACACCCGAAACCGGCTTCCATTCCATGATCGACAGGCCCGAGCCGGACAGCCGCGTATAGCCACCAAGGCCCACCATGATCAGCACCAAAAGCGTGATCAGGTAGAGCCAGATACGGACCGGACGCAGCCGGTCGGCCTCCACGGTCGTGGTGATGCCCTGGCTCATGCCGATGCTGGTCATTGCTTATTCCATTCGTCTTTGATGACCGGCGTGTTAAGACTCGGCTCTTCCCTTGGCAACCGGCTTGTGCCGGGCACGCGAGGACGAATTGACCCAGGGCACGAGGAAACTGCTGGGTTTGCTGGCGATGCTGGCGCTTCTCGTGGCCTATGTCTGGCTCGCGAGCGAGATTTATTTTCGCTTCCTGACCGGGGCTGCAACGCAGCTCCTGCTCGGCTATTTCGCCTTTGCCGGCTTCTTCTGGGCGGTGCCCGTCGCTTTCGTCATCTGGTGGATGGAACGGCCCGACAGCTCCCGTTCAAATCTCGCTGAGCTTGGAGAAGACGGCCCCGGTCGCGAACACGTCGACATAGCGCCGCGCCTGGAACAGCCCGTTGAGCGAAATGCGCGGCAGTGACTGCAGATTGTCGCGGTCGCTGCCATAAAGGCCGCCGAGGCGCGTCGTCACCGAACTCATGAGCCCGAGCTCGGCGGCAATGGCGAACTCCCGCGGCCCCGCCGAAGCCGCTCCGCCGATCGGATAGCTCAGATGCCGCGGCAAGATGCCGAGCTGCGCCTTGAGGACCCTGAGCGATTCCTCGATCTCGCTCCGCACCTCTGCAGCGGGCAGCTTGGCCAGCTCGTAGTGATGCACCGTGTGGGCGCCGATGGTGCAGAGGCTCTCGCTCGCCACATGCTGCAGCTCGTCCCAGCCCATGATCAGCATGCGGCACTGCCGCTCGAGATCGTAATCATATTGCCCGGCCAAGGCATGGATGAAGGCGACGCGCTCGGCCTCGGGCATGCGCCGCATCCGCCAATAGAGGGTGTCATAGGCCTGCCGCTTCAGGGCCGTCGTGGCGAGGTCGAAAAAATCCTGTGTACTGCCCTGCCGGATCATCATCGCCTCGCGCCCCGCGATGATGTCCTCCAGCGCCTGCCACCATATTTCCCCCACCCCGTCGATGAACGCCGTGGGCACGTAGAGCGTGAAGGGGCAGTCGAGCTCCCGCAGCACCGGCAAGGCATAGAGAAGATTGTCGCGATAGCCGTCGTCGAAGGTGAACACCGCGAAAGGCCGGCACTTCTTGCCGCTTTCGACCCGCCGGATCGCTTCGTCCAGCGTCACGATCTCGAATCCCAGCTCACGCACCCGGTTGATGACATAGGCCAGATAGTCGGGCGTCACCTGCAGAATGGCGTTGGGGGAGAATTCGGCGGGCGGCTCGGGCACTACCCGATGCAGGGTGAAGATCACCCCCATGCACGACGACCGCGCCCGGATCAGCCCGGTGACGCGGCTGAGCGCCAGCACCTCGAATGCGGAGCGGATAAGGGCATAGCGCAGCGACATCCTATGCCACTTCCGCTTGCGGCGGCAGGGCGATGGCCTCGATGCGCCGATAGCCCGACGCGGCGGCAAGGCCGCGCGCCACCTCGGCGGCGGCAGGGTCCGCGCCGTCGCCCGCCAGCACCAGGCGCGCATTGAGCACGCCGAACCGCGCCCCGGCCGAGCCGGGCGAGAAGCGCCCGGCGGCGACAACGACAATTTCATAGAGGTCCGACAGCGCCTCGATCAGCGTCACCGGCTTGGCGGAATCGAGATCGAGCTCCTTCTGCTGGCCCCAGGGGATTTCGGCCAGCCCCCGATCGCCGGCTTCGTGGACCACGTCGCCATAACTCACCTCGTCCGCCGCGAGGTCCGAAATGCCCGGCTCGAGCGAAACCCGCCCGCTCCCCGCATCGACATGCGCAACGCTCAGCCCTTGCCGCAGCGCGTCGTTGACGATGTGCTCCGCCATCGCCGCCGCTTCCCGCGCCGTCGCGACACCCGCCACGATCAGGATGCGAGCCCGCCCCAGCATCAGATCGGCCGACAGATTCGCGAAGCGCTCGGCGCTGTCGCTCCCGGCCTCGCTCGCCGGCAACACCGGGTCTTCGGCTACCGCCGGAACGGCCTCTCCCACCGCCGAAGCGGCCTCCTCCACCCTATCGGGCGCGATGACCACCTCCGGCACCGCACCGGCATTCGGCGCCGCTCGCTCGATGACCGGCGGCTCATGCGTTCCCAGCACCGCTGCGACGTCCCGGCCCCGCCGGCTGAACCATGTCCGCAGCCCCTCCCGCGCGACCCGTTCGGTTTCGGTTACGCGTTCGCTTTCCAATGCCGGCTCGAGATCGGCGGCCGTCGCGGCGGGTTCCGGCTGGAGCATGGACGGCGCCTCATGCGCCGCCTCTTCTCCAGTCCCCTCCCCCGCCGCCGGCTCGATCAGCGCGCGGCCGGACAGCAATTCGCCGAACAGGATCGACCCCACCTGCACCGCCAGCGACACGAAGCCGACCGCGCCCAGGATCAGCGTCGTCTTGGGCGAAGCCG
>DASZUI010000027.1:0-30199 GCA_035547675.1 Devosia sp.
TTTCAACTGCCGGCAAGCCGTGCGAGAGTGCGGCTTGAGGGGAATACATCGCCATGTCATCCAGGTTGCCCGATGCCGCAACAGCCGATCGTCTTCGATGCCCCCAAGCCCGAGCCGCGTGCGCATAGCGCCGAGGCGCTGGCCAATGAAATCCTCGAAAGACTGACCTATTCGATGGGGAAGGACCCCATCGTGGCGCGGCCCTATGACTGGCTGAACGCGACCATCCTCGCCGTGCGCGACCGGATGATCGACCAGTGGATGGAGTCCTCGCGCGAGACATGGCGGACCTCGCACAAGCGGGTCTATTACCTCAGCGTCGAGTTCATGATCGGGCGCCTGCTGCGCGACGCGATGAGCAATATGGGGCTGAGCGAGGCAGTACGCGACGCGCTCAGCTCGCTCGATGTGGATGTTGGAGACCTGATCGATCTCGAGCCCGACGCGGCGCTCGGCAATGGCGGCCTGGGGCGGCTGGCGGCGTGCTTCCTCGAGAGCATGTCGACGCTCAAGGTCCCCGCCTATGGCTATGGCATACGCTATATCAACGGGCTGTTCCGGCAGGAATTGTCCGAGGGCTGGCAGGTCGAATTGCCGGAGAACTGGCTGGCGCATGGCAATCCCTGGGAGTTCGAGCGCCGCGAGAGCTCCTACAAGGTCGGCTTCGGCGGCCATGTCGAGCCGGTGACCGAGCCGGGCGGCACGGTGCGGCTCGAATGGCGCCCGGCCGAGCATGTCAATGCGGTGGCGTTCGACACGCCGGTCGTCGGTTGGCGGGGCGCACGGGTGAATACGCTCCGGCTGTGGAGCGCGCAGCCGATCGATCCGATCCTGCTCGACAAGTTCAACTCCGGCGACCATATCGGCGCGCTGCAGGAAAGCTCGAAGGCAGAAGCCATTACGCAGGTTCTCTATCCTGCCGATTCAACGCCGGCGGGGCAGGAGCTCAGGCTCAAGCAGGAGTTCTTCTTCTCCTCAGCTTCGCTGCAGGACATCGTCCGTCGGCACCTGCAGCAATATGGCGACCTCGGTTCGCTGCCGGACAAGGTGGCGATCCAGCTCAACGATACGCATCCGGCGATCTCGGTGGCCGAGCTCATGCGCATCCTCACCGACGAGCATGCGATGAAATGGGCCGACGCCTGGCGCGTCACCAAGGGCGTCTTCTCCTATACCAACCATACGCTGCTGCCCGAGGCGCTGGAGACCTGGCCGGTGGCGCTGCTCGAGCGCATGCTGCCCCGGCACATGCAGATCATCTACGCCATCAACGCCGAGGTGCTGACCGAGGCGCGCACCGAGGCCGGCTTCACCGATCCGCAGATCGCGGCGGTGTCGCTGATCGACGAGCAGGGTTCGCGCCGGGTGCGCATGGGTCAACTCGCCTTTGTGGGCTCGCATTCGACCAATGGGGTATCGGCGCTCCACACCGAGCTGATGAAGCAGACGGTCTTTTCCGAACTCAACAAACTCTATCCCGATCGCATCAACAACAAGACCAATGGCGTGACGCCGCGCCGCTGGCTGCTGGAATGCAATCCGGGCCTGACCAGGCTCATCTCGGAGCGGATCGGGCCGGGCTTCATGGACGACCTCGACCAATTGGTGCTGCTCGACGCCCATGCGGACGATCCGAGCTTCCAGGAGCAGTTCCGGGCGGTGAAGCTGGCCAACAAGGAGCGCCTGGCGCAGGTTATCAAGGAGCGGATCAATCTCTCCGTATCGCCCGAGGCGCTGTTCGACGTGCAGGTCAAGCGGATCCACGAATACAAGCGGCAGTTGCTCAATATCATCGAGGCGGTGGCGCAATATTCCGTGCTGCGGGCGCATCCGGAGCGGAACTGGGTGCCGCGGGTCAAGATTTTCGCCGGCAAGGCGGCGCCGAGCTATTGGAATGCCAAGCTGATCATCAAGCTGATCAACGATGTCGCCAAGGTGATCAACAACGACCCGGCGGTGCGCGGGCTGCTCAAGGTGGTGTTCCTGCCCAATTACAATGTGAGCCTCGCCGAGGTGATCATGCCGGCGGCGGACCTGTCGGAACAGATTTCGACGGCGGGGCTCGAAGCCTCGGGCACCGGGAACATGAAGTTCGCGCTCAACGGGGCG
This sequence comes from Devosia sp., assembly GCA_035547675.1. GTDB lineage: Bacteria > Pseudomonadota > Alphaproteobacteria > Rhizobiales > Devosiaceae > DASZTU01. The sequence continues at coordinate 2,110 of DASZUI010000027.1, forward strand.
CTCACCATCGGCACGCTCGACGGCGCCAATATCGAAATGCGCGATGCGGTCGGGCCCGAGAATTTTATCATCTTCGGACTGACGGCGGAGCAGGTGGCCGAGAAGCGGCGGCGCAACGAGGTGCCGCGCTCGGCGATCGACAATTCGCCCATGCTGAAGGAGGCGCTGGAGATGATCGCCTCGGGCGTGTTCTCGCCCGACGATCCGGGCCGCTACCGCGACCTGGTGGGCGGGCTTTACGACCATGACTGGTTCATGGTCGCGCGGGATTTCGACGACTACGCCCGGACGCAGCGCAGCGTCGATGCCCTCTGGAATACCCCGCGCAAATGGTATTCGATGGCAATCAGGAACACGGCGCATATGAGCTGGTTTTCCTCGGATCGGACCATCAGGCAATATGCCGGCGAGATCTGGGGCGTGCCGGTGGCGAAAAGCTCGAGCTGAGTTGTCGCGCTTCCGAACCGGAAAAGTGGGTCCACTTTTCCTGGAGGCGCTCTAGAAGATCCATAAGGGACCAGGCGCGTGGCCAAGGCGAGTTGGGAAGCCGATAGCGGGGACGTCGAGGCAATCATCAAGGGGAGGCACGAGAACCCGTTCGGGGTGCTCGGCCTGCAGCAGGTCGACGGGCAGTGGATCGCCCGGGCCTTTGTTCCGCACGCCGAAAGGCTCGAAGCGTTCGACCGCGACGGCAACCCGCTCGGCGTCCTGAATCTCAGGGATGCCGCCGGCTTCTTCGAGGGGCCGGTCACCGTCGACAGGCGGCAGCCCATCCGCTATCGCGCCAGCAATCCGGGCGGCGAATGGGATGTCTATGATCCCTACAGCTTCGGACCGGTGCTGGGGCCGCTCGACGACTATTATATCGCCGAGGGCTCGCATCTGAGGCTGTTCGACAAGCTCGGCGCCCATGAGATGGAATTCGAGGGCGTGCATGGCACGCATTTCGCGGTCTGGGCGCCAAACGCGCACCGGGTGAGCGTGGTCGGTCCGTTCAACGAATGGGATGGGCGGCGACACCCGATGCGGGTCAGGTTCGATACCGGCATCTGGGAAGTGTTCATTCCGGTCTTGGGGACCGGGACGATCTACAAATTCGAAATCATCGGCGCCGACGGCCAGCTATTACCGCTGAAGGCCGATCCCTTCGCGCGGCAATCGGAACTCCGGCCCAAGACGGCCTCGATCGTGCCCGATCCGACCCCGTTCCGCTGGTCCGACCAGGACTACATGGCGCACCGCGAGCGGGACTGGCGGCGCAATGCGATCTCGATCTACGAAGTGCATCTGGGATCATGGCGGCGCCGGCCGGACGGCAATTTCATGAGCTATGACCAATTGGCCGAACAGCTCATTCCTTATGCCAGCGACATGGGTTTCACTCATCTCGAATTCCTGCCGATCAGCGAGCATCCCTTCGATCCCTCCTGGGGCTACCAGCCGACCGGGCTCTATTCGCCGACGGCTCGGTTCGGCGACCCGGCCGGCTTCGCGCGGCTGGTGGATGCGGCGCATGCGGCGGGGCTCGGCATCATCCTCGACTGGGTGCCGGCGCACTTTCCCACCGACGATTTCGGGCTCAGCCATTTCGACGGCACGGCGCTCTATGAGCATGCCGACCCGCGCCAGGGCTATCACCCGGACTGGAACACGGCGATCTACAATTTCGGGCGCAAGGAGGTGGTCTCCTTCCTCCTCAACAACGCGCTCTACTGGTTCGACAAGTTCCATGTCGACGGCTTGCGCGTCGATGCGGTGGCCTCGATGCTTTATCTCGACTATTCGCGCGAGCCGGGGCAGTGGATCCCGAACAAGTTCGGCGGCAACGAAAATCTCGAGGCGGTCGAGTTCCTCAGGCGCGTGAACACCGAGGTCTACAAGCAGTTTCCCGGCGCCTTCATGATCGCCGAGGAGTCGACGTCCTGGCGGGGCGTGTCGGCGCCCGTCCATGCCGGGGGCCTGGGCTTCGGGTTCAAATGGAACATGGGGTTCATGAACGATTCCCTGCGCTACATGAGCCGGGACCCGGTGCATCGAAAGCACCACCACAACGACATGACCTTTGCCGGGCTCTATAATTACGCGGAGAACTTCGTCGTGCCGCTCAGCCATGACGAGGTGGTGCACGGCAAGGGCTCGCTCATCAACAAGATGCCGGGCGACGACTGGCAGCAATTCGCCAATCTCAGGGCCTATTACGCCTATATGTGGGGCTGGCCGGGCAAGAAGCTGCTCTTCATGGGGCAGGAATTCGCGCAGCGCGACGAGTGGAACGAGAGCAAGGGGCTCGACTGGTGGCTGCTCGACGCCGGCATGCACGAGGGCATGCGTCGGCTCGTCACCGACCTCAATTCGGCCTATCGCGAGCTGCCGGCCCTCTATGCGCGCGACAACGAGCCGGAAGGCTTCCAGTGGCTCATCGCCAACGACTACACCAATTCGGTGTTCGCCTGGGCGCGCTTCTGTCCGAATGAAAGCCTGGTGGTGGTGATTTCCAACATGACCCCCGTGCCGCGCGACCATTATCGCGTGCCCATGCCGGCGGTGGGCAATTGGAGCGAGCGGATCAACACCGATGCCGGCTGGTATGGCGGCTCCAATACCGGCAACCAGGGCGTCGTGGTCGCCAACCCGGCCGAGGGCCAGCGCTGGCCGGCCGTCGCCGAACTCTACCTGCCGCCGCTCGCCACCCTCATCCTTAAGCATGACAGAGGCTAGGGTGCGGCGCTTTGCGATTCATCTGGTTATAGAAGACGGCCGGAACCCAACCGGGCCTGGAGGAGGAAGTAATGGCTGACTACCGAACCCCATCGCCCCTGGCCCGCGAGACGCTGGCCTATGTGCTCGCCGGGGGACGCGGCACGCGGCTGATGGAGCTGACGGACCGGCGCGCCAAGCCGGCGGTCTATTTCGGCGGCAAGTCGCGCATCATCGATTTTGCGCTCTCCAACGCCATCAATTCGGGCATAAGGCGCATCTCGGTCGCCACGCAATACCAGGCACACAGCCTGATCCGGCATTTGCAGCGCGGCTGGAACTTCCTCCGGCCCGAGCGAAACGAAAGCTTCGACATCCTGCCCGCCAGCCAGCGGGTGCGTGAGGATATGTGGTATGCCGGCACCGCCGACGCCGTCTACCAGAACATGGACATCATCGAGGATTACGGCCCGCGCTATATCGTGATCCTGGCGGGCGACCACATCTACAAGATGGACTACGAGATCATGCTCCGCCAGCACGCGGATACGGGCGCCGACGTAACGATCGGCTGCCTCGAAGTGCCGCGCATGGAGGCGACGGGCTTCGGCGTGATGCACGTGGACGGGCGCGACCGCGTCATCGACTTCGTGGAAAAGCCGAAGGACCCGCCGGGCATACCGGACCGGCCGGATACCGCCCTGGCGTCCATGGGCATTTATGTGTTCGAGACGCGCTTCCTCATGGAGCAGCTCCGGCGCGACGCCACCACCGAGGGATCGAGTCGGGATTTCGGCAAGGACATCATCCCCTATATCGTCAAGAACGGCACCGCCTGGGCGCACCGCTTCACGCGCTCCTGCGTGCGTTCCTCCAACGAGCCGGTGGCCTATTGGCGCGACGTGGGGACGGTCGATGCCTATTGGACGGCCAATATCGACCTCACCGACGTAACGCCGCAGCTCGACCTCTACGATCGCGACTGGCCGATCTGGACCTATGCCGAGATCACCCCGCCCGCCAAGTTCGTTCACGATTTCGACGGGCGGCGCGGTACGGCGGTCAATTCGCTCGTCTCTGGCGATTGCATCGTGTCGGGCGGCCATCTCAACCGCACGCTGCTGTCGACGGGGAGCCGCGTTCATTCCTATTCGGAACTGCAGGAAGCGGTGGTGCTACCCTATTGCAATGTGGGGCGCGGGGCGCGGCTGAGGCGCGTGGTGGTCGATCGCGGCGCCAATATTCCCGAGGGGCTGGTGGTCGGCGAGGACCCGGAATTCGACAATCGCTGGTTCCGCCGCACGGAGCAGGGCATCACCCTCGTCACCCAGAGCATGATCGACAAATACCTGGCCGAAAAATGATCGCGGCCGCTTCGTGACTTACGCCGACCACATTGGTCCTGACTTGGGCGAGCAAATGATCGAGGTCCTTTCGGTCGCCTCGGAGGCCTATCCGCTGGTGAAGACGGGCGGGCTTGCCGACGTCGCCGGTGCGCTGCCCGGCGCGATGGCGGCGCATGGAGTCTCCATGCGTACGCTCATTCCTGGTTATCCGGCGGTGATGCGCGAGGCGGGACTCGCCCGGCTCGTCCATGAGTTCGCCGATCTTTTCGACGGTCCGGCGCGGCTCCTGGCGGGGCGGATGATGGGGCTCGACCTCATCGTGCTCGATGCGCCGCATCTCTATGATCGGCCGGGCAATATCTATCTCGGCCCCGACGGCAAGGACTGGCCGGACAATTGGAAGCGCTATGCGGCGCTGAGCTGGGTCGCGGGGCAGCTTGCGCTGGGGCTGGTCGAGGGCTACCAGCCGGAAGTGTTGCACGCCCATGACTGGCAGGCGGGGCTGGCGCCCGCCTATGTGAAATATGGCCCGTCCGACAGGGTGAAGACGGTGCTCACCGTCCATAACCTGGTGTTTCAGGGACATTTCCCGGCCGAGATCTATGGCCGGCTCGACCTGCCGCCGCACGCCTATTACGAGAGCGTCGAATATTATGGCGGCGTAGGGTTCCTCAAGGCCGGGCTCGCGACCGCCGACGCTATCACCACCGTCAGCCCGACCTATGCGCATGAAATCCGCACACCGGCCTTCGGCGCCGGGCTCGACGGGCTGCTCAATGTGCGGGCCAATGCCCTTCATGGCATCACCAACGGCATCGACATCGAGGCGTGGAATCCGGCGACCGACGCGGCACTGATCGAGGATTATGGCGCGAGCAGCGTGCACAAGCGGGCGATCAACAAGCAGGCGGTGCGCGACCGCTTCGGGATCACCGGCGACAATGCCATGCTGTTCGCGGTGGTGAGCCGGCTCACCAGCCAGAAAGGCGTCGACATGGTCGCCGCCAATGTCGACTGGCTGGTTTCGCTCGGGGCGACCCTGGTGATCCTGGGTTCGGGCGATGCCGGGCTCGAGGCCAGTCTCGAAGCGGCGGCGGCGCGCCATCCGGGCAGGGTCGGGATGATCAAGGCCTATGACGAGAACCTGTCGCACCTGATCCAGGGCGGGGCGGACGCGATCCTGGTGCCGTCGCGCTTCGAGCCCTGCGGGCTGACGCAGCTCTATGGGCTGCGCTATGGTTGCGTGCCGGTGGTGTCGCGGGTCGGCGGCCTTGCCGATACGGTGATCGACGCCAATGAGGCGGCGGTCGAGGCCGGGGTGGCGACGGGGCTGCAATTCTCGCCGGTGACGTCTGAAACGCTAGGGGAGGCGATCCAGCGGGCGGTGACCCTTTACGGGCGGGCCAAGGTGTGGCGGAAAATGCAGCGGCGGGGGATGAAGTCCAACGTCTCATGGGACGCCAGCGCCAAGAAATACGCCCAGCTCTATGCATCGCTATTGGGACAGGAGCTCGATGAGCAGGATGGAGATTAAGACCACTCCCTACCCGGACCAGAAGCCCGGCACCTCGGGCCTGAGGAAACGGGTGCCGGTGTTCCAGCAGCCGAACTATGTCGAGAACTTCGTGCAGTCGATCTTCGACAGCCTCGAGGGGATCGAAGGTCAGACGCTGGTGATCGGCGGGGACGGGCGCTTTTTCAACGATGTGGCCATCCAGCGCATCATCCGGCTCGCTTCGGCGAACGGCTTCGGGCGCGTATTGGTGGGGCAGGGCGGGCTGCTCTCGACGCCCGGCGCGAGCCACGTCATCCGCTACCACAAGGCATTCGGTGGCATCATCCTCTCGGCCAGCCACAATCCGGGCGGGCCTGAGGGCGATTTCGGCATCAAGTACAATATTTCCAATGGCGGGCCGGCGCCCGAGAAGGTCACCGAGGCGATCTTCGCGCGGAGCAAGGTCATCGAGCGCTATTTCACCAATGATGCGCCGGACGTGGACCTGTCCAACATCGGCACGCAGCGCTCGGGCGACATGGTGGTCGAGGTGATCGATCCCGTCGCCGACTATGCGGCGCTGATGCAGACCCTGTTCGATTTCGAGGCGATCCGGGCGCTGATCGGCTCGGGCTTCCGCCTGCGCTTCGACGCCATGCACGCGGTGACCGGCCCCTATGCCAAACGCATCCTCGAGGGGATGCTCGGCGCGCCGGAAGGCTCGGTCGTCAATGCCGTGCCGCTGCCGGATTTCGGCGGCGGGCACCCGGACCCGAACCTCGTTTACGCCAAGCCGCTCTACGACCTGATGACGGGGTCGGATGCGCCGGATTTCGGGGCCGCCTCGGATGGCGACGGCGACCGCAATCTGATCATCGGGCGCGGCCGGTTCGTGACGCCCTCGGATTCGCTCGCCATGCTGGCGGCGAACGCCCATCTGGCGCCGGGCTATCGCGAAGGCATCGCCGGTATCGCCCGCTCCATGCCGACGAGCGCCGCGGCGGACCGCGTGGCGGCGCGGCTCGGCGTCGAGATGCACGAGACGCCGACGGGTTGGAAGTTCTTCGGCAATCTGCTCGATGCCGGCCGGGTGACGATCTGCGGCGAGGAAAGCTCGGGCACGGGCTCCAACCATGTGCGCGAGAAGGACGGGCTCTGGGCCGTGCTGCTCTGGCTCAACATCCTCGCGGTGCGCCGGCAGAGCGTGGACGCCATCGTCAAGGATCACTGGGCGACCTATGGCCGGAACTACTATACGCGGCACGACTATGAGGAGGTCGATGCGGGGGTCGCCAACAAGCTCGTCGACGATCTGAGGGCGAAGCTGCCCGAGCTGGTCGGGCAGGAATTCGGCGGCCTTACCGTCTCCTACGCCGACGACTTCGCCTATCACGACCCGGTCGACGGCTCGGTCAGCACGAAGCAGGGAATCAGGATCGGCTTTGCGGACGGCAGCCGCATCGTGCTGCGGCTGAGCGGAACCGGCACGGTCGGGGCGACGTTGCGGCTCTACCTCGAAAGGTATGAGCCCGCCCATGGACAACACGATCTCGACACCCAAGCCGCCCTCGGCGCCCTCATCGAGCTTGCCGAGCAGCTCGCCGGTATCCGCGCGCGTACCGGACGAAGCGCCCCCTCGGTGGTCACTTGACGTCTCGCGGACCGTGAAAGTCGAACTCGTGCCAAATGCAGGAAGCCCGGCGGCGCTTGGGGCCACGGTCACCGCCGAGGGCGTGAACTTTGCCGTCTATTCGGAAACGGCCTCGGCGCTCTACGTGTCGCTCTATGACGAGCTGGACAAGGAGATCGGCCGCTTCGAACTCGACGGCCACGAGGAGAACGTCCATTTCGGGCTGATCGCCGGCATCGGGCCGGGGATCAAATACGGCTTCCGGGCGGACGGGCCCTACGATCCGGGCAAGGGTTTCCATTTCGATCCCAACAAGCTTCTGGTCGACCCCTATGCGCGGCGCATCGACCGGCCTTTCGTGCGCAGCCCGCGGCTGAGGCTGCCGCGCGAGGACGCCGTCGATACGGCGCCGCTGGTGCCCAAGGCGATCGTGATGGGCGCGCGCAATCCGCAGGCGAGCCCGCGGCGCAAGGCCCCGCAGCTCTTCTACGAACTCAATGTGCGCGGCTACACCATGCGCCATCCGAGCGTGCAGGGGGCGCTGCGCGGCACGGTGGCAGCATTGACGACGCAACGCGTGGTCGAGCACTTCCGGTATCTGGGCGTCGACACGGTCGAGCTGATGCCGGTGGCCGCCTTCATCGACGATGCGCACCTGCCGATCCTGGGCCTGACCAATGCCTGGGGCTACAATCCGGTGACCTATTTCGCACCCGATCCGCGGCTGATGCCGCGCGGTCCGCAGGAATTGCGGGTGCTCACCGATTTCTATCGCAAGCAGGGCATCTCGGTGATCCTCGACGTCGTCTATAACCATACCGGGGAGGGCGACGAGCTGGGGCCGGTGCTGAGCCTCAAGGGGCTCGACGCGCTGAGCTATTACCGGCATGCCGAGATCGACGGGCAGCTCAGGCTGATCAACGACACTGGCACCGGCAACACCCTCAGATGCGATCATCCTGCGGTACAGCGGCTGGTGATCGACTCGCTGCGCTACTGGGTCGAGGAGACGGGCGTCTCCGGCTTCCGTTTCGACCTGGCGCCGGTCCTGGGCCGCGAGCCGGGCTTCAACCCGGACGCGCGAATGCTGCAGATGATCAAGAGCGATCCGCTCCTGTCCAAGAGCATTCTCGTTGCCGAGCCCTGGGACCCGGGTCCGGGGGGCTATCAGCTCGGGCGCTTCGGCAAGGAGTTCCGCGAGTGGAACGACACCTATCGCGACGAGGTCCGGGGTTTCTGGCGCGGTGAGCACGGCAAGGTCGGCGCGCTGGCCGGCAAGCTCGCCGGCTCGGCGGAAATCTTCAACTTCGCCGGCCGCAAGCCGAGCGCCGGGGTGAACTTCCTTGCGGTGCATGACGGCTTCACGCTTGCCGACCTCGTGACCTATGCCGACAAGCACAACGAGGCCAATGGCGAGGACAATCGCGACGGCCACAGCGACAACCATTCCTGGAATTGCGGTGTCGAGGGGCCGACCGATGATCCGGCGGTGATTGCGGCCCGGCGGCGGGACGTCCGCGCCATGCTCGCGACGCTGTTCCTGTCGCGCGGTGCGGTGCTGATCCAGCAGGGCGACGAAATGGGCCGCACCCAGCAGGGCAACAACAATGCCTATGCCCAGGACAACGAGATCACCTGGGTGGATTGGGAAGCGGCCGATGGGTCGCTGGTCGACTTTGTCGCCGCCCTCAACACCTTCCGGCAGGCGCATCCGGCCCTGGTCGCGGATCGATTCCTGGGCGGGGAGGAGCGCGGCGGGCTGCGTGACGTCGTCTGGCGGCACCCCGAAGGCCGGGAGATGAGCGAGGGCGACTGGAACGACGGCGGCAGCTCGGTGCTGGGCATGCACCTCAATGTCGCCGACGACGAGGTGCTGGCCTGGTTCAACCGGCATGCCGAGGCGGTGACGGCCGTGTTGCCCGAGGGCGTGCATGGCTGGACGGTGGCGCTCATCTCCGACGACACGGCGGAAGCGCCGATCGCCGAAGACGCAAAATCGATCCTGCTGCCGGCGCGGTCTGTGGTGGTGCTGGTGCCGGCAGAGGCGTCCGCCGAGGCTCAAGGCTAGCAGCCAATGCGGCGCATCGTCGCGTTGCCGGACCCGCCCGGGGCGGAACGAAGGGCCTTCCCATCAGGTTAAGCAGATGAGGCGGTGCGTCCGCCCCTCCTGCTTCGATGCGGAGTATCCCAAATGACAACAATCGATTCCGGCGTCCAGGCGGCGCCGCGCCGCTTCGGCTTATGGCTCCTGATCGTGGCCTCGCTGCTGGCGGCGGTGGACGCGATCTACAATTATTTCTCCGCGGCCAACGGCATACACGGCACCGAAGGCGCGCTGCTGGTCATCGTCTCCACGGTGCTGCAACTGGGCGCGGCATTGATGATCGCGGCCGGATGGCTGCGCGGCTGGGTCTGGGGACTGTTCGAGACATTGATCCTGCTCGACCTCGCTGGTACGGCGCTCGCGGCCTATTTGCTCGAAGCCTGGGTGCTGCTGGCGCTGACGGCGATCGGGTTCATCGCCTGGCTGCTGCAGCTGTTCGAGCGCGCGGCGAGGCGTCCGGTAAGGGCGGAGGTGCTCCCATGAAACTCTCAAGACTGCTGCCCCTCATCGCATTCGCCCTGGTCCCCGGGTTCGCGCTGGCGCAGGAGGACAATATCCCCGCCCCGTCCGGCGCCGGCACCTGGGCAACCTTCAACGGCGAGCTCAACGCGCAGAAATATTCGCCCGCTGCCCAGATCACGCCCGACAATGTCGGCAGCCTGACGAAGGCCTGGGAAGTCCACACCGGCGACGTCTCGACCGGCAACGACAAGAACGGGCCGCCCGCCAGCGACTGGTCGGCGACGCCGCTGTTCGTCAACGACACCATTTATGTGTCGACGCCTTTCTATCGCATCCTGGCTCTCGAGCCGGATACCGGCCGGCAGAAATGGGCGTTCGACAGCAAGTCGCCGCTCGCCGACCCCACGCAGGGCGAGCTGAAGACGCGCGGCGTTTCCTATTGGCAGTCGCCCAACCCGGTGGCCGGGCAGGCCTGCCAGAAGATCGTCTATCTGGGCACGCCGCAGGGCAAGCTGTTCGCGGTGGATGCCGATACAGGCAAGCCGTGCGCCGGCTTCGGGCAGAACGGGGTTCTCGACATCAACCAGTGGAACACGGTCAATGCCAAATGGCCGCTTTCCATCCTGCAGCCACCCACGGTCTACAAGAACCAGCTGTTCATCGGCTGGTCGGGCCAGGACTGGACGCAGGCGGTGCAGCCGCCGGGCTCGGTATTTGCGGTCGATGCCCAGACGGGCAAGCTCAACTGGAAGCTCGATACCATTCCGCCGGATCTCGACCCGAAGACTGGGACGGCCAATGTCTGGGCCTCGATGTCCATTGATACCCAGAACAATCTGCTGTTCATGCCGGTGAGCTCGCCAAGCCCCGACTATTATGGCGGGGACCGGAAGACGGACATGCCGCTGACCACGTCGGTGACGGCGGTCAACCCCGACACCGGCAAGGTGGTATGGAGCCGCGAGCTCGTGCACCACGACATCTGGGACTATGACGTCAACTCCGCGCCGGTGCTGGTCGATTTGCAGCAGAACGGCAAGACGGTGCCGGCGCTGATCCAGTCGACCAAGCAGGGCCTGCTCTTCGTGCTCAACCGGCTGACCGGCGAGCCGATCTATCCGATCGACGAGAAGCCGTTCCCGGCATCCCACGTGCCGGGCGAGCAGGCTTCGCCTACCCAGCCGATTCCCACGGCACCGGAGCCGACGACCCCGGACCGCTTCAGCGGCGTTTCGTGGCTCGCGGACGTGGCGAGCGGCGGCCAATGCAGCCGCGACGCCAAGAACATGCGCTATGAGGGCCGCTACACGCCACCGAGCCTCAAGGGAACACTGTCCTTCCCGGCCACGGCGGGCGGCGTCGAGTGGGGCGGCGGCGCGGTCGATCCGACGACGAATACCTATGTCGTCAACAGCTCGGCGGTGGTGCAGATCTATCGGCTGCTCAAGCGCGACGACTACAACAAGGCGCTCGCCCAGCCCGGCGCCAAGGACGCGGGCTATTCGGCGATGGAAGGTGCGCCCTATGGCGTACAGGTGAAGACCTGGCTCAACTGGCTCGGCATGCCGTGCTGGAACGGGCCCTATGGCACGCTCTCGTCCTACGACCTCAATACCGGCAAGCTCAACTGGCGCTTCCCCTTCGGGCAGGTGCAGAAATGGGGCTTCTACATGCCCACGTCCTGGGGCTCGGTGACGATCGGGGCGCCCGTGATCAGCAAGGGCGGGGTGATCTTCATCGGCGCCTCGATGGATTCGCGCGTGCGGGCCATCGATCTCAAGACCGGCAAGGTGCTGTGGCAGTCGCTGGTCGACGCGCCGGCCGTGGCGATGCCCGCGGTCTATACCTATAAGGGCAAGGAGTATGTGCTGTTCGCGGCTGGCGGCAACTCGATCCTCGAGCCCAAGGTTGGCGACCAGCTCGTGGCGTTCTCGCTGCCCGGCGGCTGAGGCGCGGTTACTCGGCGGCCTGGCTCTCGACGAGGCCGCCGGCCTTTTCGATGAAGGCGATGACCTCTTCCAGGCCGCGCCGCCGCAGCAGGTCGGTGAAAACGTAAGGGCGGCCTTCGCGCGCCCTGATCGTGTCGCGCTCCATCACCTCGAGGCTGGCGTTCACATAGGGCGCGAGGTCGGCCTTGTTGATGATGAGAAGGTCCGAGCGCGAAATGGCCGGGCCGCCCTTGCGGGGAATCTTTTCGCCCTCGGCGACCGAAATCACATAGAGCGTCAGGTCCGCGAGATCGGGCGAGAAGGTCGCCGCCAGATTGTCGCCGCCCGATTCGATCAGCACGATATCGAGGTCGGGAAAGCGCCGGTTGAGGTCGGCGATGGCGGCGAGGTTGATCGAGGCATCCTCGCGGATGGCGGTATGCGGACAGCCGCCAGTTTCGACGCCGACGATGCGGTCCTCCGAGATCGCCTGCAGCCGGGCGAGGATCAGCGCGTCCTCGCGGGTATAGATGTCGTTGGTGACCACGGCCATGGAATAGCGCTCGCGCAGCGCCTTGAGCAGCATTTCGCACAGCGTGGTCTTGCCGGAGCCGACCGGGCCGCCAATGCCGATACGCAGCGGTCCATTGGGCGATTTCATGTGAGCCTCATGACGACGAGAATGAGGAACCCTACGCCAAGCGCGAGGCAAAGCGGGGAATAATTTCGGCGGTCGAGGGTGCGGAAGGGTTCGCCCGGCGTGCGGGCCTGCCACCAGGCGGTGTAGCCCAGAACGCCGCGGGCGAGGCCGGCAAATCCCGCGACAAGCGCAAGAGCGGTGAGCCAGGCGCCGCCGCTCGCCGGATCGGCCACCGAAAGCGCCACGACGCAGCCGATAAGCGCCAGGATCGCCATGCCGAGCGAGACATAGCGTGAAGGCATGCGCGCCGGCACGGCACCGCTCACCGAGCGGGCCAGCAGTTCGGGGTCACGGATCGGCCACATGATGCCCAGGCTCCAGAGCAGATTGGCGACGCCCACCGCCAGCAGCAGGATGGCGACCATGCTGGCGATGCTCATGGCGAGCATGTCCATCAGGCGGGTCCCTTCTCGACGGGATGGGTCACGAGCGGAAAATCCTCGGCTGCAAGGTTTCGTGCCGCATCTGGGCGATGTCCGCCGCATAGGCGATGCCGCCGATATCGTCGAGGGTTGCGGTGGCGGCCGCTGCGGCCAGGGCGGCAATCTCGGGCTCGAGCGCGGCCATGACCTTGAGCCCGGCGGTCTGCCCCAGCGGCACGAGCCGTACGGCGACCGAAATCTGGCCGTGGACGATGGCCGTCAGCAGGGCAATCAGCGTGTCGCCGAGGGCAATATCGTGCGCCGCGGCGACGGCCCCGACGGCGATCGGGTAGGGGCAGGGGGTCGGCAGGCGGGCGAAGACTTCGGACGGCCAGGTCTGCGCCGCAATCAGGAAGGCGTCCCCCATCACCGTCGTTTCGGCGTGGCGTTCGGCCGAGGGCACAAGAGCCAGATAAAGCGCTGCGAGCTCCGCCAAATCGGCCGCTTCGACGGCGCGCCAGGCCTGGGCGAGGAAGATCGCATCCATACGGATGCCGCCATGAGCCAGAGCACCCGAAAGCCAGTTCTGCAAGCTGGCTGAGTCGGTTACGGCACGACCCGCAATCGCCGTCTCAAGGCCGGCCGACCAGGCGAAAGCACCGACGGGGAAGGCCGGGGAGAGCCAGGTCAGCAGGCGCTGCAGGGCTGCCGTGGCGGTCATCGGCTGAGCAGGGCATGACCGCTGCCATGGTCATGCGCATAGGCGCCATGTTCGGGCGCAAAATGGTCGACCGTCTCGGTCACCGTGGCGCCGAGACCGACCAGCATGTCGCGGATGATGCGGTCGCGCGCGATCAGGATGCGATTTTTTTCGATCTGGGCCGGCAGATGGCGGTTGCCGATATGCCAGGCGAGCCGCGCGACATGGGCGCTGTCGCGGCCTTTGACCTCGTAAACCGGCTCGTCGGCGGCGCGGATGGCGACGAAACGGCCGTCATCGAGCTTGAGCATATCGCCATGGCCGAGGGTGACCGGCTCGGGAAAGTCGAGCATTACTTCGCCGCCGCCGGGCAGCGCCAGCAGCTTGCGGCGCAGCCGCCGCTCGTCATGGGCAAGGGTGAGCGTGTCGAACGGCGTGGCCTTGGCCGTTCCGGCGGGAATGTGAGCGACAACGCGAAGCATGGTTCTTCTTAGCCGCTCAGCCGCTGAGGTAAAAGAGGCGGACGATCCAGCTCAATTGATAGAGCAACTGCGCGATGGCGATCGCATAGTGGTAATAGCGGTTGCGCGTGAGGATGGCGACGGCGCAGAAGGCGATGCCGAGCGGCACCTGGATCGTGTATTCGAGGTCGAAGTTGGCGAGGTAATCGGGCCCCTTCAGCGACGAATCGAAGACGTCGAAGACGATCGTCAGCGCGAGCAGGCCGAAGAACCAGGCCCGCCGCGCCATGAAGAACTCCTCGTAGCCGCCATATTCCTTCACGTCGTCGGGAAAGAGCAGCACGCTGAGCAGGAACAGCGCGGTGCAATAGGCGATGAGAAAGATGAATTCGAGATAGCTCCAGTCCGTCTTGTGGATGAGGGCGAATTCCCACCACCAGAAATGCACGAGCATCAGGAACAGCGAGGCGCCCCACATCAGGTGGACGGGGAAAAGCCTGGCCCGGCCCGGGTGCTGGATGAAGCCGGCGAAGCCGAGCAGCAGCCGCGCCATGCCGAGCCCGACCACCGTTCCCATCGGGATGCGGATGTGAATGAAAAGCTGGGCGGCGGTGGCGGCGTCCAAGGCGGGCGTCCTGAAGGTTTAGTGTCCAGCGCTCGGGGCGCGAAAATGCGCCTTCCGGCGGAAGGCTTCCTAGAGCATTTCACGTTCTGATTGCATCAGAACGTGAGCTCTAAGTTCTTGAGTTGTCGCGTTTTCGAACCGTAAAAGTGGAACCACTTTTCCTGAAAACGCTCTAGGGGGTTTCCCGCACCTCGTTGCAGGTCAGGATCGGCTTGGCGTTCTCGCCTTGGGTGAGGTCGTAAAGGCTGGCCGTGTTGCCCTTGTTCCACCAGACATATTTGCCGGCGACATATTTGGCGCCGGAGGCGGCGAGCACGGTGTTGAAGACCAGGACGGTGCCATCGATCGGCACGAGGGCAAGGTAGTTCGGTGCGGCATTGATGTAGTCGATCGAGATCGAGTCCTGATCGCCGGTACAGCCGTAATGCACGGTCTTGCGCTCGAAATCGCCGCTTGTGGCGAGCGTAATGGTCAAGGCGCTGCTGACGGGCGGCAGGCCGGAGAGTGGCGTGGCGGGCGCCACCTCGACATTGGCCGGCTGCGCAAAGGCTGGCGTCGCCATGGCGAGCATGAGCGCGGCAATCCAGAGTCGTGCCATCGGGCAGCCTCCCGGAGGTTCAGCGGGTAAAGTGTAACCCGAGTCGATCAGGCGAAATAGACCGCGCCGAAGGCGATGACGATGGCGACTACATCCTCGAGCAGCCCGGCCGGAAGGTCGCGGCCGAAGCTCGCGGCGAGCGCCCTGCGGGCTTCGTAGCCGCCCAGCGTGCCGATCACCGCGCCCACCACGCCGAGGACGAGGCAGGCGAGCCAATTGCCGGAGGGCAGGCCGAGGACCAGCCCCGACACCCCGCCGGTGACGATACGCGCCACGAATTGCTGCGGCACCTTGCGGCTGGGCGTATTCGGCAATTGGTCGGTGACCAGCTCGCCCAAGGCCAGGATGGTGAGGATGACGACCACGACGATGTTGCCGGCGAATGCGGCCCAGGTGCCGGAGAGATTGATCCAGCCGAGCCAGGCGCCCCAGCCGAGCGCCGCCAGCGGCGTGATCGCCCTCAGCCCCGCCGTGACGCCAAGCAGAAGTGCTGCGACGTAGAGCATTCCGACTCTCCCAAATCTTCTATAGTCACGAAGCTAGGGCGAAGCCGGCACGAATACTATCACGAAAGCGATTTATTCGCCGCTGGGCAGGAAATCGGGATCGAGTACCTGCTCGACCGCGTAGGGGCAGGCTTCGGGGAAGAGCGAGAGCGGAAGTCCTGTTTCCCCCGCCGCATGGAGGCGCGCTACCGGATATTCTTCATCCAGAACCAGAGCGGGATAGGGCCGCAGACTAGGGCTTTTCTTGATCCGGCGCGCAATCCGCGTGCGCTGTTCGACGATCGTAGCGAGCCAACGATTAGATCGGGCCTGGGGCTGGAGCTGCCATTTCAGCAGGTGCGCAAGCAGCACGCTCATGCGGCTTTCGATCTCGGAGCGCTGACTCTCCCCCAAGTCCTCGATCTCCTCGGCAACATGCTGCTGATCGACGCGATCGAATTGGCCGGCGCGCAGCAGCGCGGCCTGCTCCGCGCTCCAGAGCGCGAAATCCTCGTCATAGCCGGCCGGGCGCTTGGTCTCGATCCTGTTCATGGCCTGAATATGCGCCTTCGCCGGAGAGGACGCAAACCTCGGTCAAAACAGGAAATAGCGCTGCGCCATCGGCAGGACCGTTGCCGGCTCGCAGGTGAGGAGTTCGCCGTCGGCGCGGACTTCGTAGGTTTCGGGGTCGACTTCGATGTGCGGGGTGGCGCTGTTGTGGATCATGGCGGCCTTGCCGATGCCCGCGCGGGTGTTTTCGACGGGCAGCATGGCCTTGTCGACACCGAGGCGGCGCTGCAGGGAATTGTCGTAGGCGAGCTGCGATATGAAGGTGACGGTGGAGCGGGCCGGCGACTTGCCGAAGCCGCCGAACATATAGCGGTAGTGCATGGGCTGGGGTGTCGGGATCGAGGCGTTGGGGTCGCCCATGGGCGCCGCCGCGATGGTGCCGCCGAGCAGGATCATTTCGGGCTTCACGCCGAAGAAAGCGGGGCTCCAGAGCACGAGTTCGGCGCGCTTGCCGACTTCGACCGAGCCGATGTGCTTGCTCATGCCATGGGTAATTGCCGGGTTGATGGTGTATTTCGCGATGTAGCGCTTGACGCGGAAATTGTCGTTGTCGCCCGTCTCTTCCCTGAGGCGCCCGCGCTGCTTCTTCATTTTGTCGGCGGTCTGCCAGCAGCGGATGATCACCTCGCCGACGCGGCCCATGGCCTGGCTGTCGGAGGAAATCACTGAAAATGCGCCCATGTCGTGGAGGATGTCCTCGGCGGCGATGGTCTCCTTGCGGATGCGGCTTTCGGCGAAGGCCACATCCTCCGGGATCGAGGGCGAGAGGTGGTGGCAGACCATGAGCATGTCGAGATGCTCGGCGATGGTGTTCTCGGTATAGGGCCGGGTCGGGTTGGTCGAGGAGGGGATGACGTTGGGCAGTCCCGCGACCTTGATGATGTCCGGCGCGTGGCCGCCGCCGGCGCCTTCGGTATGGAAGGCATGGATGGTGCGGCCCTTGAAGGCCTCGATGGTGTTCTCGACGAAACCGCTCTCGTTGAGCGTATCGGTATGGATCATCACCTGGACGTCGAAGCGGTCGGCGACCGCGAGGCAATTATCGATCGCCGCGGGGGTCGTGCCCCAATCCTCGTGCAGCTTCAGCGCGGCGGCGCCCGCTTCCAACATTTCCTCGAGGGGGGCGGGCACCGAGGCGTTACCCTTGCCGGCGATGGCGAGGTTCATGGGGAAGGCGTCGAAGCTCTCGATCATGCGGCCCACATGCCAGGCGCCGGTGCAGGTGGTGGCGAGCGTGCCGTGAGCCGGGCCGGTGCCGCCGCCGAGCATGCAGGTGATGCCGCTCATCAGCGCTTCCTCGATCTGCTGGGGCGCGATGAAGTGGATATGGGCGTCCATGCCGCCGGCGGTGACGATCTTGCCCTCGCCGGCGATCGCCTCGGTCGAGGGGCCGATGACGATGGTGACGCCGGGCTGGGTATCGGGATTTCCGGCCTTGCCGATGCCGGAAATCCTGCCGTCCTTGAGGCCGATGTCGGCCTTGTAGATGCCGGTATGGTCGACGATCAGCGCATTGGTGATGACGGTATCGACAGCGCCCTGGGCGCGGGTTGCCTGCGACTGGCCCATGCCGTCGCGGATCACCTTGCCGCCGCCGAACTTCACCTCCTCGCCATAGACGGTGAAATCCTTTTCGACCTCGATGAAGAGCTCGGTATCGGCCAGCCGCACCCTGTCGCCGGTGGTCGGCCCGTACATGTCGGCATAGGTCGAGCGGGAGATGCGGGCGGGCATGGCGGGCTCCGGGTCAGAGTGTTTTCAGGAAGAGTGGACGCCACTTTTCCGGTTCGAAAACGCGACAACTAAGACATTGCTAGCGGATGATGGGGTTGGCCGGCTTGGCGCCGCGATAGAGGTTGAGGGCGTTGTCGATCAGGCGGTCGAGGACGACGGCGTCCGCGGCGATCTCGGGGTCCTGCATCTGGGTTTTGGCAATCAGCGAGACGGCCAGCACCTCCATTGCATGCACCTGGCGCATGTCGCCCTCCTGCGCCAGCCGGTTGCCCTGCTTCCGGAAGGTCGACAGGACGCCGTCATAGTCGGCGCGGGAGATGGCCGCCTTGAAGGCGGTCCAGCTCGGCTGGCCGGAATGGCTGACGAAGACATTGGCAAGCCCGCCTACCGCCTCCAGCTCACCGGGGATGGCGGCCGCGCCCTTCATCTCGTCGAGCATGGCGCTGAAGCGTTGCTTGAAGATTTCTTCCCTGTTCACAACCGACCCATGATTTTCTGCTGGAAGCCGTAGACGGCCCGAAGACCTGACAGCGGTACGAGCCTGACCTCGCGCGTCTGGCCGGGCTCGAAGCGGACGGCCGTTCCGGCGGCGATGTCGAGCCGCATGCCGCGGGCCTTTTCGCGGTCGAATTTCAGCGCGCCATTGGTTTCGTAGAAATGATAGTGCGAGCCGACCTGGATCGGCCGGTCGCCGCTATTGGCGACCTCGAGAGTGACCTGCTGCGCGCCGGCATTGAGTTCGACGTCGCCGGGGACGGTGATGATTTCGCCGGGGATCATGCGGGCGCTCCTCGTGTAAAGGACCCCTCATCCGCCTGCCGGCACCTTCTCCCGCAAGGGGAGAAGGCTGATGTTCGAGGCACCCTGCCTTTTCCCCTTGCGGGAGAAGGTGCCTCGGCCGAAGGCCGAGACGGATGAGCGGTCTCTCTCCGTTGCATTTTCCTCACCGGATCGGCTCGTGGACGGTCACCAGCTTGGTGCCGTCGGGGAAGGTCGCTTCAACCTGCACGTCGGGGATCATTTCGGGGATGCCTTCCATCACCTGGGCGCGGGTGAGCACATGGGCGCCGGCCTCCATCAGTTCGGCCACCGAGCGTCCGTCGCGCGCCCCTTCGACGACGAAATCGGTGATGAGGGCGATGGCCTCGGGGTGGTTGAGCTTGACGCCCCGTTCGAGGCGCTTGCGGGCGACGGTCGCGGCCATGGCGATCAGCAGCTTGTCCTTTTCGCGTGGCGTCAGGTTCATCGGCGCTTCAGCCCTTTGACTTGTTCTAGATATTCCACAGGCGCGGCACGGCACCGGCGCCCGACAGCAAATCGATAATGGGGACGATAATCCGGCGCAAGGCAAGCCCTGACGGCGCCATGGCGCGGAGCACGAGTTTTTCCCCGATCAGCGAGTTCCCCAGGCCCGGCGCATCGCCCAGGGCGCGGATCGTCTCGAGGCGGCAGGCGGCGTCCGCACCGATATAGAGCAGGGTGGCGAAGGCGGCGGCGCCATCGAGCAGGGAAAGGCCGGCGCGCTCCAGCGGATCGGCGGTGAGCCGGTTCGCTTCGGCATGGATGAGCCGGCCGCCGCGGCTGACGCGCCAGTCGTCGGCAAGGCGCGCGTGATGGGCGGCCTCCCCCATGGCCTGCCGGCCGAGCAACACCGCCTCGCAGGCGAGCAGGGTGGCGTCGGCCGCAAGCTCAATGTCGAGGCGGCGGCGGAGGGCGGAATTGTCGAACAGGATCGTCTCCTGCGGCAGCCAGTCGAGGCGGGCACCGGCGCCGGCCGCAAGTTGCGTCCGTACCCGGGCCTCGTCGCCGGGCGATCGGTAGATGCGCTCGGAAGCGGGCGTGGTGAGGACGAGATGCGTCCCCGGGGCGGCTTCCGCCCGCCAGCCGAGGCGATCGCCCCCGGTGAGCCCCCCGGCCGTATTGATGAGCACGGCCTCCAGGTGCCCCGCATGGGTATGGGGCAGGCGGATCCGGGCCGCGCCCTCCTCATAGAGCGTCGCGAGCCGCGTGCGCGGGCCACCCGGCTGCGTGACGAGGCGGGCCTCGCCGCGGACGCGCTGCAGCCCGGACGGGGGAAGTTTGGGGATCGCCGAGAGGTTTGCCGGGGCCATGCAGGGTGCCGAAGATGAGCGGCCGAAGCTCGGTCATTCGCATCGAAATGTCCAGCAAAAGCAAAGGCCGAGGCGGGTTCAAGGAGGTGAGGCGCGTTTGGCGGCAGGCCGCAACCAAAGCGCGGGCCACTAGTTCAATTCTACGACGCCGGTTCCCTTGCCGCCGGCACGAGTCGACGGCACGGCTGTAAGGGCTGACGCTCCCTTGCGGTTGTCCTCGAAGGGGCGCGGGACTTCGGTCCCGCGCCATCTCCACATCCCCTCCTCAAGTATAAGTAGATATGTACGTACGCGCAACTATGTACGTACAAGCATATATCTATGTAGAACCACCATGCTATGAGTCGTGTATGGTTGCGTGTAGATTGACCTTAAATGAAATCGAATTGATTCCGCAACGAATAAGGGGAGAGGATCATTGTAGCGGCAACTCACCACGGGTTTATCTGTGTTTACGCCGCTTTCTGCGCGAGATAAAACAAAGTGGCGGGGAGTGTTTTCATAAGGGAGTTGAACATGCGTAGTGTGAAGGTAATTGCGGGGCTCTTGCTGGCCTCCTGCCTCGTGGCCCCGCCCGCGGGTGCTGCCAGTCTGCTGGGCGGGCTGGTCACGACCGGGGATGGCGGCCTCAGCGTCAATGCCGGCAATCTGGCGACCGCCAGCGTCGGCACCAGCAATGGGCTGGATGCCAATGCTTCAGTGGGCGGCAGCAGCGGCGTCGATGCGAATGCCTCGCTGGGCGGCAGCAGCAGTGTGGCGAATGTGAATGCATCGGCAGGTGGCAGCGGCGGCCTCAACACCAATGCCACCGTCGGTGGCAGCAGCAATGTGGCGAACGTGAACGCTTCGCTGGGTGGCGGCAGCGGCCTCAATACGACCGCGACCGTCGGCGGCGGGAGCCTGGCGAATGTGAATACCTCGCTCGGCGGCAGCAATGGCCTCAATGCGACAGCCACGCTGGGTGGCGGCAGCCTTGCCAATGTCGGCCTGTCGCTGGGCGGTAGCGGCACAGGTACCGGCGGGACCGGGACCGGCCCCGGCGGCACGGGCACCGGCATCGGCGGTGGCGGCGCGGGCCTTGGCGGCGGCACGGGCGGCGGCCTGATCGTGCGCGACCCCAACGGCAATTACGTCTATGCCAGTGGCAACCGGCTCAGCGTAACCGCGCTGGCGGCGCTCGCCTGCACCAACCGGAACAGCCCCCAGGCAATTGCGCAGTTGCTCAAGCATCACCGCTATGGCTCGAGCACGCTGGGCGCCTGGCGCCACGCGGCCAATGTCCAGCTCGTGCCGATCAAGCTCTGCCCGCAGCTGCGTGCCAATGTGCGGGCCGCCGCCTCGGCCGATCGCAATGTGGCGCTGGTGCAGAACCTGGCCGCAAGCGATCCGCTGATCAGCGCTTCGCTGAGCCGTGGCCGTTACCATGCGGGCAATGTGCTGGCAGTCGACCAGACCAATGGGCTGCTGACCGTCTACGTCTACTGAAGGTCTCCCGCCGTTCAACTGGCGGGCCCTCTTGAAATCACGGCGCAACTGGCCCCGTCCGGTCTCCGGCGGGGCCATTTTCGTTCGCGGGGGAGCCGCGGCTACTCTGCCGCGATCGGCTGGGCTGCCGGGGGCTCTTCCGGCGCCGGGCGAGGCTGGCCATGCGGCGCATCCGCTTCGTCGACCATGGCCTCGGCGGGGGCGGCCGCCAGCTCGCGGGCGAGGCGGTGCGCCTCGGCCACGCGCGGCTTGGAGAAGCGGGCGAGGAGGAGATAGGCGACCGGCGTCAGGAACAGCGTCGCGACCGCCGCCAGCGACAGGCCGACCACCATGACGAGACCGAGGGCGCGGCGGGATTCGGCGCCGGCGCCATGCGCCAGCACCAGCGGCAGACCGCCGAGCACGGTCGCGATCATGGTCATGATGACGGGGCGGAGGCGGATGTTCGCCGCTTCCTCGATCGCCTGGCGCACCGAACGGCCGCGGTCGCGGAGCTGGTTGGCGAACTCGACGATCAGGATGCCGTTCTTGGCCATGATGCCGACCACGAGGATGAGGCCGATCTGGCTATAAATATTGAGCGTCGAGCCGGTGAGCTTGAGCGCGAAAATGGCGCAGGCGAGGCCGAACGGCACCGTGCACATGACGATGACCGCCGAAATGATCGACTCGAACTGCGCCGAGAGCACCAGCAGCACCACGATCAGGGCGAAGCCGAAGGTGATGACGAGGCCATTATTGTTGACGCCCAGCGTTTGCGCCTCGGCCAGGGGGATGATGGCCGTATTGCTGTTGAGCAGCGGCTTGGCCATGGCGAGGACCATGTTGTAGGCGTCGCCGAGCGCCAGCTCGGGCGTGAGCGAGGCGGTAATGGAGACGGCGCGGCGCTGCTGCTCGCGCTCGAGCGAGGGCGCGATCGGGGCTTCGACCAGCGAGGCGATGGCCGAAATCGGCACATAGCGGTTATCGCTGGTCTTGACGAAGATGTTTTCGAGGTCGGTCGGATCGTTCACCGGATTTGTGGTCGAGACCAGCACTACCGGATAGGTCGTGTCGTTGGCGAAAATCGTGCCGACCTGGTCGCCATCGATCATGGCCTGGAGCGTCGGTCCGAGGCCGTTGATGTCGATGCCGAGCGCTGCTGCCTTGTCGCGGTCGATCGAGAGGGTGAGCTGGGGCTGGGTGGTGTCGTAGTTCACCACTACGCGGCCGAAGCGCGAATCCTGCTGCATCAGGTCGGCGATTTTCTGAGCGGTGTCGGCCAGCGGACCGTAATCGTCGCCGATGATCGCGAATTGCAGGCCGTTGCCGCCGCCGCGGATGCCGAGGCTGTTGCCGGCGAAGGTGGTAACGCGGACGCCCGGCACCTGCTGCAGCAGCTGGTTGACCTGCGCGGTGATTTCGGCCTGCGAGCGGGTGCGGGATTCCCAGGGCGCCAGGGTCAGGCTCATGAAGCCGCGGCTGGTATTGCTGCCGAAGCCGGACACGGAGAAGGTCGAGATCACCTCGCCGCTGTCGCGCAGCGGCTGGACCAGGTCCTCGATCTTCTGCATCTGGCTCTGGGTGAAATCGAGGCTGACGGTCGAGGGTGCGGTCACCGACATCATGATGGCGGCGCGGTCCTCGGGCGGGGTCAGTTCCTGCCGCAGCGAGGTGAAGGTGACGACGGCCGCGCCGGCGACCAGCACCGCGATGACGATTACCACCAGCGGGCCCGCCAGGGCGGCGTGCAGCAGGCGCTTGTAAAGCGCCGCCAGCAGGCTGCCGAAGCGGTGGAGCGGATCGCGGCGCGGCTTGTCATGGCCCATTTCGGCGCCGCCCTTGAGCAGGCGCGAAGCGAGCATGGGGCCCATGGAGAGCGCGACGATGGCCGACAGGGCGACCGAAATAGCGAGGGTGAAGCCGAATTCCCGGAACAGGCGGCCGGTCTGGCCGGGCAGGAAGGAGAGCGGCACGAAGACGGCGATGAGCGTCGCGGTCGTCGCCAGCACGGCGAAGAACACTTCCTGCGTCCCGAGCACGGCGGCGGCGCGCGGCCCAAGGCCCATGGAGCGCCGGCGGGTGATGTTCTCGAGCACGACGATCGAATCGTCGACGACCAGGCCCGTCGCCAGCACGATGGCGAGCAGCGTCAGGATGTTGAGCGAAAAGCCGGCGATATAGATGCCGGCAATGGTGCCGATGAGCGCGACCGGCATGGAAATGGCCGGGATGAGGGTAGCGCGCCAATCCAGCAGGAACAGGAAGATAATGGCGATCACCGAGCCCACGGCGATGAGCAGGGAGCGCTCGACTTCCTCGACGGCGCCGGAAATGAAGATGGAATCGTCGCTCGAAATCTTGAGATTGACCCCGGGCGGCAGCTCCTTGACGAGATCGGCCACCACCTTGTGCACGTCGCGCGAGATATTGATGGTGTTGGAGGAGGCCGAGCGGACGATGCCGAGGCCGATACCCGACTTGCCGTCCGAGTGCAGGCCGCTCGCCGGGTTCTGCGCATCGAACAGGACGGTGGCGACGTCGCCTATCCTGATCTTGTTCTTGATGATGATGTTTTCGAAATCGGCCGGAGTCTGGACCTGGGCGACGGCACGGATGGCGATATTCTGGTTGGGGCCGTTGAGCGTGCCGGCGGGAGCGTCGAAGGCCACCGAATCGAGCGCGTTGGAAACATCGGCGACGGTGAGGCCGGCGCCCGCGAGCTTAGCCTCGTCGATGTCGATGAGGAAGGACTTGGCTTCCTCGCCATAGATCTGCACGTCGGCGACGCCGGGCACGGCGGCGAGGCGCTCGGAAATGGTGTTGTCGACCAGCGTCGTCAGATCGTCGCGCTTGACGGTGTCGGAGGTCACGGCGATCTGGATGATCGCCTGCGCATTGGGGTCCGCCTTGACGACGGTGGGCGTGTCCACGTCGTCGGGCAGTTTCTTCTGGATGCGCGAAAGTGCGTCGCGGACGTCGGAGGTCGCCGCGTCGAGATTGGTGCCGTCGACGAAGCCGATCGAGACGCGGCTCTGGCCCTGCGAGGAGGTCGAGGAGATCGAGGAGACGCCCTGCACGCGGGCGATGGCGCCCTCGATGGTCGAGGTGATCTCGTTGTCCACCGTCTCGGCAGTGGCGCCGGTATAGGTGGTGTTCACCGAGAGGACGGGCTGCTCGACATTGGGCAGCTCGCGCACTTCGACGCCGAGGAAGGCGGCGATGCCCGCGACGATGATCATGGCATTGATCACCATGGCGAGGACGGGCCGCTTGACGAAAAGCGACGCGATGGCGCCGCCCTGCTCGTTCTGCTTTTCGATCGACATGCCGGCCTCCCGCCTAGCCCTGGGTGGCGCCGGCGCCATTGCCCCGGCGCGGCTTGGCGGGGGCGCCGGCATTATCGCCGGTGCCGTCGGCGGTATTTGCAGCGCCGGGCTGATCGCCGCCGATACGGCGCACCGCTATGCCCTCCGAGAGCAGCAGCACGCCCTGCGTCACCACCTCGTCGCCGGGCTTGATGTCGCCCTTGACGAGGATGCCGTCGCTGTTGCGTTGGATGATCTGGACGAGGCTCTTCTTCACCTTGCTGTCCGGGGTGAGCTGCCAGACATAGGAGCCGGTCGAACCCCACTGGATGGCGAGGGGATCGACCGCCGGATAGGTATCGCCCGGAAAGCCCATCGAAACCTGGAAGGCCATGCCGGGGGTGATGGCGCCGTCCTTGTTGGGCACGGTCGCCTGCACCTCGAGGGTGCGGCTCGTGGGGTCGATGCGGCTGTCGACGGCGGTCACCTCGCCGGTGATGCTGGTGCCCGGCAGCGCGACCGGCTGCGCGGTCACCGGCATGCCGGGCTTGATCACCGGGGCGTAGCGCTCGGGTACCCAATAGTTGACCAGCAGGCTCGAGGTATCGTCGATCGTGGTGACGACGGTCTGCGCGCCGACCGCATTGCCCGGCGTCACCTGGTAAAGGCCGATGGTGCCGTCGATGGGCGTGGTGATGGTGCGCTTGTCGAGCGCGAGCTTGGCGTTGCGCAATTCGAGATTGGCAGTGTCAGCCGCAAGCTGGGCGGTGTTCAACTGGGCCGTGGTAGCGTTGTTGGATTGCGCGAGACTCTTGGTGCGGGCCAGCGTGTCGGCGGCGTCCTTGGCGGCGAGATTGGCCTTGTCATAGGCGATCTGCTCGGCGTCCGAATCCAGTTCGGCGATGACTTGGCCGGCCTTCACCTTGTCGCCCGGTTTGACGTCAAATTTGACCAGCGTACCCGTTGCCTGGGTGGTCACGCTCACCGACTGGACCGCCGTGCCCTGGCCGATGGCCGAGAGCTTCGCATCGATCGTCGAGGTCGTGACCGGCAGAGTGATGACCGTCGGCGTCTGGCGGGCGAAGCCGCCCGGACCGCCCGGCCGGCCGCCGCGCTGGGTGCCGCCCTGGGCCTTCTGGGCGCCGGCCGGCGGCGCCGCATCGCCACTCGCCGCATAGGCGGTGGGTAGCGCGGCATTGATGCCAAGGCTTTTCAGCGTCTGGTCCGAGCCGGGAACGAAATAAATATACCCGGCCGCGGCGACCACGAGCACCAGGATTGACACCAATATCTGCTTGAACAAGCGCTCGTCCTCACCAGAAGCCAAACCGAAAGGGGCGCGCGCCCACCCGGACCGCCCCTTCCTCTCACAATCCGTCCCATGCCAGTATCCAGCATCAAACGCTATCATTGCGTCAAAACGGCGCACATTAAATTATCGTGAGGTTTGACGGACGGCCGTGCTGGCGGTTCCGGGTTAGATTGCCGGGGCAGGAGCAGCGGAGGAGGCAATGGCAGGGATCGTGGAGCCGGTCAGCTTCGCCGGCTTTCCGGCGGAGACGCAGGCATTCCTCGCCGGCATAGCGGCGCATAACGAAAAGGCCTGGTTCGACGCCAATCGCGCGCTTTACGAGGCCGGCTATGTCGAGCCGGCCCGGGCTTTCGTCATGGCGCTCGGGCCGAGGCTGCGCGAGATTTCGCCCGCCGTGCGGTTCGAGCCCAAGGTCAATGGCTCGATGAGCCGGATCAATCGCGATATCCGCTTTTCCAAGGACAAGCGGCCCTACAAGACGCATCTCAGCCTATGGTTCTGGCATGGCGACCGGCGCGGCTGGGACTGCCCGGGTTTCTGGTTCAGCCTGACGCCGGACCGGCTGATGCTGGGCGTGGGCATGCACGCCATGCAGGGGGAGATGCTCGAATCCTTCCGCCAATCGGTGATCCATCCGCGCTCGGCCAAGGCGCTGCTCGGCGCCGTGGAGGCGGTGAAATCGGCAGGGCCCTATGTGATCGCCGCGCCCGATCGCAAGCAGGTGCCGCGCGGCTATCCCAGCGACGGGGTGGCGTCGGCCTATTTGCTCAATGAGAGCCTGACAGCCTCGCTGGAGCTGCCGGCCGAGGCGGCCCGTTCGCCCGATCTCGCGGCGCAATGCGCGGCGCATTACCGCGCCATGTGGCCGATCGGGCAGTGGCTGCTGACGGAAGTTTCGCAGGCGGCCTGAGGCCTGGTTTACTTCCTGGTAGGGTAAACAAGATATTGATCCCCTGAAGCTGCATGAGGGGTGCGGCTGCCCTGAGACGACAGCAAGGCGGGCTCGATCACCATGCAGGACAAGGCGGCCAAGCCGCTCCCCCTCCAAGCCTCTCCCCGCGCCATGCGCGTGGTGGTGGAAGGCATCAACAGCGATCTCCAGCGCTATACCAACAACAACAGCCAGATCGTGAAGCAGACACGGCTGCTGGCGATCAACGCCATCATCGAGGCGGCGCGGGCCGGCGATTCGGGCAGAGGCTTCGCCGTGGTGGCCAATGAGGTGCAGCGGCTCGCCGATGCGGCCGGGCAGATGGCGCAGGCCTTCGAGGAGAATGTGCTGGGCCGCATTTCGCTGTCGCGGTCGATGTCGGAATCGCTGGTGAGCCAGATGGAGGGCGTACGGCTGATCGATCTGGCGCAGACGCTGGTGCAGCTCATCGTCCGCAATCTCTATGAGCGCACAGCCGATGTGCGCTGGTGGGCCACCGACACGGCGTTCTGGACGGCGCTGCAGAGCGGCACGACGGAGGACATCGCCTTCGCGGCGCAGCGGCTCGGCGTCATCAACAAATTCTATAGCGTCTATGCCGATCTGGTGCTCACCGACGCCAAGGGCCGGGTGGTCGCGACCGCCAATCCCGCGCATCGCCTTGCCGGACAGGATCTGGCGGGCGAGGCCTGGTTCAAGGCGGCGCGCGCCACCCGATCGGGCGACGACTATGTCGTGGATAATGTCCGCTGCAGCCCGCAGCACGGCGGCCGGCAGGTGCTGGTCTATGCCACGGGCGTGCGCCGGCAGGGACAGGCGAACACCGAACTCATCGGCACGCTGGGCGTGTTCTTCGACTGGCAGGAGCAGGGTACCGCCATCGTCGAGAAGGAGGCGGCGCTGCCGCCCGCGGTCAAGGACAAGACCACCGTCATGCTGCTCGACGGCGATCGGCGGATCATCGCCAGTACCGATCCGGTGCGTCAATTCAGCCGGTTCGATCTGCAGGAGGGCGGACAGGCCCGCGGGTCCTACTACGATCGCGAAGGCAACATCGTCGCCTTCGC